>DATBWU010000386.1:0-3173 GCA_036514635.1 Anaerolineae bacterium | reverse complement strand
TTCGGCCCGCCGATCTGCGCGGCCACGACCATCGCCGGGCTGAACAGTAAGGCGATTAGCAGGCTCAGGCCGATTCGTCGATACATGTTTGGGGAATGTTATCCTGGCACGGGTGAGCAGCACACGATAAACCGGGTATAGTATACAAGCGCGCGCCAATAAAGCAAGCGCCTCAAAGTCCTGTGCTCGCAAGGCTTTCTTGACGAGCCTGCGCGCATCGGGGATAATCCGGCACATGCAAATTGGAATCGTCGGACTTCCCCAAAGCGGCAAAACTACGCTGTTCCATGCGCTGGCCGGCGGCGAGAAAGCCGTCGCCACATTTTCCGCCGGGCAACTGAAGATTCAGACGGCCGTCGCCTCCATGCCCGATTCGCGTGTCGACGTCCTGAGCAAGATGTTCAATCCGCGCAAGACGGTCTACGCCAAAATCACCTACGCCGACGTGGGCGGGCTGGAGAAAGGCGTGGGCAAGAGCGGCCTGCCGGGGCCGTTCATCAACCAGGTCGGGCAGATGGATGCCTTCGTCCACATCCTGCGCGCGTTCGACGATCCCGGCGTGCCGCACAGCGAAGGCTCGATCGATCCGCTGCGCGACATGGCGATCCTGGACACGGAGTTCCTGTTGAACGATCTCGGCACAGTCGAGCGGCGACTGGAGCGCATCGACCAGAGCATCAAGAAAGGTGCGCCCGACCGCGAGCACGCAGTGAAAGAGCAGGCGCTCTTCACGCGGCTCAGGGAAGCCCTGGAAGCGGAAAAGCCGCTGCGCGGCCTGAGCCTGACCGCCGAGGAAGAGCAAGGCCTGCGCGGCTACGGTCTGCTCACGCTCAAGCCAATGCTGATCGTAGTCAACACGGGCGAAGACGGACGCGCGCCGACGCCGGCTGGCGTGCCCGCCAAGACCGCCGTCGTGTCGCTCAACGCGAAACTCGAACACGAGATGACCCAACTCTCGCCGGACGACGCCGCGCTATTCATGCAAGAGTATGGCATCGCCGAGCTCAGTCGCACTAAAGTGATCCGGCTGTCATACGATCTGCTCGGCGTGCAGTCGTTCTTCACCGTCGGCGAGGACGAAGTCCGCGCGTGGACCATCCGCAAGCACGCCACCGCCGTCGAAGCCGCGGGGGCCGTCCACACTGATCTCGCCAAGGGCTTCATCCGCGCCGAGGTCGTCGCCTATCAAGACCTGGTCGATCTGGGCGGCCTGAACGAAGCCAGGGTCAAAGGCAAACTGCGGTTGGAAGGAAGAGACTACGTCGTGAAGGATGGCGAGATCGTCCACATCCGGCACAGCGGCTGACCTCACCCACTCCCCGGCCTGTCGGCCACCCCTCTCCCTCTCCTGCGGCGCAGGAGAGGGAGAGGGGCCAGGGGTGAGGGTGAGGTGTTGTCACTCACTTCCGCAGCGTGGTACAATTTTCGCGTGGCTCGATCGGGTGACCGGCACTTGCCACCTCAGAACGGACAACGTCTATGACTCGAATCTTCTTGATTCGTCACGGCCACACCGATTGGGCCGACAAGAAACTCGCCGGCTGGCTGCCCAACGTGCATCTCAGCGAGACGGGCCAGCAGCAAGCCGTGGCACTGGCCGAACGGCTCGCACCGGTCAAGTTCGACGCCATCTACAGCAGCCCGCTCGAACGGGCACTGGAAACGGCCGCGCCGTTGGCGCACGCGCGCGGCTTGAAGGTGATCAAAATACCGGACCTCGGCGAGGTGAAATTCGGCGACTGGCAAGGCAAGCCGCTCAGCCGGTTGTCGAAGAAAAAGGAATGGTCGATCGTGCAGACCACGCCGAGCCTGTGGCGCTTTCCCAACGGCGAGTCGATACGCGAGATGCAGAGCCGCGCTGTCGCCGCCGTTGAAAGGGTCGCCGCCGGGCATCCCACGGGCGTCGTGGCACTGTTCTCGCACGGCGACGTGATCAAGGCCATCGTCACGCACTTCATCGGTATGCCGCTGGATACCTTTCAGCGCCTGATGATCGCACCCGCGTCGGTGACGATTTTGGATAGGGGACGCTTCGGCGTGCGCCTGCTGCGCCTGAACGACACCGGCCCGCTGACCACGCCCTCGCGCAACGGACACCGAAAGTGATCCAGGGGATTCACCGCTGAGACGCAGACGCCAAAGGCGCGCAGAGGCTCTAAGAAAGTGTCTTCAAAGTCTGCTCGGTTGTCATTCTGAGCGAGCGCAGCGAGCGAAGAATCTCACCTTTCGGCGTAAACGGAGAGATTCTTCGGCGCTCCGCGCCTCAGAATGACATTGCAGGAAGGCTTGAAGACAGGCCCTAAGACCACTCTGTAGCCTCGGCGGCTCTGCGGTGAAAAGAGGATGTCATGCCCGAGAAGGTGTACGAATTGAATCCAGTCATGGCTATCACGGCGGGCGCAGTCGGCGAACCCGGTCGCCGTGTCTTCTACATTCAGGCGCGCACGCTCGACGAGATTGTCACGCTCATCGCCGAGAAGGAACAGGTGCAAATGCTGGCGCGTGGCATTCATCAATTCCTCGACGAGATCAATACCAAGTTCCCCACCGACTCGGAAGGCGGTTCCGTCGGCCCGCTCGATCTGGAGCTGCGCGGCCCGTTCGAGCCGAACTTCCGCGTGGCTCAGCTAGGATTGGGCTACGATACGGAGAGCGATCTGATCGTGTTGGTGGCACATGAGCTGGCGGCGGAGGATTCTGAGGCCGAGACACCGGCAGAGACACCGCCCGAGTCAGCTTCCATCGCGCGCTTCTGGGCGACCCGCGCACAAATGCGCGCCATGGCCGATCGCGCGTTGGAAATCGCTGCGCGCGGCCGCCCCACGTGCCCGTTGTGCGGTCGTCCTGAAGACCCCGAAGGCCACTTCTGCCCCAAGCGCAACGGCCACAGCCGCATGCTCGTCACCGTATGATTCGGATGGAACGCGTATGCCCGACCACGCTTCCTCCCGACACCCCTCCGAAAGCAACCCGTCCCTAAGGCTTGAAGCCGCGCTCGACCTGCTTGTCCACGGCGAGATAGAGATGCAGGGTCTGCTGCCGTACAGCAGCAACTACACTTTCCTCGTCATCGTCAGCCAAGAGGATCGGCGAAACTCAGGGAAAAGGAAAAAAGGATTGCTCTGGCAAAGGGAATTAGGCTTACATTCCTGCCGTTTTTTATGAAGGCTGTT
>DATBWU010000385.1:0-2423 GCA_036514635.1 Anaerolineae bacterium | reverse complement strand
ATGATCAACTCGGCGCGCTCGAGTTGGGCCCGCAGGCGCTCGTTCTCGCGCTGCAACCGGGCGATCTCAGCCGCTGGCGGGTCGGCTTTGCGTCCGCGCTGGGCGGGCGTCAGCCCGTGCAGTTCGCCGCGTCGGCGTTGCTGGCGCCAGGTGGTCAGATGCGACGAGTATAGTCCCTCGCGGCGCAGCAGGGCGCCGACTTCACCCGGCTGCGTGCAGGTCTCCGCTTCCTGGAGGATGCGCCGCTTGTATTCCGCGCTAAAGCGCCGCCGTTCGGCTTTGGCCACGACTTCGGGATCGGGCTGTGTATGGACCTGCCCGTTGCCCGAGTGGGGGTGTGCTGCTTCGTTGTGAGACATCGTTTTTCTCCTTCGCCCTCTACACTAAATTATACGGGAGAGTTGTCTCACTCATTGTGACACAAAGGGTAAATTGCGGTAACGACTCGACTCATCGCCTGTTCGAATAAGGGGCACATTCGAAACATCGAGGAAAAGGAGACTCGGCTGATTGTCATGCAAGTAATGGTCAGCCTGACTTCTCACGGCAAGAGACACTGGACAAGGGCGCGGTTCTGGTTTAGGCTCAACGCTATCGAGACGCTTCCGTAGGCCGGTAATCCCATGCTCGAGGATTTTGATCCCAATACGATCCAAGACCTTGAAGGAGCCCGACCAGCCATCATCAAGTTGCTCAACTGGGTGGAGGCGCTGGCGTCGGAAAACCGCGCCTTGCGCGAAGAGAACCAACGTCTGCGCGATGAGATCAACCGGCTCAAGGGCGAGCAGGGCCAGCCTCAGATCAAGCCGAATCGCTCGGCGTCCCCGCCCGCTGCGACGAATCATTCGTCGGAACGTGAGCGTCACCAGAGCCAGGCGTGGAAGAAGGGCAGCAAAGTTGAGCGCATCCGGGTTGACCGAGAGCAAGTGTTGAAAGTTGACCCGGCTCAACTGCCCGCGGACGCCGAGTTCAAAGGCTACGCCGACGTCATCGTGCAAGACATCCAGATCCAGACAGACAACGTGCTGTTTCGGAAAGAGAAGTTCTACTCGGCGCGGGAGCGCAAAGCGTATCTGGCCGAGTTGCCGCCGGGGTACGCTGGGCAATTTGGGCCAGGGGTCAAAGCGCTGACCGTGGTCTTGTATCACGCGGCCAACATGAGCGAGCCGAAGGTGAGCGAGTTCTTCCAGCATGTCGGGGTGTTCATCTCGGAGGGCGAAGTCTCGAATCTGCTGATCAAAGATCAGGATGACTTCCACGCCGAAAAGGAGGCCGTGTATGCGGCTGGGCTGCGCAGTAGCCCGTGGCAGAACATGGATGAGACGGGCACACGGGTCAATGGCGTGAATGAACACTGTCATACCGTGTGCAACCCCCTGTACACCGCCTACGTGACGACCGACAAGAAGGATCGGCTGGCCGTGCTGGAGGCCCTGCTCAACGGTCGTGAACTGACCTTCCGTCTCAATGCCGAAGCGTATGCGTGGCTGGCGCCGGTAGGCTTGCCGGCGACCACCATCGCGGCCTTGCAGCAGTTGCCCCAAGACCAAGTGTTGAGCGAACCCGAGTTGACTCGGTGGCTGGCGGCGTCTCTGCCCACGCTGGGCAGTCAATCGCGCCGTCGCATTTTGGAGGCGGCGGCGGTCGCCGCCTATCATACGCAACAAGAGTTCCCCGTGGTCGAGTTGCTCGTCTGTGACGATGCCGACCAGTTCAAGCGATTGACGGAAGAACTCGCCTTGTGTTGGATCCATGATGCCCGACACTACAAGAAGCTGAATCCGGTGGTGCCTCATCACCGCGAGTTGCTGGACGACCTGCTGGGACAGTATTGGGACCTGTACGACGACCTCCTGAAATACCCACAGACTCCCACGGCGGACGGCGCGGCACAATTGTCCCAACAGTTCGATGACCTGTTCGCCACGACGACCGGCTATGCGGCCTTGGACGACCGCATTGCCAAGACCCAAGCTAAGAAAGATTCCCTGCTCATGGTGCTGAAGCATCCTGAGATTCCCTTGCATAACAACCCGGCAGAACTGGCGGCCCGGCGGCGCGTCCGCAAACGCGATGTGAGCTTCGGGCCACGCACTGAAGACGGCAAGAAAGCCTGGGACACCTTCATGACGCTCGCGGCCACCGCCAAGAAACTGGGGGTGAGTTTCTACACGTATGTTTACGATCGGGTGGCGGGTATCCATCAGGTACCCCGACTGGCCGACTTGATTGCGAAACGGGCCGCCCAACTTCGGCTGGGTGCGTCGTGGAATGCTGCCTAAGCCTTCCACGATTTATTGAGAAGATACGTGTGCCGCGCGATTGACCAGTTGGCTCCTGATGATCCGTGTCAGGCGGTGTTGAGTACCTATGCCGATCTGATTCGGACGACGCTCACCGAAGGCAGCAAGCCGCCGTTTGCG
>DATBWU010000384.1:0-9030 GCA_036514635.1 Anaerolineae bacterium | reverse complement strand
GCTGCTTCGCAGCGGACAGGGCGTATCCGACGCTTCGCGTCGGGGGCGCGCTAGGCGAGTCACCACCCCGCAAAAAACGCGGGGCGGGCGACGCGAAGAAAACCTGGAGAAACCTTGGTGTCGCTTGCCCCCTTCAGGGGGTCGTGTCTTGGTGGTTAATTTGGCGGCTTTTCGGATAGGCTCTAAGGCTATCATTGTACGTCTTGAAAGGCAAGCAGGCGGGTCTCTTCCGGCATGGGTGGATGAAGGCTGTCTGGCAAAGGGAGAAGGCCATTTTCAGCGGCCATTCCCCAGAAAACGCCCCTTCACGCTCAGGCGGACAAAAGTCATTGGGATGTGCTTACAGAAAGCACTTGTGTTAGATATAGGTGGATCATCAAAATAGACGAAATGGCCCCGTCTTAGGGGGTGTGGGTGCTCAAGCGAGCGTCGTGCGGCGGTAGGTAGCACCGACTAAGGAAGCGCGTGGCGAATTCCCGACCCGGCCAGGCTCACGACGGACCCATCGCTGCTGCCATGGTTATTGGCGGCGGCATCGGAGGGATGCGTGCCGCGCTCGATTTGGCCGACTCCGGGTTAAAGGTTTTTCTCATCGAGCACACGCCCTGCCTGGGCGGTCGCGTCGCGCAGCTCGGCTACATGTTTCCTCAGCACGACTGCGTATTGTGCCGGGGCACTCCCGATCACGGTTATGGCTGCACCCGCCCTTCCATTTCCCCGGCCTACATCCAGCACAACCAGCACCCCAACATCGAAATCCTGACGAACACGCACGTCATCGACATGGCGGGCCAGGCTGGCGATTTTACCGTGTCGCTGCGCCAGGAGCCGCGTTACGTGGATCCGATCCGCTGCATCGATTGTGGCCGGTGCGCGGAAGTATGCCCGGTTGAAGTGCCGGACGACTATCAACAGGGCATGACCCGGCGCAAGGCCGCCTACAAGGTTGCGGCGCGTGCGGCTCCCGACACCTACGTCATCGATCGAGGGCCATATTGCGACACCTGCGGCAAGTGCGTCGCCGCCTGTCCGAGCCAGGCCATCGATCTGAATGAGCCGCCTCGCCTGATGACGATCGAAGTCGGCGCGATTGTCCTGGCGCTGGGCTTTCAGGCATTCGACCCTACCGAGCTTGAGGAATTTGGGTACGGTCGTTACCCGAACGTGGTGCACGCGCTGCAGTACGAGCGCCTGGCCAGTCGATCCGGCCCGACCGAGGGCCTCGTCACACGCCCTTCGGATCATCGAGCGCCACGCTCGATCGCCTGGCTGCAATGCATTGGCTCGCGCGATCAGAACAACACGTTCTGCTCGTCCATCTGCTGCATGGTTGCTACGAAAGAAGCGATTCTCGCCAAGCAGCGCCTGGGCGACGACGTGGACTGCTGCACTTTCATCATGGACGAGCGGGCCTTCAACAAAGAATATAGCACTTACTTCTCCAACGCGCGCGAGCGTTATGGCATTCGATACATTCGTTGCCGCGTGTCTGCCATCCGCGAAGACCCGGCCACGCATGATCTATGGCTACAGTACGCCGCACCCGACGGCGCACTGCGCCAGGAACATTTCGAGATGGTCGTGCTGGCGGCCGGTCTGCAGCCGCCGAATACGGCGCGGCAGCTGGCCGGATTGCTCGGCATTGAACTGAACGAATATGGATTCTGCCAGACCGACAAGTTCACGCCGCTCCAGACCTCGCGGCCGGGCGTGTTCGTGTGCGGCGCGTTCTCCTCGCCCAAGGAGATCGCCGAAACGATTATCGACGCCAGCGGCGCGGCGGCCGAGGTGATGCGCCTGCTCAACGATCAACTGGGCGCATATCCCTACTCGCGCGAATGGCCGTTCCTGGCGACGAACAACCTGCCGCCGGAACGCGACGTGACCCAAGAAGCGCCGCGCGTCGGCGTGTTTGCCTGTTCGTGCGGGCGCACGATCGGCGAAGTGATCGATCTGCAAAGCCTGGCGCAGCACGCCGCTCGATGGCCGGGCGTGGCGCTGGCCGAGGTGGTGGACTTCGCCTGCTTCCCCGATACGCTCGACCACATCCGGGCGCGTATCCACGGAGCCGATCTGAATCGTGTCGTGATCGCCGCGTGCAGCAACCGCACTCACGAGCCGCTCTTCCAGCGCACGATGCGCCTGGCCGGACTGAATCCTTACCTGCTGGAACTGGTCAACCTGCGCGAGCAATGCAGCCGCGTCCATCGAACGCAGGGCCGCCTCGCCGATCGCAAGGCGCACGAGCTGGTGCGCATTGCCGCCGGTCGTGCTCTGGTCGCGCAGCCGGTTCGCAAGGACAGGTATCCGCGCCAGCCATCGGCTTTAGTCATCGGCGGCGGCGTGGCCGGCATGACCGCCGCACTGGTGATCGCCGACAGCGGTTACCAGGTGCATCTGGTCGAGCGCACCGAGATGCTGGGCGGAAATCTGCTGAACCTGTACTACGTCGCCGAGGGCTACGATCCGCAGCGTCTGCTGCGCGACCTGGTGAACCGTGTCCGTGCGCACCGGCACATTGAGATTCATACACGCACCGAGGTCGCTCGCCATGCCGGGCACATGGGACAATTTCGGTCGGAGCTACGAACCCGTCACCCCGATGCCTCGGTCGACCGGCTGTACATCGAGCACGGCGTGACGATCGTCGCCACCGGCGGGCGCGAAACGCACGAGCATCCGCTGCTCGACTGGCCCGGCGTGATGACCCAGCGCGAACTCGAAGAAAAGATCATTCACCACCCGGCTGAGATCGCCGCGCTCAAAGACGTGGTGATGATTCAGTGCGTGCGGCCCGACGGCATGCCGGAATATTGCTCGCGCGTGTGCTGTACGAACACGATGAAAAACGCGATCCGCCTCAAGCTGTTCAACCCGGCGTGCCGGGTCAGTGTGCTGTATAAGAATATCGTGACTTACGGCTTCCGCGAAGAGTATTACACCGAAGCGCGCAGGTTGGGCGTGGTCTTCATCCGCTACACCGACGACGAGCCGCCGAAGGTTGTGGGCGACGGCAATCGATTGCAGGTGCGCGTGCGCGATCTGTCGCTCAACCGTTGGCTGGCGCTGCCTGCCGATCTGGTCCCGATCAGCATGACCGTTGCGCCGGCAGCCGGCACGCGCGAACTGGCGAAGATGCTGCGCGTGCCACTATCCCACGAAGGCTTCTTCGAAGATGCGCAGCTGAAGTTGCGCCCGATGGACTTCATGCGCGAGGGCATCTTCCTGGCAGGCATGGCACACTATCCCAAGTTTCTCGAAGAAGCCATCAGCCATGCGCTGGCTTCGGCGGCACGCGCACTGACGCTGTTGGCGCAGGGATCGCTGCACCTGGGTGGCGTCGTCGCCTGGGTCGATCCGGCCCGGTGCGTCGGCTGTCTGACCTGCACGCGCACGTGCCCGTTTGCGATCCCGCAGGTGATTCGGCAAGACGGGCGCAAAGGTGTCGGCGGCCTCGGCGGCGCGGCGTACATCGATCCGGCTCAGTGCCAGGGCTGTGGCACCTGCACCGGCGAATGCCCGGCGAATGCGATTCAACTGGTCAACTATACGGACGAGCAGATGATGCTCCGATCGATCGGGGGGCTGGGGAGTTGGCTGCCCTCTGATCCACGAATCTTCACTAATTCATTCGCGTAGATTCGTGGATCGAATTCCAGTCTCGGCAAGAGAGCGATTGAGGATGAGCCTTCAGTCATTCGAGCCGGAGATAACGGCTTTCTACTGCATCTACTGCGGTTACATGGCGGCGGATACGGCCGGCGCGCTGCGGATTCAATACCCGGCGAACGTCAAGTTCGTCCGGTTGCCCTGCACCGGCAAGACCGACATCCGTTACTTGCTGGAGGCCTTCGAGCAGGGGGCCGACGGCGTGTACGTGGTCGCCTGCCCGATCGGCAACTGCCACCACGTGCGCGGCAACGAGCGCGGGCGCGCCCGATTGCAGCGCGCGAAGAAGATTCTGGATGAGATCGGTCTCGGCGGCGAGCGGCTGGACATGTTCTTCATGTCAGGCAGCCAGGCGCACGCCTTTGCCAACGCAGCACGGACGATGACGGAGCGCATTCGCCAACTCGGGCCTAGTCCGCTGAAGGCGAAGGATGAAGGCGGAGGGATGAGGACGGAAGAAGGCGGGGACGAGGACATGGGATTCCGAGGCAGACGCTCTCGGACAGGATAAGCCGAAAACTTCATCCTTCATCCCTCATCCCTCATCCTTTGATTGGCGAAGGATCACGATGGATCAGGTAAGCGCCGAAAGAACTGAACAGCAACCCGTTGGCGCGGTAATGGTCGTCGGCGGCGGTATCGCCGGGATGCAAGCCTCGCTCGATCTGGCCGAGCAGGGCTTCAAGGTATATCTCGTCGAAGCCAAGTCGGCCATCGGTGGGCACATGGCGCAGTTGGACAAGACCTTCCCCACCAACGACTGCGCCATGTGCACCATCTCGCCCAAACTCGTCGAGACCGGCCGCCACCTCAACATCGATATCTTGACCCACACAGAAGTGATCGGCCTGTCGGGCGAGGCTGGCGACTTCACTGCGCGCCTGCGCCGCAAGCCGCGCTACATCGACCCGCTCAAATGCGTCGGCTGCGGTGACTGCGAGAAAGTCTGCCCGATCGTCCTGCCCGACGACTTCAACGAGGGTCTCGCCCCGCGCCGCGCCGCTTATCGACTGTACCCGCAGGCCATCCCCGCCGCGTATGCCATCGAGAAGAAAGGCATCGCCCCATGCCGCGATGCCTGCCCGGCCGGGCAACGCGCCCAGGGGTACATCGCTCTCATCCGCGAGGGGCGTTACGCCGACGCGCTGCGCGTCATCAAAGAAGACAACCCCTTCCCCGGTATCTGCGGGCGCATCTGCAATCACCGCTGCGAGCTGGCCTGCAATCGAAACCTGGTGGACGAGCCGCTGAACATTCACGCGCTGAAGCGTTTCGTCTCCGACTGGGCGCACTCGAAAGAGCACGAACCCGTGCAGCGTATCCCGCAGACTCGACCGCAGCGCGTGGCGATCATCGGCGCAGGGCCGTGCGGCCTGACCGCCGCCAAAGACCTGGTGACCCTGGGCTATGGTGTGACAGCCTTCGAGGCGCTGCCGGTCGCGGGCGGGATGCTGCGCGTCGGCGTGCCGGAGTATCGCCTGCCGGCCGCGATCGTCGATCGCGAAGTGCAAGACATCATCGATCTCGGCGTCGACCTGCGACTGAACACGACGATCAACAACCTCGACGATTTGTTCGCGCAGGGCTTCGACGCTGTCCTCATCGCCGTCGGCGCGCATGAGGGAAAGAAACTGCCCATCCCCGGCGCGGACCTGCCTGAAGTCCTGGTCAACACGCAATTCCTCAGGGATGTGCGGTTGGCCGATTTCGGAATGCGGAATGCGGAATGCGGATTGCAGAATCCAATATCCGACATCCGCGATCCGCGATCCGAGATTCAAAATCGTCGCGTCCTCGTCCTCGGCGGCGGCAACGTCGCGATCGATTGCGCGCGCACTGCCGTCCGTCTCGGCGCGGCGTCGGTCGCGATGGCCTGCCTCGAATCGCGCGAGAAAATGCCGGCGCACCCGTGGGAGATCGAAGAAGCCGAAGCAGAAGGCGTGTCGATCTACCCGGCGCGCTCCTTCAAACGCATCCTCGACGAGAGCGGGCACGTCACCGGCGTCGAATGTGTGAATGTCACTTTCATGGAGTTCGATGCCGAAGGCAAGTTGATGCTCGAAACGGAACCCGGCTCTGAACACGTCATTCCGTGCGACATGCTGATCTTCTCGATCGGCCAGCGCGCCGGTCTGGCTTTCATCCCCGACGATGCCGGTGTGGGCATCACCCGCCAGCAGACGATTGCTATTAACCCGAACACGTTTGCCGCGACGCGGCCCGGCGTATTCGCCGCGGGCGATGCGACGACCGGCACAGCGTTCGTCATCGAAGCCGTCGCCGCCGGGCACAAAGTCGCCGCGACGATCCATCGCTACCTGTCCGGCAAGCCACTCGAGCCAAAGTTCGCGCCCGATCTGCCGGTCGTCAAGATGACGCGGCCCGAGGTCGAAGGCAGACTTCAACGTGGCGAAGTCCATACGATCCCACGCGTCCCAATGCCGATGATCCCGGTCGAGCGGCGGCAGGGCAGCTTCGCCGAGGTCGAGCGCGGCTACACGGAAGAGCAGGCGCGGGCCGAGGCCGCGCGCTGCCTCGCGTGCGGAGTCTGCTCGGAATGCCTGAGCTGTGTCTACGTCTGCGGCGCTAAAGCAATCAACCACGACGAAGTCGAGCGGATCGAAGAAGTCAACGTGGGCGCGGTGATCCTCGCACCCGGCTATCAGGTCTACAATGCCAAACTCTCGCAAGAGTACGGCTTCGGGCGCTACCCCAACGTCGTCACCGCGCTGCAATTCGAGAGACTACTATCGGCTTCCGGCCCGACCGGCGGGCACGTCAAACGCCCGTCGGATGGTAGCAGCCCGAAGAAGATCGCCTTCCTGCAATGCGTGGGCAGCCGCGATCAGACGCACGACTACTGCTCGTCGGTGTGCTGCATGTACGCAGCCAAGCAGGCGATCATGGCCGTCGAGCACGCCAAGGCCGAGAGCCACACCCTTGCCAATGGTGAGAGTGCAGGCGACGGGCAGGTACGGGCGACCGGCCCGGTCGCCTGTACTTGCCGGGTGTTCTTCATGGACACGCGCGCTTTTAGCAAAGGCTATGAGGAATACTATCGCCGCGCCGAGAAGAAATACGGCGTGAAGTACACCCGCTGCCGCATCTCGGCGGTGCGCGAAGACCCGGTCACGCACAATCTCGTACTTCGGTATGGAGTTGCAGACGAAGGACGAAAGACGGAGGATGAAAGCCAGCCATCGTCCGTCATTCGTCCTTCGTCCATCGTCGAGGAAGAGTTCGACCTCGTCGTGCTGTCGGTCGGCATGGAAATCTCGGATTCGGTCAAGAAACTGGGCCGCGACCTCGGCATCGAACTCGACGCCTACGGCTTCTGCCACACCACGTTCTTCGATCCGTTGCAGTCGAGCCGCCCGGGCATTTACGTCGCCGGGCCGTTCCGCGAACCTAAGGACATTCCCGAAACGGTGATGGAGGCCTCGGGCGCGGCGGCGGCGGCGGCGCGCCGCCTGGCGAGCGCGCGACACACACTCACCCGGCAGCGCGAGTATGCGCCGGAGCGCGACGTGACCGACGAAGCGCCGCGCATCGGCGTGTTCGTGTGCCATTGCGGATCGAACATCGGCGGTTACCTGGATGTGCCCAACGTGGCCGAGTACGCCCGGTCGCTGCCCGGGGTCGTTCATGCCGAGGACAACCTCTACACCTGCTCGCAGGACAGCATCCGGCACATTATCGCGCGGGTGAAGGAGCTCGGTCTCAACCGCGTGGTGGTTGCATCCTGCACGCCCCGCACGCACGAGCCGCTGTTTCAAGATGCCATCCGGCAGGCCGGCCTCAACCCGTATCTGTTCGAGATGGCGAACATTCGCAACCAGTGCTCGTGGGTGCATCCGGGCGATTGGGACGGAGCGACGGCGAAGGCCAAGACGCTGGTGCGCATGGCGGCGGCGCGCTCGGCCGAACTGGAATCGTTGCAAACATCCGAGGTCCCCATCCAGCGCGCGGCGCTGATCATCGGCGGCGGGGCGGCAGGCATGAACGCCGCGCTGGCTCTCGCCGAGCAGGGCTTTCCCGTGCATCTCGTCGAGAAGACCGACCAGCTCGGCGGCAATTTGCGCCATCTGCATTACTTCTCCGGCGGCGAAGACAAAAGCCCGCAAGCCTATCTCGCCGAACTGGTCGAGCGCGTGACGCATCATCCGCTCATCAGTGTCTACCTGCAAGCCGAGGTGATGGAGACGGGAGGCTTCAAGGGCAACTTCACGAGCGTGATTCAGGAAGCGAGAGGCATGAGGCAGGAGGTGCATCACGGCGTGACCATCGTGGCGACGGGCGGTGTGGAATACAAAGGGCGCGAATATCTTTACGGCAAAGACCCACGCATCGTGACGCAATTGGAGTTCGAGGCACTGCTGGCCGATCCAACATCCAACATCCAACTTCCAACTTCCGTTGTGATGATCCAGTGCGTCGGCCCCGCCGAGAAATTCTGCGCCCGCCTGTGCTGCTCGACTGCGCTCAAGAACGCACTCAAACTCAAGGAACACAATCCGCAGGCGCAGATCACGATCCTCTATCGCGACATCCGCACCTACGGCTTCAAAGAGCGGCTGTACACCGAAGCGCGGCGAGCCGGAGTCAGGTTCATCCGCTACGACTTCGATCGCAAGCCCGAGGTTCACATCAGCGAGACGGCGAGTCAGCGATCCGAAATCCAAAATCCGAATTCCGAAATCGTCATTCGTGTGTGGGAGCCAATCCTGGATCGGGACTTCGAGTTGCGGCCCGATCTGCTCGTCCTCAGCACGCCGATCGTCCCGTCGCCCGGCGCGCACGAGCTGGCTGCCCGCCTCAAAGTTCCGCTGGACATGGACGGTTTCTTCCTGGAAGCGCATCCCAAGCTGCGCCCGGTGGATTTCGCTTCGGATGGCTTCTTCATGGCCGGCGTCGCGCACTATCCCAAGTTCCTCGACGAGACGATCGCGCAGGCGCAGGCGGCGGCCGCGCGTGCGGCGACGATCCTCTCGAAGGATAGCGTGCTGACCAACGCGCGCGTCGCCGTGGTGGATGCCGCCCGGTGCGTCGGATGCCTTACCTGCGTGCGCGCCTGCCCGTACGACGTGCCAAAAGTGACATCGAACTTCGCGGGCGTGGGGAATATCGTCGGCGCGGCGTTCATCGAGCCGGCGATCTGTCACGGCTGCGGCATCTGCGCCGCCGAATGCCCGGCCCAAGCGATTCAGTTGATGCACTATCGCGATGCCGAGATGCTGCCGAAGATCGATGCTTTATTCAGTAGTCAGTTAGCAGTCGTCAGTAGTCAGATTCTGGCGACCGACGGCTGACCACTGGCGACTGACTACTGGCGACTGACTACTGACTACTGATGACTTAAGG
>DATBWU010000383.1:0-26284 GCA_036514635.1 Anaerolineae bacterium | reverse complement strand
TGCCCGACAAGCCGAGACCCTTCGCTGCGCTACCCAGAAACTTGCGCCATGGCCGGCGTGCGCCCGCCGATGAACTCGGCGGGCTACACAACAGCGTCGGATGAATCCGACTAGCCCGATTCATCGGGCGCAGCGGGGTAGTGCGGCGAATTCATCGCCGCGCAGGCACGCAGCGCGCAAGTTTCTTTCTTCGAGCCTATCGCCACCCGGCGCTGTGGGATTCTCAGGGTGACAGGCGGACTTATTCTTTGACGGCTCCTTAGGTGGGCGATAGGTGGCGCGGTTGCACTAAGAGCCTGTCTGAAAAGTTGCTCGAAGCCCGCGTCTCGCGGGTGTCCACCGCGAGGACGCGGTGGACAGAGCACCGTATTTTGAGGTTTTCAGACAGCCTCTAGGGTCGAACGGGGGGCGAGCACAGGCTCGCCTTTTGTCTGTCGCCCGATGCGCCCTTGCTCGCGGCGGATGTTTGGACGCTGATTCACGCGGATGAACGCAGATAGCACCAGGATCGGCGTGCATCTGCGTTCATCCGTGTCCCATACTTTGGTTGCGGCGGAGGGCCGCGCTAAGAACGAAGAGAGAGTATATGCAGTCATTACCCCGACGTTTTCTGATCCCTGTTGTTGTCATCGTCGCGCTTCTCATCCTCGGCGCGGCGGCAGTGCTGATCGCACAACCGGGCGCGTCTCCGGCCTGCGGCGCGCACACGGTGGTGGCGAACCAGCCGCTCATACTCGACGATGGCGTGACCGTCGCGATTGCGCCCGATGCTGTCGAGCTGCGTTTCAACCGGGCCGTGTTGGCCGAAGCCGACCTGGCGCTCGAAGCGAACGCGCAAGTGCTGGCGGCGATCAGCGCGCTGCCGGTGAACCTGAGAATGCAAGGCTCGGCGCTGGTATTCAGCCGCTGCGGCGACACGGCGATTCCGGTTCACCTGGAAAGCCCCGCGCCCGATCCGTCGCTCGATGCGTACGGTTGGGACGGCGAGCGCTGGGCCTGGCTGGGCGGATCGTCGGATCGCTTGATCGCCGATCTGCCCGACTTACCGCAGATCGTCGCGTGGGTGCGCGCGCTTCCAGCCGCGCCGACGATCGGCGCGGAGCCTGATCCGCACACGGCGGGCCTCGCGCCGGAGTACGCCGGCATCGTCACCGAAGTGTACGCGCCCGGCCTGCAAGTCGCCGCGAACGGATCGGTGACCGGCCCTGTGCCCGCCGCGCCCGACGAGGATGCGCCGTACGTGGTGTATCCGGTGGTCGGCAATGTGAAATCGGATGGGCAGATCGATGCGGACTCTGTGCAGACCTTGTTGAAAGACGAGGCGGCGCGCAAGAAACACGTGGAGACGCTGTCATCGATCGCAGCCGGATCGAACTTCGCCGGGATTGTGATCGACTATCGAAATCTGAAACTGGAAGCCGATACGAGCGGGGCATTCGTTTCACTCATCGAGGAGTTGGCGGCGGCCCTGCACGTCCAGGGCAAATCGCTCGTGGTTCGATTGCCCGCGCCCGATGCGGCCGGCACCACCTCTTATGATTGGGTGCGCGTGGGCCGGGCGGCGGATGTCGTCCAACTGGAGCTGCCTATCGAGCCTGGCTTCTATCAGCCTGATGGAATCGTGGCGGATGTGATGCGCTGGCCCTTGACATGGGTCGATCGCAATAAACTTCAGCCGGTGATCTCGGCGGCGAGCGCGCGCGACGCGCTTTGGGGTACGCCGCTCTCATTTTCAGAGGCAGCCGCGGCCTTTGTCGACGTGACGCCGTCCACCATCTCCGCCACGGTCGGCACATCGCTCACGCTCAGTTTAGGATCGACTGTGCACGTGGATTTCGACCCGGACACCGGCGCGTATGCGACCGGGCCGATGGACGGCCAAACATACATCCATACCGCTGCGACGCTGGCTTACAAACTCAACGCGCTGTCCGGCCTGCGCCTGCGCGGCGTGGTGATCCGTGACGTGCAGGGTCAGGATGCGGCGCCGAACCTGTTGGAGCCGATCCGGGCGTATCGCCAGCAGACCCAAGTGATCGGCAAGAGTGAGGTGAACGTCGAGTGGTCGATCGCAGCGCAGGGCGAATCGAATGTGCTGAAACAGACGCGCCCGCTGACGAATGCCGATCTGGTGTGGACGCCTGATCGCGACGGCACTTTCACAGTCGAGGCGGCGATCGAATCGGTGAGCCAGGATGTGGCGACGGTGACCGTCGGCAAGAGCGAACCGGAGGAACCGGCCGGCCCCTGCGCCGGCGCGACCTACGTCGCCGATGTGACTGTGCCGGACAACACGCACTTCGACAAGGGTAAAGACTTCACCAAGACGTGGAAGGTTCGCAACAACGGCACGTGCGCGTGGAGCGCGGACACCGAGCTGGCTTTCGTCAGCGGCTCGCAGCTGGGCGGGAGGAGCCCGGTGAAGGTCGGCGCGCTGGACGTGGGCGATACGCTGGACATCAGCGTGCCGATGAAGTCGGGCGACAAGGACGGCTCGTTCACCGGCATCTGGCAACTCCGCAACGCAGACGGCGCGTTCGGCGATCAATTGACCATCGTGGTCAAGGTCGGCGAGGAGATCGCCGCGCCGCCGCCCGTCGCGCCGCCGGCCGGAGGTGGCCCGACGCAATATGGCATTCAAGCCCACTTCTACGGCTACGTCGATACCGCTGCAGGTGCGCAGGGCATCGTCGGTTACACGAGCGAGATGGGGCTGGGCTGGGTGAAGATTCAGTTCCGCTGGGGCGAATACGATTACTACTGCGGCGGACCCGATCTGGGTGTGCTCGATACGATGATCAACACGGCCAATGCTGCCGGCCAGAAGGTCATGTTGAGCATCGTCACGTCGCCGCCCTGCACGCATCCGTGGACTGGCGATCTGCACGCCCCGCCGGACGATCCCGCCGCACTCGCCGAACTGGTCGGCGGGCTGTCCGATCTGTTCCGGGGCCGTATCCACGCCATCGAGGTGTGGAACGAGCCGAACATCGTGACCGAGTGGGTGACCAGCCCACAGGCGATCGACGCGAAGCGCTACACGCAGATGCTGGCTGCCGCGTACAATGCGATCAAGGCTCAAGACCCGAACATCCTGGTCATCAGCGCGGGCCTCGCGCCGACCGGTGTGAACAACGGCGTTCACGCCGTAGATGACTTTGAGTACCTGCGACAAATGGTCGCCGCCGGCGCGACGAAGTACATGGACTGCGTGGGCACGCACGTCAATGCGCTGCGTATGCCGCCTTCGGCGAAACTGGGCGGCGAGTACGACAGCCTGTTCACCCCGCCGCACCACTCGTGGTACTTCTACGACACCGTGCAGGGCTACCAGAGCATCACCGGCAAACCCGCCTGTCTCACCGAGTTCGGCGTCGCCTCGTCGGAGACCATCGGCCAGGTTGCAGGCTTTGAGTGGGCTGGCGAGAACAGTCAGCAAGAGCAGGCGGATTGGGTCACCGAGGGGATGACACTGTGCAAGCAATGGGGCTGCCGCCTGGTGATCCTGTTCAACCTCGACTACGGCCCGGCCACGCGCATCGTCGATAGCCCGTCGCTGTACAGCTTCATCGACATGGGGCTGGGACGCCGGCCCGTATTCCAGGCCGTCCAGAACTGGTGCGCGGCGAACGGATGCAAATGAAAGGATGAAGGATGAAGGCGGAAGTGGACTTCATCCCTCATCCCTCTGCCTTCATCCTTTTGCAAGTGAGACAAGATGATGAACAACGAACGAAACTCGTTTTGGGACCGCGTGCCATTGCCGGTGCTGATCGGCATCTGGCTGGTGGCGATCCTCGCCGGTGCGATCCTGGTGTTTCTGGCATTCTTCAATCCGACCCCGTCGGCCGGTTCGCCATCGGCGGCGCAGAACACGCCTGTCCCCGGCGACAACTTAGCGGCGGGCGTGCAGCCGACGACGGCGGTGATCGTCCCGACGCAGCCTCCGCCAACAACTGCGCCGGTCGATACGCCTGCGCCGGTCGAGACGGCCCAGCCTCAGTCGCCCGCGCAGCCGACGATCCCGCCGCTGCAAGACCCGTCGCTGGAGTTCGGCATTCAGTCGAACGCGCTCGTCGGCGATCCGAATTTCACGATGGGCCTGATCAAAGATCGGCTGCTGCTGGGTTGGGTGAAGCAGCAGGTGCGCTGGGGCGACTTCTCGCCCGCGCAGGGGCAGATGGATTGGAGCGGGTTCGATCGCGTGATCACCGCTGCCGACGCGAAGGGCGTGCGCGTGCTGCTCAGCATCGTTACCGCGCCGGAATGGTCGCGCCCGAGCGCAAGCGGCGTGGAAGGCCCGCCGGACGATCTGAACACCTATACCCAATTCATCGGCGAAGTCATCGATCGCTACAAAGGCAAGATTCACGCTATCGAGGTGTGGAACGAGCAGAACATCGATGCCGAGTGGAAGACGAATCCGCAAGCCGTCAGCCCGGAACGTTACGTCGAAATGCTGAGACTGGCTTACCAGACGATCAAGGCCAAAGCCCCCAACATCATAGTGATCAGCGGCGCGCTCTCGCCAACCGGTTACTTCGGCGGTGGATGCGATGCGAGGGGATGCGACGATCAGCCTTACTTGAGGCGCATGACCGATCTCGGCTTTCTGCAATACGCCGACTGCGTGGGCGTGCACGCGAACGGCATCAACCTGCCGCCCGATTATCGCCACGATGCGGGCTACAACGATCCCACCGCTAGATTCCGTGGCCCGTTCGACAACCCGCATCCTTCGTGGTCGTTCCGCAGCACGCTGGAGGACTATTACGCCATCACCGGCAGGCAGAAACCGCTGTGTGTCACCGAGTTCGGCTGGGCGTCGTACGAGGGCATCAGTTCGACGGCGCTCAAGGATTATGAATATGGGCTGGATAACACTGCGCAAGAGCAGGCCGATTGGGATGTGCAGGCGTTCAGCCTGATGCGCCAGTGGGGCTTTGTAAAGCTGGCGATCCTGTTCAACCTGGACTTCGCGCAAAAATCGCCTCTGGGCGCGCAAGATCGCACCGCGCCGTGGAGCATCACCGATCTACAAGGCGTCGAGCGGCCCACGCTGCGGGCGGTGCGCCGCTTTATGAAGGAAGTGCTGGGCATCCCTTGATGAATAGTGGAATGCAGAATGTAGAATGCGGAATGATCCGGCATGGCATTCCGCATTCGTTTTCCTCTGCGGTGGGGCCGGGAGATCAATCTCCCGGCTCAAAACGCGAAGCCCGATGAATCGGGCTGTAAGGTCAGTCGGCTTGAGCCGACTTTCATGTTTTGAGCCGAGGGATTTATCCCTCGGCGCTGACTGCCCGGAGACCGCGCCGGACGCGAGGAACCGGGTTCCCAAATATCACATGCAACGCACTCTCATCACGCTCATTTTGATCAGCCTCCTGCTCACCGCCTGCGCGTCGAATGTCCCCTCTGACCCGCCGCCTGCGCCCACACCCACCTCCTGGCCGCGTGCTCGATTGAATTCGCCCGAATACGGGATGCAGGCGTTCGTGTGGTGGAAGCCGGAAACTGCGCGGCGCGATCTCAACCTGATCCGCGACATGGGCTTCACCTGGGTCAAGCAGCAGTTCGCCTGGCGCGACATCGAGGGCAATGGCAAGGGGCACTTTGCCTGGACACTCGCCGATGAGGTGGTGCGCAAGGTGAACAATCGCGGGCTGAAACTGCTGGCGCGCATCGACCGGCAGCCATTCTGGGCGCAGGTTCCCGGCAGTGAGCCGATGGAGAACGCGCCGCCGGCTAACTTGCAGGACTTTGCCGACTTCTGTTTCACCCTGGCCGATCGTTACAAGAGCCGCATCCACGCCTACCAGGTCTGGAACGAGCCGAACCTGTCGCGCGAGTGGGGCGGCCAGTCGCCCGACCCGGCCGGCTACGTCGAACTGCTCAAGGCGTGCTACATCGCCATCAAGCGCGCCGACCCGGACGCGCTGGTGATCTCGGCGGGCATGGCTCCCACCGGCACGTGGACCGACTCGGTGATGCCCGACGACATGTTCATCGACAAGATGTATCAGGCCGGGGCCGCGCCCTATTTCGATCTGCTGGGCGTGCACGCACCCGGCTTCAAAGCGCCGCCCGAAGCCTCGCCCGATGAGGTCGTCGCCCATCCCGATCTCGGCGGGCAGCGATTCTTCTCGTTCCGTCACGCCGAGGACCTGCGCGCGATCATGGTCAAGTACGGCGATGCTGACAAGCAGGTGGCGGTGCTAGAGATGGGCTGGACGACGGACCGCATCCATCCCGAATATGCCTGGCACGCGGTCGACGAGCAGACGCAGGCCGATTATCTGGTGCGCGCGTTTGGGTACGCTCAGGAGCACTGGTCTTCGTGGATCAGCATCATGACCGTGATCGGTTTCCCTGATCCATCCTGGACGGAGGACGACGAGCAATACTGGTGGACGATCATTTATCCCGATTGGCCGGAGACGCGGCTAAGACCAGCCTACGAGGCGCTGAAAGCAATGCCGAAAGAATGACGAATGCAGAATGTGAAATGTGGAATGTAGAATGCAGAATGTAGAATGCAGAATGTAGAAAGCCGGGTCCCCTTTTCTTCATTCTCAATTCTTCATTTCTGCATTCTCACTTCTCAATTCTGTATTCTCAATTCTGCATTCTGCCTTTATAATTGTCCCATGTTCAACGTCAACACGCCGGCGCTGCTTGCCATCAGTTACTTTTTTCATCTGGTCGCGACGGTCGTCTGGATCGGCGGGCTGGCGGCGATGGCGCTGGTGGTGTGGCCGGGCCTGCGCCACGCGATCCGCGACGATGTTGCCTTTGCCCACACGATCGAGTCGATCGAGGCGCGCTTCCGCCCGCTGTCGGGCCTGAGCCTGGCCGTGCTGATTATCACCGGCCTCGTCCAGATGACCGCCAGCAAGAACTACAATGGGTTCTTGAACCTGAGCAACCTGTGGGCGCAGGCGATCTTCCTGAAGCATCTCGCCATCATCGGCATGATCGCGGTCGGCGTGGCAATGAGCTTCGGCGTGCAGCCGGCGCTCCAGCGCAACGCGATGCTGGCCGCGCACGGCGTCGCGAGCGAGGCGGAAGCCGTCGCGCTGCGCAAGCGACTCGACCGGCTGGCGCGGGTCAACCTGATTCTCGGCGTCGTCGTGTTGGTCTTCACGGCCATCGCCCGCGCGCAGTGAACGTCGAGGGACGAAGGACAAAAGACGAAGGACGACGGATGGCGACTCCCCTTCCATCTTTCGTCGTTGGTCATTCGTCTCATGTAGAAACGATACGCCATGTTTGAGATCGTCTTCCTGGGCACGTCTGCGGCGGCTCCGTCGGTGCGGCGCAGCCTGTCGGCACACGTCGTGCTGCACAAAGAATATCGTTTCCTGGTCGATTGCGGCGAGGGCACACAGCGCCAGCTGCTGAAGAGCGGGCTTGGCTTCAAGCGACTGGACAAGGTTCTGCTCACGCACGGCCACCTCGATCACATCCTGGGTCTGGCCGGCCTGCTCAGCACGTTCATGCGTTGGGAGACAATCGAGCAGGTGGACATCTACGGCGGGCGCAGCGCACTCGATCGGGTCGAGGACCTGATCTATCGCGTCGTGCTGCGCGGCGCGCGCCCGCCGACGCGGCTGTCGTTCATCGACGTGAAGCCCGGCAAAGTGATCGAGGACGACTCGTTCGAGTTGACCGCGTTTCCGGTGGCGCATCGCGGCAGCGACTGCTTCGGCTATCTGTTTCGCGAGAAATCGCGCCGCCCGTTTCTGGTCGAGAAGGCCGAGGCGCTGGGCGTGCCGTCCGGCCCGGAGCGCAGGCGGCTGGTGTCGGGCGAATCGGTGACGCTGGCCGACGGGCGAGTCGTTCGTCCCGATGACGTGCTCGGCCCGGAGATTCGCGGGGCGGCCCTGGCGCACGTCGGCGACGCAGGACGCACGTCTGATCTGGTGGAGCCTGTGCGCGGCGTCGACGCGCTCGTCATCGAATCGACTTACCTGGAACCCGAAGCGGACCTGGCCCGTTCGTACGATCATCTGACGGCGGCGCAGGCGGCTCGGCTGGCGCGTGATGCCGGCGTGGGGCAATTGATCCTCACGCACATCTCGCGCCGTTACAGCCACAAACAGGTGCTGGCCGAGGCGCAGGCGATCTTCCCCAACACCGCCGTCGCCCGCGATTTCGATCGTTATCGCGTGTTGAAAGACAAGTCCATGCTGATCGACACGCCCGCCATCGAAGAGGAGAACTGGAATGTCGCTGCGTAAGGCTGCCGTTTTAGACTTGGCGAGCGCCGCGTACGAAGTCGATGCCGAGGTCAAGCGCGGCATCCTGAAAAAGATCGACGGCCACTGGCGGGTAGCCGATCGGGAGGTGTCCGAGTGGCTGGATCGCTTCGACGGGCACGAGGTCATCGTCATCGTCGCATCGCTCAGCGATGATCGGCCGGTCGAGCCGCAAATCTGCCGCACCTGCGGCCGCGAGTTCGTCGGCATCGAATGCCCACACTGCCGCGCGGCTCGGGTTCGACTGCGCGGCGCGTGAGGCGACAACAGAAAAGGGCGAGTCGGAGACTCGCCCTTTTACACGGTCGGGTGCGTCACGGTTGTAGGGGTTCGGCGGGTTGGGCCGCGCCGATCAGGATCACCTTCGCCGCAAGGCTGTTGCCGTCACTCGACGGGACGCCCATCGCCACGATGCGCGCGCCCACCGCCACGTCGCCGAGTGAGCCTAGCACCGGGCCACCCTCGCCGCGCTTGATGACGAGCGTCGAGGCGTCGGTGGTGATGGTCAGCGATGAGCCATCCGGGTAGCTCACGACGATCTCGCCGCCGTTCACCTCCGCCACTTTGCCGCCGGCCACCGGCCCGCCGTCATACGTGCGCGGCTGCCGGGCGACGACGTGCCTGGCGATCAACGCGCCATCCGCATCGAACTGGCCCGCCGCAGCGATCAACGTGCCTGCCTGCACATCCTCGATCGACGCCCCCGGCTTGCCGTTCACGCGGAAGGTCGTATCGGCGGTTGTGATGATCGTGACCACAGCGTCCCCATTCTCTTCGATGGTGATCTCGTCGCCGTTGACGGCGGTCACTTTGCCGGTTACAGCATCGGCGACATCGGCCGGGACCAGCACGACCACTCGGGCCAGCAGCGTGCTCTCGCCCGTGAAGCGACCATTAGCCGCGATCGTGTCGCCGATTTTAATATCGGCAAACGAGAAGCCCGGGTCGCCTTTGGCCCGGAAGCGCGTATGCTCGTCCGTCTGAACCGTCAGCGTGCCGCGATGCTCGGTTTGGACGGTGAGCGCGTCCCCGTTGATCGCAGTGACTTCGCCTTCAATCGTCGCGCCGCGTCGAGCGCCAGGCGCAAGCGGTCTAGCCGGATCGGCATACGCGAAGCCGGCGCTGCTGAACACCAACAACCCAACCAACAATCCAACCAACAATGTCCTGCGTGTCATTTTGCCTCCTTAGGGTTAATGCCCTTACCGAGGCTGATCATCGCAGCGAGGTGTTGCGGGGAGATGAGGTCGGTGTAAAGAGATTGTAAAAACGACCAAAGACAAAGGACGAAGGCATTGGTCTATGGTCGTTCGTCCTTCGCCCTAAGGGACGGGGCGAAGCACGACGTTCCACGATAGCCGGCCGCCGGGGCACTCGTCGGCGCGAAGGTTGCTGACCAGTGCTAACGCCACCTGCGTGCCCGCGCCGACGCGGTAACTGATGCCCGGCTGCATGTCGAAGTCGCCGTAGCCCGCGCCGAACTCCGGCTTAAGTCCGGTCACGAAGCGATCGGCTCCGTTGTCCCATGTGATCCATACATCGACACCGGGAAGACCGTTGCCGGCCAGGTCTTGCACCGTGACGCGAATTTGCGGCGGGCCACTCTCGCAGACGCTGTCGCGGCTGACGAGCGTGAATTCGGGCGTGGGTGTTGAGGTGGGCGTGGGGGTCGGAAATGAGTCGGTTGCGGTCGGAGCCGGTGCAGCGGGCGTGAGGGATGGGAGTATGGAAATGGGCGTGAGGCGCGGCGTCGGGGTGACGGCCGGCGTCGTCAGGTAGACGACCATGCTCGCCGTCGTTTCGCCAAGTTGAGCGGCCAACCGGGCCAACGCGCGCGCCTGCGGATTCGGCCCGTCTGCGTTCACGCGGTCGAACAGCGCGACGATGGTCTGTTTCAAATTGGGGTCTCTCAGCCAGTCGAGCCGCACGCTCGTGCGTGTCCAGTCGCCGTCGGCGGCATAGGCCTCCGCCGACATGACGATCCAGACGTCGCGGTAGCGCGCGTCGAGGTGATACGGATCGGCGCTGCCCAGCTCGACCGGGTCAATCAGCCAGGCGTAGGCCAGCCCAATCGCCAGCCCGATGAGGATGCCAACGACGAGTGCAGTACGCATCGGTCACGGCCCCAGCGCAAGGTATGCATCAACACGCGGCGAGCGCGCGCCGTATGCCGCTGCCAGCCGTCCGATGAGCGCGATTTCGATCGCAGGCCAGTCGTCGTCGATAGCCTTCTCGGCGCGTTGCAGGACGATGGGGCCGAGATCGACGTTGCCGAAGATCGGCGCGAGCCGCCCGCTGGCGGCTTCCAGATCGCCGTCGTAGGCGAAGGCTTGCGCTGCCATCCAGATCGCTTCGTTCTTCCAGCCGGGAGCCAGCGCGGATGGCGGTACGCTCGTGTAAGTTACCGGCCAGGCATACCAGCCGACGAGTAGACCGAGGCCGAGGCCGAGCGCCAGACCGATGAGCAGGAGGAGCAGGCGTCGCATCATAGGGTGCACAGAGATAATCGGACGCGAGAGCTTTCGGTAATTATTTCGCGCCTGCCGCCCGACGATCAATCGTCGGGCTAATCTGACCAAACCGGATCAATCCGGCTGTCCCGCCGCGCAGCCCGCTTCAGCGGGCTTGGCTCTACTAGCCCGGTGATTCACGGGAGCACTGCACCGCATGTGTCACCGGGCATTGCCGCGAATTGCCGAATGCTGTCGCGTTCCATAAACAATGCGGGCCGGTCTGGAGGATCGGCCCGGCGTGCGTGCGAATGCCGCGGGAGGGACTCGAACCCTCACAGGCTTGCGCCCAGTGGTTTTTGAGACCACCGCGTATACCTGTTCCGCCACCGCGGCGCTGGACGCAGTATACCTAAGACGCCTGCCCTCGTCAAGAATTGCACGAATACGTGTTCACGCAAAAGATGTCAGGCTGTTTGCGCCCGACGATCAATCGTCGGGCTAGTCCCCCGAAGCCGGATGAATCCGGCTGTGTTCAGCCCCCGGCAGAACCTTTGCGTGCACACACGAATACGCATGGCTGAGGGTCGAACAGAACACGCACAGCGTTTCACGATTCGGCATCTCACGCTATAATCGAGGCATGTCCGAGACAATTCTGGTTATCGAAGACGAAGAACGCATCGCCGATTTGCTGCGCCGGGGCCTGACCTTTGAAGGGTACAAAGTCCTCGTCGCTTCGGACGGGCCGGGCGGGCTGGCGATCGCCCGCGATCAGCCGCCCGACCTGGTGATTCTGGACTGGATGCTACCCGGCATGGATGGGTTGGAGGTGTGCCGGCGTTTGCGCGCGGCCGGCTCCACGCCCATCCTGATGCTGACGGCCAAAGATTCGGTTCCCGATCGTGTCACGGGCCTGGATGCCGGGGCCGACGATTACGTCGTCAAGCCCTTTGCCTTCGACGAGTTGCTGGCGCGGCTGCGCGCGCTACGCCGTCGCAGCAAGCCGGCTGAAGAGGCGGAAGTGCTCAAGTTCGCCGACCTGATGCTGGACCCCGCCGCGCGCGAGGCGAAACGCGGCGAACGCCGCCTCGAGTTCACCGCCAAAGAATTCGACCTGCTGGAACTGTTCATACGCCATCCGCGCCAGGTGCTGACGCGCGAGATCATTTACGACCGCATCTGGAACTACGACTTCGGCGGCGAGTCGAACATCATCGAGGTGTACATCCGCTACCTGCGCCAGAAGACCGAAGCCGACGGCGAGCCGCGTTTGATTCACACGGTGCGCGGCGTGGGATACGTGCTCAGGGAGGAATGAGGAATGCGGAATGCGGAATGTAGAATGAGGAATGCAGAATGAAGAATGTAGAATGAAGAATGTAGAATGAAGAATGTAGAATGAAGAATGTAGAATGAAGAATGCAGAATGAAGAACGGATTGTCACTATCCTCTAAATCGCTTTTCATCTAGGTCTAATCTCGTGCTGCGACAGTAAATGGCATAAACGGATACCCGACCTTCGGTCCTTCTACATTCGTCATTCTGCATTGATTTTCGATGTCGATTCGTCTCCGTCTCACCCTCTGGTATACCCTGGTGTTGTTCGCGCTGATCGGCGCGATTGGCTTCGCCGTGTCCGGCGTGTTCGCCGCTGCGCTGCGGGCCAATGCCGATCGCACGCTGCTCGACACCGCCGATCAGGTGTTTTCGGTCAGCAGCGCCAGCCGCGCGCCGGGCGAGCTGCGCGTCAACGTGCCGGTGGAAGCCGATGTGTTTCGCGCGTCCGGATTATATTTGCAGGCGATCGACCTGGGTGGGCAGGTCGTGGGCCAGTCGGCCAGCCTCGGCGGCTACGCTAGTCCGCTCGACGCCAATGTGCTGAACCAGCCCGAACTGGCCGACTCGCACGTCATCCGCGACGTGTACATCGACGGGAACCATCTGCGCGTGTTGACCGCGCCGATTCGCGCGCGCCTTCAACCGGTCGGCTTCCTGCAAGTCAGCCAGTCGATGGATGCCAACGACGAGGCGCTTGCGCAACTGAACCGTATTTTGATTGTCGGCGGCGCGATCGCCGTGCTGCTGGCCGGCGTGGGTGGCGCGTTCCTGGCGCGCCAGGCGCTGCGCCCGATCGACCTCATCACACACACGGCCATCACCATCACCGAGGCGGGCGATCTCAGCCGGCGTATCCCCAATCCCGCGACGCGCGACGAGGTGGGCCGGCTGGCGAACACCTTCAACCGCATGTTGGAGAGGCTGGAGGCGCTGTTCAAATCGCAGCAGCGCTTCACCGCCGACATCTCGCACGAGCTGCGCACGCCGCTCACGACCATTCGCGGCAATGTCGACTTGATGCGTCGCACGCGCGTCGCCGATGACGCCTCGCTCGACGCGATCCAGAGCGAAACCGATCGCATGACGCGGCTGGTGCGCGACCTGCTGCTGCTGGCGCAGGCCGACGCCGGTCTGCCCATCCGGCGCGAGGCCGTCTCGCTCGATACGCTGCTGCTGGAGGTGTTCCGGCAGGTGCGCGTGATCGCCAACGGCGTGAACGTGACGATCGGTGACGAGGACGAGGTCACCGTGCTGGGCGACGCCGATCGGCTGAAGCAGCTCCTGCTCAACCTGACCGAGAATGCCATTCGCTATACGCCGGCAGGCGGCAGTGTCACGCTCAGTCTGAAGCGACGCGACGGCTGGGCGGAGCTTAGCATCAGCGATACCGGGCCGGGCATCCCGCCGGAGCACTTGCCACACATCTTCGAGCGTTTCTACCGCGTGGACAAATCGCGCTCGCGGCGCGAGTCGGGCAAAGAGGGCGCGCTGAGCGGCGGCGCAGGACTGGGCCTGTCGATCGCGCAGTGGATCGCGAACAGCCACAGCGGGCGCATCGACGTGTGCAGCGAAGCCGGCAAGGGCACGACGTTCACGGTTTACCTGCCGGAACTGAAACGTGAAGCGTGAAGCGTAAAGCGTAATTTACGTTTTACTCCTTACGTTTTACTCTTTGCATTTAACTCCTTACGCTTTGCCCTCTCCCCCCATCCCTCATCCAACCTTAAGCCTCACCTCAGTCTTCCCTCATTCAACGCGGGCACACTGATCGCAAGCTCATTGAGAGCCTGTCTGAAAAGGCCGCTACGGCAACCACCACGCCTTATCCGACGCATCGCGTCGGGCGCGCTAGGCGAGGCTCCACCCCCTGAAGGGGGCAAGCGACACAAAGAAACACCAAGAAAACTTGGAGAGGCTTATGCTCGCCGTCCGCGTCCCCGCGGACGGCCCGCGAGGACGCGGGCCTGGAGCATTTGTGAATAATCACCAGCATTGAGCGAGGAGACGCATGGCTACATCACATCGAGGTTGGTTCCTTGTGGCGATCGCGTTCGCAGTGATAGTGGGCGCGATTGGTGGCGGTCTGGTCGGCGGCGTGGTGGGTTACACGGCCGCCGGCCGCGCGCAGCCCACGGTCGAGGCCGCGCCGCCTGCGGCGGCGAGCGGGAGCACGACGCAGATCATCAGCGAGGAGTCGGGCCTCATTCAGGCGGTGCAGACAGTCGAGCCGGCGGTGGTGTTGATTCAAAACCAGGGGCGCGGCTCGGCCGCGTCGGGTTCAGGTGTCATCACCTCACGCGACGGATACATCGTCACCAACAATCACGTCGTCGAAGGAGCGGTCGAGCTGTTGGTGGTGTATTACGATGGGCGCGAAGTCTCTGCGCGTTTGATCGGCACGTATCCGACATCCGACCTGGCCGTCATCAAGGTCGAGGGCGATGTGCCGGGCGTGGCCGAGTTGGGCGATTCGGACGCGCTGCAACTGGGGACGCGCGTCATCGCCATCGGCAGTGCGCTGGGCCGCTTCCAGAATACCGTCACCACCGGCATCGTCAGCGGCCTGGGCCGGCAGGTGGGCGGCATCAACGGTCTGATCCAGACCGACGCCTCGATCAACCACGGCAATTCGGGCGGGCCGCTGGTCAACCTGGCCGGGCAGGTCGTCGGCATCAATTCGATGGTCGTGCGCGCGGGCGGCGGCGACGTGGCCGAAGGCCTGGGCTTCGCCATCCCCAGCAACGTCGTGCGTGCGGTGAGCGAGCAGTTGATCGCGCGCGGCGCCGTGAGACGCGCTTATCTCGGGATTCGCTATCGCGGCTTGCAGGGAGACGAAGCGCAGCGCGCCAATCTGCCGGTCGGCGCGGGCGCGGCGATCGAATCGGTCGAGCCAGACGGGCCGGCCTCGCAGGCCGGGCTGCAACAAGGTGATCTGATCGTCGCCATCGACGGCCAGTCGCTCAACTCCGCCTCGTCGCTGCCCGCGCTCATGCTAACCCTGCAGCCGGGCGACACGATCACCTTGCACGTGGTGCGCGGCGATGCGACCAGTGATGTCACCGTGACTCTGGGAGAGTTCCCAGGATAATATTCTTCCCCCTTACCCCGCCCCCCGACTGGTGAGCGCAGTTGGGGGTCGCTGTTTAGTGTAATCGCTGGCTGTTTTCAGAACGCCCGACGATCAATCGTCGGGCTAAAAGCATGTAAGCCCGGTGAACCGGGCTGATGGCGTTAATCGGCTTTAGCCGATTTCCATGTTTTTAGCCGGGGAATTTGATTCCCCGGCGTATTCGTTGCCACCTTCGCCAAACCTCGATATACTCTGCGCTGTTGCGTAAAACCGATACGAGGAGCCTTTTCGATGACTCGCCGCTTACCGTTGTTCTTCATTCTGGCTACGCTGGCATTGGCTGCGTGTACAACACCCGGCCCCACGCCTGCGCCGACTACCATCGACCCGACCGAAGCCTTCACACCCACCGAGCCGCCTGTGCCGACCGTCGAGCCGGCGCCGAAGCCTACACTCGGGCCGACGCTCGACCCCCTGGCCGGCGTCATCCGCGACCCGGTGGCCGAGGCCGATCGCGCCAACGCCGAAGTGATCTCCGCCGGTGACTTGCCGATCGGCGATCTGCGCGAGTTGAGCATCCGCATGCAGGGGCTGCCCGCCGACACGCCGGACAAGACCTGTACTGCGCCGGAGACGTATAACGTGGGCGATCAAGAAGTTTTCCACGTCTCGAACAACGACACGTTCGAGCAGTTCGACGTGACCGCGACACTGATCTCGATTGAGCCGAACGTCTACATGTGGGTCGATAACAACTGGCTCGATCTGGTCGATCGCAATGCCGTCATCGATGCGGGCAAGGTGTTCAGTGAGCAGATCGTCCCGCGCGATCGTGAACTGTTCGGCATGGAATGGTCGCCCGGCATCGATTGCGATCCACGCCTGTTCGTGCTGCACACGTCCAATACGGCGGCGGGTGGTTACTTCTCCAGCACGGACGAGTACATCACCGCCGTGCGCAAAGACTCGAACGAGAAAGAAATGTTCTACATCGACCTGGAAGGCATCGGCGGGCCGGGCCGGGTCGGCAGCAGTTTTTACCTGGGCGTGCTGGCGCACGAGTACCAGCACATGATCCACTTCTACATCGATCGCAACGAGGATACCTGGGCCAACGAGGGCCTGTCCGACCTGGCGATGTTCTTGAATGATTACAGCATTGGCGGCGCGGACTTCGACTTTGCCGGCGTGCCGAACACCCAGCTCAACTTCTGGCCGGAAGGCGGGGGCAGGGGCGCGAACTACGGTGCGGCGTTCACTTTTTGGTTGTACTTCTACGACAAATACGGTGAGAAAGGCATTCAGGATATTCTCGCCGATCCGCGCAACGGGCTGGACGGTGTGGCCGAGGCGCTGAAGCAAGTGGGTTTCACCGGCACGCTCGACGATTTCTTCGCCGATTGGGTGGTCGCCAAGTTCGTTGACGATCCCTCGATCGACGATAGCCGCTACGGCTTCGTCGAATCCGATCCGCCGCACGCCGAGATCGCCCAGACCCTCGACACGTTTCCGCACCAGTTCCAGGGCCCGCAGCGGGTCAATCAGTATGCAGCCCAATACTACGAGCTGCTCGGCTCGCGCGATGTGCACGTCGAATTCACCGGTTCGACCAAGACGCGCCTGATCGACGCCGAGCCGCACAGCGGGCAATACTTCTGGTTGAACAATCGGGGCGATTCGGCCGACATGCGCCTGACGCGCGAAGTCGATTTGACCGGTGTGAGCCAGGCCACGCTCACCTACTCGACGTGGTTCGATTTCGAGAAAGACTGGGACTACGGCTACGTGACGGTTTCGACGGACGGCGGCCAGACGTACCAGATTCTCAAGACGCCGTCGAGCACGGATCGCAACCCGAACAACAACAACCTGGGCTGGGGCTACACCGGCGACTCGGGCGGCGGCCCAGCCGAGTGGATTCAGGAGAGCGTCGATCTCACGCCGTACGCCGGGCAGACGATTCTGCTGCGCTTCGAGACGGTCAACGATCTGGCGGTGAACCTGCCCGGCTTCGCCATCGACGACATCGAGATTCCGGAGATCGGTTTCAAAGACGACGCCGAGACGGACACCGGCTGGACGGCCGAGGGCTGGATTCGCACGAACAACTACGTGCCGCAGAACTTCATCGTGCAGGTGGTGGGGTTCGGCAAAGATGACACGACGACCGTGATGCGCCTGCCGATCGACGCCGACAATACGGGCGCGTGGGACATTCCCCTCAGCCAATGGAACACGGGCGTGCTCATCGTCGCGGCGACGGCGGTGAAGAGCAGCGAGCCGGCGCTGTTCAACTGGACGATCACGGAGTAAGGGCGAGTCGGTGACTCGCCCCTACGGTGGCGTGTCACCCTTCGTCCCGCCGCTGCATCTGGCGCAACTGCTTCTCCAGTTCGGCGCGGCGTTCTTCGGCTGCCTTGCGCCCCTCGGTGACGATCGCTTCGAAGCGCTTGCGCGCCTGCTCCTGTATCTCGCCGCCGGACATCGGCGCGAGCAGCAGTGCCGCCACTGCGCCGACGATTGCGCCGCACATCGCACCGGCCGCAAAGGCCAGGATCTTTCGCATGGTGCACCTCCGATGGGTTTCTCGCCCGACATTATACACGCTATAATCGTAAAATGTAACCAACCATCCAACTAACCAACCATCCAACTAACCAACCATCCAACCATCCAACTCGCCAACTCTCTCACCCGCCTCACGGAGTGTCCATGTCTCTTCAACGCATTGAAAAACTGAAAGCCGCCGCACACGCCGAAGGCCTCGATTGCATCGCGGTGATGCCGGGCGCGAACATGGTGTATCTGACCGGCCTGCACTTTCACTTGATGGAACGACCGACGCTGGCCTTGATCCCGACCAGCAGCGCTCGCCCTGCACTGGTGTTAGGCGCGCTCGAAGCGACGAAGCCCGCTGCCGGTCCGCACCCGATCGACTGGCAGTTGTTCACCTTCGCGGACGGGACCGATCCGCTATTGGCGTATCAGGCGGCGGCGCAGGCGCTGAACCTGTCCGGCAGGCGCGTCGGCGTCGAGGGGCTGGCGCTGCGCGTGAAGGAACTGCGTTTGCTGGAGGCTGCCGCGCCGGGCGCGCATCTTCACGAGGCAGATCACCTCTTCAGTCGTCTGCGCATGGTCAAGGACGCGGACGAGATCGCCGCGATGCGCCGCGCGGTGAAGATCACCGAGGACGCGCTGGCGCGCACGCTGGAAGCGGTGCAGGTCGGCCTGACCGAGAAGCAGATCGCTTCCGAGTTGCTGGTGAACGTGCTTCGAGGTGGAGCCGAGCAACTGCCGTTCGATCCGATCGTCGTCGCCGGGCCGAACACCGCGCTGCCGCACGCCGTCGCGGGCGACCGATCCGTTCAACGCGGTGACTTGCTGCTGTTCGACTTCGGGGTCACAGTGGACGGCTATGCCAGCGACATCACGCGCACCTTCGCCATCGGCGAGATCGACGACGAGTTGAAGCGCGTTTATGATCTGGTGTTGAAGGCGAACGAGGCAGGGCGCAAGGCCGCCGGGCCGGGCGTATCGGGCGAGGCGATCGATCGGGCCGCGCGCAAGGTGATCGTCGACGGCCGTTACGGCGAATCCTTCACGCATCGCACCGGCCACGGCCTGGGCATGGATGCTCACGAGCCGCCCTACGTCGTCGAAGGCAACCGCGTGCCGTTCGAGGTGGGCAACGTCGTGACGATCGAGCCGGGGATTTATGTGCCGGGCAAAGGCGGCGTGCGCATCGAGGATGACGTGGTCATCACGCCGGACGGTGCGGAGAGCTTGACGACCTTCCCCAGAGAATTGATGACGATTGGTTGACGAAGGACCAAAGACAAACGACGAAGGCACAGCCTCCGTCGTTCGTCCTTCGTCGTTGTTCTTTCATCGGCTCAATGTCGCCCGCACGCGCACTGGCCGCCGCAGGCGCACCCTCCGCCGGGCGACTCCATCACCGACGCGCCGTCGCCGCTCCTCACGGCGAAGATCGACAGCACGCGCGCCGTGTGCCTGCCGCCGCACTCCGCGCAAGCCATGGCCTCGTCGGCCCGCGCCATTGACCTCAGCGCGTCGAACTTTGTCTGGCAGTCCGTACAGTAATACTCGTAGATCGGCATCCAATCTCCTCCCAATGGGTGTTGCGCCCCGCCCCAAAAAGACTATACTCTACCTTGCACTTCCAAATTCTAACTCAGATCAGTTCCAGCTGCTTGCCGACCGTGCGGAAGATTTCCAGCGCGCGATCGATTTGTTCGTCGGTGTGCGTCGCCATATACGAGGTGCGCAACAGGTCCATGCCTGGCGGCACAGCCGGCGAGAGGATGCAGTTGGTGAACAACCCGGCGTGGAAGAGCATGTTCCAGGCCAGCACCGTCCGATCGCGGTCGCCGATGATGATCGGCACGATGGGTGTCTGGCTGGGGCCGATGTTGAAGCCCATGCCCTTCAGTTCGCGGCGCACGCGCTCGCCGATGACATTGACCCGCGTCACGCGCTCCGGCTCCTGTTCCATGATGTCCAGCGCGGCCAGCACGGCGGCGACGTTCGAGGCCGGCATCGACGCCGAGAAGATCAGGGAGCGCGCGTTGTGCTTGATGTAGAAGATCACGTCTTCGTCGCCGGCGATGAAACCGCCCAGCGAGGCGAACGACTTGCTGAAGGTGCTCATGATCAGATCGACCTGATCGGTCAGCCCGAAGTAGTCGGCGGTGCCGCGACCGTTGCGACCCAGCACGCCGGAGGCGTGCGCGTCGTCCACCATCAGCCGCGCGCCGTGCGCCTTGCCCAGCTCGATCAGTTGCGGCAACGGCGCGATGTCGCCGCCCATGCTGTACACGCCGTCCACGACGAGCAGGATGCCTTTGTCGTCCGGGATGCTCTTCAAGAGGCGCTCCAACGCTTCCAGATCGTTATGCGGGAAGCGCTTCATCTCGCCGAAGGATAGCTTGCAGCCGTCGACAATACTGGCGTGATCGTCCTTGTCGATGACCGCCACATCGCCGCGCTGCACCAGCGCCGAGATCACGCCGAGGTTGGTCTGCATGCCGGTCGAGAACACCAGCGCGGCCGGCTTGCCGACGAACGCCGCCAGGCGGTGTTCGAGCTCGTGGTGCAGCGCCAACGTCCCGTTGAGGAAGCGCGAACCGGTGCAGGACGTGCCGTAGTGCTTGATGGCTTCGATCGCCGCTTCACGCACTTTGGGATGGGTGGTCAGGCCGAGGTAGTTGTTGGAGCCGATCATCAGGATGCGACGGCCGTCTATCACGACCTCGCTGCCTTCGGTATCGTCAAGTGGCTTGAAGTAGGGGTAAATGCCGCTCTCGATGGCTTCGTGAGCATCCCGCATCAGCTCCGACTCGCGGACTTTCTTGAACAAATCCATGGATGATTCCCCTTTCGGTGTGATGAGTCTGGGTTGGGATGATTCAATTGGTTTGCATCCGGGCTTGTGACGATTGTAACCGGGCTTAGAGGATCGGTCAAGAAAAGCAAGGTGATCGGCACTTCTGCCCCCTTCGCTCACTGCACTGCGTTGCGCGCACGAAGTCCCCGTAGCGCAGCGGAGTGGGAGCGCGGCGCATGTGTCGCTACGGGGGTCTGCGAAAGTGCCGGCCACCCGGGAGGAGAGAGGAGATATGTGCGGACGCTTCACGCTGACGATTGACCCTGACGAGCTACAAAGGACGTTCGGCTGGCTGAAAGTGCCGGCGCAGCTGACGCTCTCGCCGCGTTACAACATCGCGCCGACGCAGCCCGTCGCCACGGTGGCGAACAACGGCCAGCACACGCTGGAATTGTTCCACTGGGGGCTGATTCCCGCGTGGGCCAAAGACCCCGGCCTCGGCAATCGGCTGATCAACGCGCGCGCCGAAACGCTCGTCGAGAAGCCGTCGTTCCGATCGGCCTTCAAGAAGCGACGCTGCCTGATCCTGGCCGATGGATTCTACGAGTGGCGGAAAGAGCCGGGCGGCAAATCGAAGACGCCGATGTACATTCGATTGAAATCGGGTGAGCCGTTCGCCTTTGCCGGACTGTGGGAAGCGTGGCGGTCGCCAGAGGCGGACGAGACGATCCTATCCTGCGCGATCATCACGACCACGCCGAATGCGCTGATGGAGAAGATCCACGATCGGATGCCGGTCATCCTTAAGCCCGAGGCGTATGAGCGCTGGCTCGACCCGAACGAGCAAGAATCGGACAAGTTGAGCAGTCTGCTCAAGCCGTACCCGGCCTCGCCCATGACGGCGCACCCGGTGTCGAAACTGGTCAACAAGCCGGAGAACGACGTGCCGGAGTGTATCGTCCCGGTGAAGTAGGACGAACGACCAAAGACGGAGGACTGCGGTTGGTCCTTCGTCATTCGTCCCTGAGAAGGAGTCGCCATGTCTCAAGATGTTATTCAGCGCGTGACCGCGATCAAGCGCAAGTACGAAAAGGAATGGATGCGCCTGCCGAACGTCGTCGGAGTCGGGGTCGGCTACCGGACGCGCGGCGGTGTGCGATCGGACGAAGTGAGCATCGTCGTGTCGGTGAAGAAGAAAGTGCCCGCGTCACAACTGAAGAGCGGGGAAGTGATCCCGTCATCGATTGAGGGTGTGCCGGTCGATGTAGTCGAGACCGGCGAGATTCGAGCCATGTAGCCCCCAGGCTGCGGAAGCCTGGAAAGACTAGCACATTCACAGGGAGGGATAACATGAGTTCGCTACCCAATGCTGCGATGGGTGCCGCGCTGTCGGCTGCTCTGGCCGTGAAGCGCCAACATGTCGAGACGTTGATGCACTTGCCCAACGTCGTCGCCACCGGGGTCGGGTACAAGATTGCCGGCGACACGCCGACCAACGAACTGTCGGTCATCGTATCCGTTCGGAAAAAGTTGCCGCTGGCGCAGCTCAGCGCGTCGGCCGTGGTGCCCAAGGCGATCGGCGGCGTTCAAACCGACGTGATCGAGACGGGTGACATCCGCGCCTTTCAGGACCCGAAGAAAAAGTTTCGACCTGCGCCGCCCGGCGTGAGCATTGGGCATTATCAAATCACCGCCGGCACGTTGGGCTGCCTGGTGCGCAAGAACGCCCAGACGCTCATCCTCAGCAATAACCACGTCCTGGCGAACAGCAACAACGCGCAGGTGGGCGACGCGATCTTGCAGCCCGGCGCATACGATGGCGGCACGTCGGCGGATCAGATCGGCACGCTGGCCGAGTTCATCCCGATCGCGTTCGATGGCACGCTGCCCGCCCCGCCCGGTTGTCTGGCGCAGTTGCTGGCGTTGCTGGGCCTCAAGCCTCGATCTCCGCTCCAGAACGAGCCGGGCAACAACCGGGTCGATTGCGCATTGGCGCGACCCACGACACCTGATCTGGTCATTCCCGGCATTCTCAACATCGGCGTGCCGACCGGCGTGAGCACGGTCACGCTGGGAGCGCAGGTGCAAAAGTCGGGGCGCACCACCGGCTATACCACCAGCACGATTTTACAGGTGGAAGTGACGGTCACCGTGAACTATGGCGGGCCGCTCGCCACGTTCACCGGCCAGCTGATGGCGGGCGCGATGAGCGCCGGCGGCGATTCCGGCTCGGCGGTGCTCGACATGCAGAAGCGCGTCGTCGGGCTGTTGTTCGCCGGATCGGAGACGACGACGATTCTGAATCCGATTCAAGATGTGATTCAGATGTTGGGCGTTGAGATTGTGACGTAGCCTTCAGCGTTGCGGGCAGAGCAGCGGATGATGACCGAATAAACGGATACGCGCCGTCGTATCCGTTTATCCGTTGTCTATCCGTTGCAAGGTTGTGTTAGAATGCATTGGCTTCCGTTCGCCAGTAGTCGCTGCCATCTTCGCGCCGCTCGAGGAAACCTAAATCGAAAAGGTCGCGCCGGATCGAGGCGACATCCGGGTGAAAGCGCTTGAGGATTTCGTTGATTTCCTTCTCGGTGTAGTGCCGCCCCTCGTCGAAGTGCTGCGCGATGTATCGGTAGACGATGATCTTTTTCTTCAGTTGGCTGGGGATTTCTTTGAGCGATCCGTCCGGGCGCAGATAATCGGCCAGCACTTTTTCGACGGCGTTGGCGGGCGATGCGGCGGGCACGGGTGACGAGAGCACGCGGCGCGCCTGCGCGTGCAGCGCGTCGTGATTGAGTGTGTAGACGCCGCCGGATGCGGCGACCAGCCCGGCGTCGACGAGTCGATCGAGGTGGCGTTGAACGTCGATACGCGGTAAATCGAGCTCGGCAGACAAGGTCTCGATCGTCGCGCTCGACTTCGCCAGCCGCCCGGCGACGGCCAGCCGATCAGGATCGACGAGCGCTTTGAAAAACGTCAGCAGTTCGGCCAGCACAGTTTCATCCATTGTCGTCTCTCGAACTTTGAAGTGATGGCTCTCCCGGCTTTGGCGGGGTTCGCCCGAAGACACTTGCACCGCAGGTGCGGTGCAGGTGTGAATCTTCGGGCTAAGGATACAAAGCCCGATAAATCGGGCTAGAACCCCGTTTACGGGGTTTCGTATCCGTAGCCCGGCGATTGATCGCCGGGCGGGTGGTGCGATTTTCCCACTCAACCCGGAAGAGCTGAAGTGATTAACCACAAAGGCACAAAGGAATCTTAGCGATTGTCCTAAAACTCACCACCAAGACACCACCCCCTGAAGGGGGCAAGCGTCACGAAGAAACCTTTGAGATTCTTGGTGTCTTGGTGACTCGCCTAGCGCGCCCCCGACGCGATGCGTCGGATAGGGCGTGGTGGTTAATCATCAGGGCTTTTCAGACAGGCTCTTCGTGTCTTGGTGGTGAGCATCGATTATTTTATCACGCTATTCTCTCTTGGAGGAACTCATGACCAAGCGACAGGTTCATTCCGTCAAGATCGCCGGATTGCCTCGCGACTTGCCGCTATTCGAGGTCGCGCCCGGTGTGCGTATCGCCATCTTCAATATGCTGGGCGATACGGAGGTTGTCGAGGCAGCCGCGAAGGCGCTCGCCAAGCGGATTCCGCAAGAAGCGCAGACACTCGTCACCGCCGAGGCCAAGAGCATTCCGCTGGTGCACGCGCTGTCGGTCGAGACCGAATTGCCCTACGTGGTGCTGCGCAAGATGTATAAGCCGTACATGGGCGATAGCGTGAACGCCGAAACGCTCAGCATCACCACCGGCCAGCCGCAGACGTTGTACCTCGACGAGAAAGACCGCCACTTGATCAACGGCAAGAAGATCGTGCTGGTTGACGACGTCATCAGCACCGGCAGCACGCTCCAGGGTATGCGCCTGATCATCGAGAAAGCCGGCGGGCAAATCATCGCCACGGCGGCGGTGTTCACCGAAGGCGAGCGGGCCAAGTGGAAGGACATCATCGCACTCGGACATCTGCCGGTGTTCACCGCCGACACGAAGGGCGGGCAAACGTGACTTCGCACGAACGGGTACAGATGATCGAGTCGTATGGCAGCGCGCACGCCCGGCTGATCGATGCGCTGAAAGAGTTTCCGAGAGAGATGTGGCCGTACCGATCGCCTGCCGATCCGTGGAGCATCCACGACATCGTGGTGCACATCGCCGACAGCGAGACGAATAGCTACATTCGCTGCCGGACGCTCGTCGCCGAGCCGGGCAAACGGGTGATGGCTTACGATGAAAATGCGTGGGCGAAGGCGCTGCGTTACGGCGATCAGAGCACCGACGATGCGTTGGAACTGTTCAAGTACCTGCGCCGGGCGAGTTACAACCTGATCAAGACGCTGCCGGAATCGGCCTGGTCGAACACAATCGATCATCCCGAAAACGGGATCATGACGATGGACGACTGGCTCAGGGTATACGAACGGCACATCCCGGACCACATTGAGCAGATGCGGGCGATTCACGCGGCGTGGCGGAATCGGCGTTAGACGATGATGAGACGCACGCTTGGCTGGCTGACGATCGCCGGCCTGCTGACCGGCTGTGGCGGTCGCCCGACTGATGCGCCGACGCCGACCGTCGCCCCGCTCGGCGTAGTGTTGCCTACCTCGACGCCGCGCGCCACCCACCTGCCGGGCGAACGCACTCCGCCGCCGACGCTGACACCCGCACCGACACCGACACCGGTCATTCACATCGTGCAGCCCGGCGAGACGCTGATCGACATTGCTCAAGAATACGGCAGCACGCTCGACGCCTTGCAGGCGGCGAACGGTGTGCTGAACCCGGAGACATTGCAGATCGGGCAGGTGTTGATCATTCCGGCCGGGAGCGGCGCACCGCAGGCTGCGCCGGGGGGCGGGTTGATACTGCCCACGCCGACGCCCCTGCCGGTCACCGTACAGGGCACGGCGTTGTACGTGACGCCTGCGGGCAGCGTGTTGGTGCTGGGCGAAGTGGTCAATCCGCTCGAGACTGCGCTGGAAAACACGCAAGTGCGCGTGGCACTGCTCGACGCGTCGGGCGCGGAAGTCGCATCGGGCACGGCTTTCACCGCGCTCGACGTCGTACCCGCCGGCGGCAAGTCGCCGTTCGGCGCGTTGTTCGTCCCGCCCCCGGCGGACGTCGCCTCGTTCGCCGTCACGGCCATTCGCGCCGAAACCTCGTCCGAGCCGGGCAACCGGTACATGCCGATCGCCGTCGTCAGCCGGCAGGCTGCACTGGACGGGCTTCAATTCAAAGTCACCGGCTCGATCGCCAATCAAGGCCCGCTCAACGCATCGGGAGTCAGTATTGTCGTGACCACTTACGACGACGCGGGCCACGTCACCGGTTATCGACAGGCTCCCGTGGCCGATGGGACATTGGCCGCGAACACCGTGACGGAGTTCGAGATCAGCCTTGCGCCGAACGGCCCCGCCGGGACACTGCCGCACGATTACGTGCTCGCCGCGCAAGGACGGACCGCTCCACCATGATCGCAACACGCACGACTCGAATGGACCTGCCGCGCCGCCACTCGACGCCCGGCTTTCACCGGCTGACGCGATTCGTCGCCCGGATAGTGACTAAACTGATCGCGCGCGTCGACCTGCAAGGCATCGAACGGGTTCCATTACAGGAAGCATTTGTCGGCGTGGTCAATCACTTGAGCTCATTCGATCCGGTGGTGGTGTTGTCGGTTATGCCGGTGCGCCCGATGACTCTGTTCGCGGCGATCGAGCACCGGCACGATTTCATCGCGGGCTGGGCATTGGATCGGCTGGGCGCG
>DATBWU010000382.1:0-4632 GCA_036514635.1 Anaerolineae bacterium | reverse complement strand
GCGCGCCGATCACGCCCGCCTCGTAGATCATGTTGAGGTTCGGCGCGTGCGTGCGCCGCGCTAGATTGCAGGCCAGGTTGGGCAGGCCGATGCCTACGAACACCACGTCGCCATCGCGCAGCAGCCGCGACGCAGCGACGGTCATCATCTCTGAGGAAGAGTACTTTGTCATTTGGGCGGCTCCAAGCCGATGTTCATCTTTGACAGAAGTCGAGCGCCTTCTACACAGTATTTCTTCACAGCAGCCCAATTCACCTTCTGTAGAAGGCGCAGTTCGCGTGGATCGTTTTCGGCATCGTCGAAATAGCACAGCGCGTATGCGAGATGCACGGTGAAATCGGGGCGATCAGAATACTTTCGCGGCAGGAGTTGGAACAATGTCTTGAACGGCGCAACATGCCGCATACAGTATAGGTCTACAAAGTCACGGCGCGTTCCACGATCTTTGATCGCGGACAACTTCATCAGACCGATGTCAACCGGTTGAGCGACCAAGATGCTCTCAATCTCGATCGCCGGGAAAAGCAACGGGTGGCGCTGATAGAGGAAGCTGACTTCAACACCCCTGATCGTCGCATACAGCTGACCGTCTGACTCCAGACGAATCGTGCAGGACTCGATACGTTGCAGTTGGCGCGTCAGGCTGCCGCGTTCCTCCATGCCTAGAGCATTAGTGGAAGAGAAAAAATCTAGATCGTGCGAGATACGATGGCCGATTTGAAGCGCCAAGGCGGTTCCACCTGCGAGATAAAAGTCGTGCGGAGCGGGCAGCTTCGAGAGGGTCGCAAACGTCTCGCGCGTGTCAGATGCAAGCGCACCCCAGACAATATCACCCGCCATAGTCACTTGCGCCTCATCGGGAGTTTCGGTTCCCATGGTGGCACTTTATATCGTTTGATGCCCAGCATCCAGCGCCAGTACTCAAAGGCACGCCGATCTAGACGGCGGTAACCACGCTGCCGAACCCATTTGGCCACGGCGTGTTTGCCGTAGCGGTTCAATAGCCATTGGATTTCTGCCCACGATCCCCGATTGAGTATCCGCTCAATCACCACGCCCGCATACTCGTCGGGATTCATGGCCGCGAAGTCGTATTCTGGAAACAGCCACTCACTCGTCTTCGGCAAATTGTTCGAGGCCAATTCCATAGCCATCTCGTCCTCACCCAACCAACCAACTACCCAACTGACCAAGTACTCAACTAACCGGCCATCGCCTTGTAGATCGCCCGCACATTCGCTTCATGCGCCTGGCTCATCGGCGGCCAGCCGTCTTTGCCGCGATAGTTCATCGATCGACACGCCCCGATAGCCGCCTCTTCGCCGTCGCTCGACCTGCCACCGGCCACCAGCCGCAGCCGATCGATGTAGGCGATGTCCTCGGCGATGCGCGCCCGAATTGTAGCTGCACCTGGCGTGACGTGCCCGTGTCCCGGCACGAGCGTCTCGACCTGCCCCGACGCAACCAGCGCATCGATCTTCCGCAGCGAGGCCACATAGTCGCTGCCATCGCCTTCGATCATTGGCAGCTCCACGTCCGACAGCATATCGGCGGCGAACAGCGTCTTCTCCGAGGGAATGTGCACGCCCAGCATATCAATCGTATGGCCGGGCAAGTGGATCAGCGTAAACTCCACATCGCCGAGGCTGCCCGCCCAGCCATCGTCCACCAGTTCGTCCGGCGGCTGAAACTCGAAGGGGGGATCACGCTGGACGTAGTATTCATCATCGAACTTGCGAATCGCGCCGAGCGGCTGGCCGGCCGCCAGAGCATCGGGAAAGCAGCGCTGCGCCAGTCGCCGCGCCGAGGGAAACGCCTGCCCGCCGAGAATGTGATCCCAATGATGGTGCGAATACACCAGATACCTTACCGGTTGTCCCAACTGGTCGGCATACCATTTCACCATCCCGATCTCACGCGGTAGCACGCCCGGATCGATGGCCAGCACGCCATCCTTGCCATTGACGACCCCGCTCGTCGTCATGTACAGCGCACTCGTAAACACACGAATTCGTTGTGCCATCCGTTCTTATCCGTTTGTCCGCTTCCTATCCGCTGATGGCCCATCCGTTCTTATCCGTTTGTCCGCTTCACATCCGTTGACAGCATCCGTTTAGAACGCCCCGTAGTTGACGGGCTGGCTCATCATCGATCTGACCTTCAGCCGCTCGCGTGTCTCCGCGCCGAGCCTGGCCCAATACTCTGCGCGATCCTTCACGCCGAACACCCACTCGTCCAGCCACCTCTGCGTCGCCTCACGGCTCTCGCTGATCTTATCCCACTCGATGTAGAACGGATTGTCGCGATCGTAATAGCCCTGTGTGTACGATGGGTGCGCGGCGAACGGCACCTCGCACACCGCATCGACGATGAGGTCGGGAATCAGCGTTCGATTCGGATCCGATCGGATCACCGACTCGTTGACGATCTCCTCGACGGTCAGAATAACTCTCTGGCTGGCGAACGCGGCCTCTTTCTGCTCACCGAGGATACCCCAGAAATGCGCGTTGCCGTGGCGATCGGCGCGCTGCGCGTGGATAATCGCCACGTCGGGATTCAGCGCGGGCACGGTGACCAGATCGACGCCGGTATACGGGCACTGCACGGTTCGGTATTGCGGATTGGCGCGCGCCAGGTCCTGCGTGCCGGTCGAGCGCATCGGCAGAAAGGGCAAACCCGCCGCGCCCGCTGCCAGGCGCGTAATCATGCCGAAGTGAGTGTATTCTTCGAACTCCAGCCGGCCCGATTCAATCGCTTCGCGGATGATACGGAGCGATCCGACGCCGGGATTGCCGCTGTACGAAAAAACGACTTTGCGTGCGCACCCGGCGGCGACCATCTGATCATAGATCAGGTCCGGGGTCGCGCGCGCCAATACCAGGTCCTTCTTGCCCTGGCGAATAACCTCGTGTCCCGCCGCGAACGGAATCAGATGTGTGAAGCCGGCGGCGTACAGCGTATCACCCTCGTGCACGAACCGGCTAATCGCTTCGGGCAAAGACATCACCTTCGACATGCTCACCTTCGATTGTGGATTGCAGACTGAAAAAGAACACGAAGGGTGTAGGCTTCGTGCTCCTTCGTGTCCTTAGTGGATCACCCATTCCGCTGGGGCTATAACTTCCGGGTCAACCAGCCGACGACGGTTTCCACTAACTGCCGGCGATGCCGGCTGAAGGCGTGATCGGCGCCCTCGATCACTGCCATCTCGGCGGCTTCTTTGGATGCCTGGTGCAGTTCGCGCGCCTGCTCGATCACCACGAGATCGTCGGAATCGCCGTGGACGATCAGGATCGGGATCGGGCGCATGTCGCCGATCAGATCGACCGGGTTGAGCGTCGTGCCCAAAGCGCGGATTTGCGATTGCAGCTCGGCGGCGCTGATGCCTCTCAAGAAGCGCGTGTACTCGATCGACTGCTCGGTCGACAGATACCACGTGCGCATGTTGCTGATGCCGCCGATCGTCACCACCGCCTTCACGCGCAGATCGCGCGCCGCGCACACCATCGCCGCCCAGCCGCCCAGACTGTGGCCGATCAGCGCCAGCCGGTTCGCGTCGATGGGATACTCGCCCGACGCGAGCGCATCGAATGCAGCGCGCACGTCGTCGGGGATGCCGGGCAGCGTGTACTCGCCTTCGCTGCCCCACGATCCGCGATAGTGGAAGATCAGCGTGTTCCAACCGGCTTCTCGTAGAGCGTAGGCAATGTCCGTGTTCTTCTCGAGGCCGGGGATGCCGTGCAGCAACACAGCCGTCGGTCGAGGGCCGCTGCCCGCACCGAGGTATAACGCCCCCAGCAGGTTGTGACCGCCGCTCTGGAAGATGATGCCTTCAGGACCGCCGGACATGAGAGACACTCCTGCTCTCACCCCTACCCCCGGCGCTTCGCGCCTCCCCCTTCCCCTCTCCCATGGGGAGAGGAGAAGGGGGCAAGGGGGATGGGGTGAGGTTACTCGATGATCGTCTGCGACTGTTCGTGCATGTACTGAGGCACGTAGTACACTGAACCGCCGGCCTTGCCGGTGCTGCCCGAACCCTTCCATCCGCCGAAGGGCTGGAAGCCCGGCCAGGCCCCCGTCGTCGCGCCCTGCGGTCGATTGGCGTAGGTCACACCGGCCTGGATGTGATCGAAGAACCACTGCGTTTCCCTCTTGCTGCCGTAGAACCCGGCGGTCAGGCCATAGTCCACGTCGTTCGCCATCCGCATCGCCTCGTCGAGTGAGCCGACTTCGGCAATCGTCGTGATCGGCAGGAACATCTCGATCTTCCACAGCCGGTGCTCGAGCGGAATCTCGGCGATGGTCGGCGTGCAGAAGTAGCCCTTACCGAGATCGCCTTCGACCAGTTGCTTGCCGCCGGTCAGAATCATGCCGCCGTGCGACAGTTCTTCACTGAACTCACTGAATTGCCGATACGAGTTGGCGTTAATCACCGGCCCCAGCCAGTTGGCCCGCTCAGTCGGATCGCCGATCTTGATCGCGTTAGTCAGGTCGAGCAGTTTCTGCTTGAGCCGATCGGCCACCGGCTTTTCGACGTAGATGCGCGAACAGGCCGAGCACTTCTGCCCCTGCAAGCCGAAGGCCGATCGCATGATACCGATCGCCGCGCGTTCGAGGTCGGCGTGGCGGGGG
>DATBWU010000381.1:0-3316 GCA_036514635.1 Anaerolineae bacterium | reverse complement strand
GCAAGAGGGCAAGAGGCAGGAAGGCAAGAGGCAAGAGGGCAAGAGGCAGGAAGGCAAGAGGCAAGAGGGCAAGAGGCAGGAAGGCAAGAGGGCAAGAACGGAACACGTAACACGCAATATGTTGTATTAGCGGCCGAGTTTGAACTGGCGCAGAGTAGCCGCGAAGAACTGGAACGCCAGGCGATGGAGTTCAACGAATATCGTCGAAGGACGCAGCCGCCGGGAGCCAGCCTCGGATCGATGTTCAAGAATCCGCCAGGCGATGCAGCGGGCCGGTTGATCGATGCAACAGGATTGAAAGGAACGCGCGTCGGTCGGGCCGAGATTTCGCGAGTGCACGCCAACTTCTTCGTGAATCTCGGCGGCGCGATGGCCCAAGACGTGCTTGCACTCATTCGAACTGCGCGAGACCGGGTGAGGGAGAGATTCGGTGTGGAGTTGGAGTTAGAGATAGAGCTAGTGGGTGAGTGGGCAACGGATGTCGTCAACGGACTTGTAAACGGACAAGCGGACGGAAACGGATAAACGGATACATGACGAAGCGCAAGATTCGCGTGGGCGTGATCTTCGGAGGCAAGTCGGGCGAGCATGAGGTGTCGCTCATGTCGGCCAAGTCGATCATGCGCGCGATCGACAAGACCAAGTACGATGTGGTGCCGATCGGCATCACGCACGAAGGACGCTGGCTGACGAGCGGCGATCCGCTGAAGGCGCTGACCGGTGGGCAGACGGCGATGCCGGAATTGCTCGCAAGCGGGTTCGTGCTCGAAGCCGATCCGGCATCCGTTGAGCAGCCGGCTTCCGAGCGCCGCGCGCTTGTGCCCGGCACGCAGGCCAGCGGCATCCCGGATGTCGATGTGATCTTTCCGGTGCTGCACGGCACGTTCGGCGAGGACGGCACGCTGCAGGGCCTGCTCGAGCTGGCCGACCTGCCCTACGTCGGCGCAGGCGTGATGTCGAGCGCGGTGGGCATGGACAAGGCGATCATGAAAGACGTGCTGCGCAGCCACGGCCTGCCCGTCGTCGATCACGTGCTGGTGTTGCGGCCGAAGTGGGAAGCCGATCCCGATCCGATCCGGGCGGCGATTGCCGAACGCATTGGCTACCCGTGCTTCGTGAAGCCGGCCAACCTGGGATCGAGCGTGGGCGTGAGCAAGGCGCACACGGCGGCGGAGATCGACGCGGCGATCGACAAGGCCGCGCGCTACGACCGCAAAGTGCTGGTGGAAAAGAGCGTCGAGCACACGCGCGAGATCGAGGTCAGCGTGCTGGGCAACGCCGAGCCGATCGCGTCGGTGCCGGGCGAGGTGATTCCCAGCCGCGAGTTTTACGATTACGCGGCGAAGTACCTGGACAACGCCAGCGAGCTGCTGATTCCTGCGCCGCTCGAGGCGGAGACCGCCGAACACGTCCGGCAACTGGCGATTGAAGCGTACCTGGCCTTCGACGGCGCGGGCATGGCGCGCGTCGATTTCCTGATGCAGCGCGACACGGGCGAAGTGTTCATCAGCGAGGTGAACACCATTCCGGGCTTCACGTCGATCAGTATGTATCCGAAATTGTGGGAAGCCAGCGGCATTCCGTATTCGGAATTGATCGACCGGCTGATCGAGCTGGCGCTGGAGCGCCACGCCGACAAGCATCGCTCGCGCACGTCGTATGATGCGGAGCAGGACGCATGACGCGGCGCAGGCGGCCCGCCCGGCGAGAGGCCTATCGGCGATACGAAGCCGTCGCGACGCCTGCACTGCGCCCGGCGCGCGCGCCCAGTTCGCCCCGGCGGGGTCTGCGCCAGGCCGAGTCATTGGAGCTCGATCGACCGCGCGTGGTGAGTGCGGTGATTCTGGCGAGCTTGATCCTGATCGGTCTCTGGATCGGCGTTGGCGACACATTTTACGTGACGAAGCTGGCTGTGGCCGGCCAGTCGCGCGTGCCGCCGGAAGAGATCGCGGCGGGCAGCGGGATCGCCGGCCTGCACATTCTGTGGGTGAATTCGAGCGAGGTGGAAGCCACGCTGCTGAAGGCGATGCCGTCGATCCGCGCGGCGCAGGTGGCGTGCCGGTTGCCCGCCGATTGCACCATCGCCGTGACCGAGCGGGAGCCGGCCTGGGCGTGGCGTTGGGGACAGGCGACGCTGTGGGTCGATGCGGAGGGTGTCGTCTTCCCGGCGCGCGCGAATGCGCCCGGCCTGCTCACAGTGGAGTCAGTCGATGTGCAACCGCCGCTTCCCGGGCGGCACGTCGATCCGAAACTGATGGCGGCGGTGACGGCCGCGATGCAAGCCTTCCCCGACGGACCTGCGCTGCATCATTCGGCAGCGCGCGGATTGGAATTCACCGATCCGAATGGGTATCCGGTGTATCTCGGCCTGGGATCGAACATGGCCGATCGAGCGGCGGTGTGGCGAGCGCTGCGCGACAACCTGGCTTCGCGCGGCATCACGCCGGCGTATATCGATGTACGGTTCCCGTTGTCGCCGTATTACGGGCAATAGACCTGATGAGGTTTGTTCACATCTCGATGGCTCTCCGTCCGCGTCCTCGCGGACGGCCCGCGAGACGCGGGCCTGGAGCCTGTGTGTGCAATTACCAGACCTGATGGGGTCGGGCGGACGGACTATGGAACGGACAATCGTCGGGATCGATGTCGGCACCACCAAAATCTGCACACTGGTCAGCGAGAGCGGTTCGGATGGCACGCTGCGCATCGTGGGCGTAGGCCTGGCAGCGTCGCGTGGCGTCAAGCGCGGCGTGGTGGTCAACGTCAGCGACGCGACCGAGGCGATCGGCGCGGCGATCGAGAAAGCCGAGCGCAGCAGCGGCTACCAGATCGCGCGGGCGTTCGTCAGCCTGGCCGGGACGCACATCAACGCGGTGAACAGTCGGGGCGTGGTGGCCGTGGCGCGCGGCGAGCGTGGCATCACGCAGGACGACGTCGATCGCGCGATTGAAGCGGCGCGTGCGATTGCCATCCCGACCGACCGCGAGGTGCTGCACGTCATTCCGCGCGGCTTCACGGTCGATGGGCAGGACGGCGTGCGCGACCCGATCGGCATGACCGGTTTCCGGCTGGAAGTGGAGACCCACATCGTCACCGGCGCGACCTCGTCGGTGCACAATCTGCTGAAATGCATCGAAGGTGCGAACATCGCCGTCGATGCGCTGGTGCTCGATTCGATCGCGTCGGGCGAAGCGGTGTTGACCGATACCGAAAAAGAAATGGGCGTCGTGTTGGCCGACATCGGCGGCGGCACGACCGATATTGCCATCTTCATCGATGGCAGCGTGTGGCACACCACCGTCCTCGGTATCGGCGG
>DATBWU010000380.1:0-11744 GCA_036514635.1 Anaerolineae bacterium | reverse complement strand
AAAACCCACCACCAAGACACCAAGACACAAAGCAGCACTAAGGTTTTCTGGGTGTTTCTTGGTGTCGCTTGCCCCGCATCTTTCTGCGGCGTCGTGCCTCGCCTAGCGCGCCCCCGACGCGAAGCGTCGGACACGCCCTGTCCGCTGCGAAGCAGCGGGGGCGCGCCGGGCGGGGGCGTGGTGGTTAACCGTCAAGCCTTTTCAGACAGACTCTTAAGACTCACGGCAGCCCGACGGCGTCCTTCACTTCGCCTAACACCTGCGTGGCGATGGCCGATGCTTTCCTCGCACCGTCGGCCAGCACGTCTTCGACCAGATTGGGCGTTGTGGCGAGCGCCGCCCGCTTGGCGCGGAACGGCTCCAGGTGCGCGTTGAGGTTGCGCGCCAGAATCTTCTTGCAGTCCACGCAACCGATGTTCGCGCTCGTGCAATCTTGGTATATCTGGTTAGTCGCAGCGGGTGAGAAAATTCCGTGCAGCGAGTACACGTTGCACACTTCGGGCCGGCCTGGAATGTTGCGGTGTGTACGCTGCGGATCGGTGACCATCATCATCACCCGGCGGCTGGTCTCCTCCGGCATCGCCGCCAGCTCGATGTGATTGTCGAGCGATTTGCTCATCTTGTTCTGGCCGTCGACGCCGAGTATCTTGGGATACTCGGTCGTCTTCATCTGCGGCTCGACGAGCACCGGCCCGAATCGGTAGTTGAAGGTGCGGACGATCTCGCGGGTGAACTCCAGGTGGCTCTGCTGATCGACGCCGACCGGAACCACATCGGCTTTATACAGCGTGATGTCGGCGGCCATGAGCACGGCATAGCCCGGCAGGCCATAGTTGACGTTGTGCGGCTGCTGGCGGACTTTCTCTTTGAAGGTCGGCAGATCGGTGAGCTTGCCCAGCGGCGTGATGCACGAGAGAATCCAATGCAGCTCGGTCACCTGTGGGACGTGCGACTGGACGAAAACGATCGTGCCCTGGGCCGGATCGATCCCGGCGGCCAGCCAATCCAGCACCATCTCGCGGGTGTAGGCCTTGAGGTCTTCAGTCGCTTCGAGCGTCGTCAGCGCGTGCAGATCGACGATGCAGTAAACGCAGTCGTAGTCCTCTTGCAGCGCGACGTAGTTTTGGATCGCGCCGAGGTAGTTGCCCAGGTGCTGGCGACCCGTCGGGCGAGCGCCGGAAAACACACGTCCCTTCTTCACGATTCGCGCCTCCTGATCGGCGATGAGTGTACCACACCCGTTCCACCTAGACAAAAGAATCAGCGAGCCAGCGAATCAGCGTGCCGCCACTCATTCGCCGGTTCGCTGATTCGCTGATTCACGGTCAGATATACGGTGATGGCGCTATGTTATCCCACCGCCACGACGAGCGCCACGGCGTACTCGCGCTCGTGTGTCAGGCTGACCGCCCACTCCTTCAAGCCGAGTTCGTTCGCAAGCGTCGAGGCATAGCCGTGCAGGTGAATGTGCGGTTTACCGTTGCCGTCCGGCAGGACTTCGACATCCTTGAACATGATCCCGTTGCGGGCCATGATCCGCATGCCGACGCCCAGTGTCTTGCTCACCGCCTCCTTCGCGGCGAAGCGTGCGGCGAACTCGTGCGCGTGTCCCCGGCACGACGCAATCTCGCGCGGCGTGAAAACGCGGCCTAAGAACCGCTCACCGTGCGCATCGAGTGCGCGTTGCACACGCGGAATGTGGACGATGTCGACGCCGGTTGAGAGCATAGCAGTCAATAACCCACCACTGATTACTGATCACTGATCAGTAATCAGTGATCAGTAGGTCCGGCAATCGCTAACGCATACGCGTCGGGATCGAGGTACTTCCGCGCCGCGTCCTGCACCTGCTGGGGCGTGACCGCGTTGACAAGGTCGGCGTACCGTTGCAGATAATCCAGGCCGAGGCCGAACAGTTCCATATTCGTCAACTGCTCGGCCACGCCGTCGTTCGTCTCCAGGCGCAGCGGGAGCGAGCCGGTGTAGAACGCCTTGTTGTCGGCAAGTTCCTTAGCGGGCACGCGCGTGGCGCGGATGCGCTTGATTTCTGCCCGGCACAGATCGATCGCCCGCTCGATCTTGGCCGGATTGACACCTGCGACCACCTGCCACGCGCCGGGGCCGAGTCCGCCATCCATGCGGCTGTAAGCGTAGTAGGCCAGCCCGCCCTGCACGCGCACCTTCTCGCCGATGCGCCCGTTCAGGCCAAATACACCCAGCACGCTGTTGCACAGCGCCGCCGGGAAATAATCGGGATCGGTGCGGGCCGGGCCGATCAACCCCATGACGAGATCGCTCTGCGTCTTGCCCGGTATGTCGATCGACTTGCGGCGAACTTCGCTCGGTTTAGGCGCGGGCGGCGCAAGCGTGATCGGGTTGTCTGCGCCGGTCCAGTCGCCGAAGGCGTCTTCCCACATACGAAACGCCTCGTCGGCTTTGACGGCCCCGACAATCGCTACAATCATACCTTTGGAGCCAACGTGCTTGTGATAGAAACGCTCCAGGTCGTCGCGCGTGATCGCTTTGACGGTCTCGAAATAACCGCTGCTGCTATACGCATACGGATGCGTCGCCGGATAGAGCAGTTCGCGCATCGTCAGCGAAGCCATGCGGCGCGTGTCGTCGGCGCGCTCTTCGAGGTCGGTCAGAATCTCGCCGCGCTCTTTTTCGACCTCGGCCGGCGGGAAGATGGGATTCTGAATCACGTCGGCCAGAATGTCGATCATCGCCGGCAACGACTCGGCCAGGGATTTGCTGCCGAAGCCCGACACGTTCAGCCCGGCGCCCACGTCGGCCGCCGCGCCGACCGACTCGATCTCTTCGTAGATTTGCTGAAACGTGCGCCGCGGCGTGCCACGCATCATCACGCTCGCCATGAAGCCTGCCAGCCCGGCCTGCTCACGCTTCACGTCGACGTGGCCGAAACGCAGCACGCCGTCGATCACGACGACCGGGCTGGAGAAGTTCTCCTTGACCAGCACGACCATGCCGTTGGCATATTCGCGCCGGTGGATGTTTTCCGGGCCGGGAATAGACGAGTTCGCAAAAGCCATACTCACCTCAGTATGAGATGTAAGACGAACGACGAATGACGAACGACCAAGCCTTCGTCCTTCGTCCTCTGTCCTTCGTCCTTTGTCCTTCCTCATTGGCTCTTCGGCACGTAATAGCCGACCGTGCGATGGCGCTTCACCAGATACGCCTGCGCCACGCGATGCACCTCATTCACCGTTACCTGCGACAGCCGATCGAGGTACGTCTCGAACCAATGATAGTCGGCGAACATTTCGCTGAAGCCGTACCAGAAGCCCTGGTTCGTCACGCTCTCGCTGCCGTAGGCGAACTGCGCCTTAGCCTGCCGGATGGCCTTATCCACCTCGGCCTGCGACGGCGGCTGCTCGATGATCTTCTGCAGCTCGGCGTCGAGCGCGGCTTCGACTTCGGCGGGCGTGTGGCCCTGGCGGGCAGTCGCGCCGATGGTGTACGCGAACGGATCGTGCGTGGGCAGCAGCCCGCCCGACACGTCAATGGCGAGCTCGGTATCAACCAGCGCGCGATACAACCGCGACGAGGCGTTGGTCGATCCGCCGCCGAACAGCGACAGGCCGGACGGGCCGGATAGAATCGCGTCGAGCACGACCAGCGGCGCGAAATCCGGATGGCGCGCTTCCGGCGCGCGATACGCCACGTCGATGTACGAGGTCTGCCCCTCGCCCTCGACCGTCACGCGCCGCTCACCCTTCTGTTCCGGCTCGACCGAGTGAATGGCCGGCAGCGGCGGGCCGGGCTTGATCTTGCCGAAGGCCGTCTCGATCCGCTTCAACATCTCTTTTCGGTCGAACGCGCCGACGGCCACGGCTATGCAGTTGTTGGGTGCGTAATACGCCTTGTAGTGCGCGTACAGATCGTCGCGCGTCATCGATTGCAGGTCGCACAGGTGACCGATCGTCTCGTGGTGGTAACCATGCACCAGGAACACCGTCGCCTGCATCACCTCGCCGAGCAGGAACGCGGGGCTGTTCTCGCTGCCCTGCCGCTCGGAGATGATCACCGTGCGCTCGCTCTTGACCTCTTTCGGGCGGAACAGCGCGTTGACCATACGGTCGGACTCGATGCGCAGGGCCAGGTCGATCTTGTCGGCGGGCAGTGTCTCGAAGTACGTCGTGAAGTCGAACCAGGTGAGGCCGTTCCAGATGCCGCCTTCGCGCGACACCAGTCGATCGACCGTCGCTTTGGGGAAGGTCTTGGTCCCCTTGAACAGCATGTGCTCCACCCAGTGGCTGATGCCGGTGATACCCGATCGCTCGTGGCGCGACCCCACGCGATACCAGCACCAGAACGTCGCCACCGGCGCATTGTGGTTCTCGTGCAGGATCACCGTCAGGCCGTTATCCAGCACCGTTTTCAGCACACCGTTACGCGACACCATCTTCGCGCGCTGAGCGGATGTCCTCGTTGCACGAGTCGCCTTCTTAGCCATGTCCTTTCACCTCCCTCCTCGCCGCACTCCCATACTCAGTAGATCACGAAAACACATGGAACGCCGACTAAAGTTGGCGATCCGTGATCTACTGATACTCGCCCACACGGCCACACTCAAAACGCTCACTTGCTCTCGTTGTACCCACGCCCGACACCGCGATAGATAAAGCCCAGTTCGTGCATCTTCGCCGCTTCGTACACGTTCCGGCCATCGACCAGCACCGGCACTTTCATCAACTGCTTGATGCGTTCCAGGTCCAACTGCTTGAACTCGTTCCACTCGGTCACCAGGATCACGGCATCGCAATCGGTCGCCAGTTCGTAGGGGTCTTCAGCGAACCTCATGCCGGGCGGCATCACGGCGGCGGCCGTCGTCATCGCCACCGGATCGTATCCTTTCACCTTCGCGCCCCGCTCGACCAGCCAGTGGGCCAGATCCGTCGACGGGGCGTCGCGCATATCGTCGGTGTTGGGCTTAAAGGCCAGCCCCAGCAGGCCGATCGTCTTGCCCTTCAAGTCGCCGCCCAGCAGATCGCTCACCTTGTGCAGGATGCTCTTGCGCTGATCGGCGTTGATGTCCATGACCGCCTGCAGCAGTTGCGGATGGCGGCCTTGGACTTCGGCCATGTGCGCCAGCGCGAGGACGTCTTTGGGAAAACAACTCCCCCCGTAGCCGAGGCCGGCATCCAGGAACGCGCGCCTGATGCGCTGATCGTAGCCCATGCCGGCGGCGACTTCCTTCACATCCGCGCCCAGCGCCTCGCAGATGTTGGCGATTTCATTGATGAAGCTGATCTTGGTGGCGAGGAAGGCATTCGAGGCATATTTGATCATCTCCGCCGTGCGCAGGTCGGTGATCATCAGCGTCGTGCGCAGCGGCAGGTGAAGCTGCGCCACTTTCTCGGCGGCATCCCGATCGAGCGAGCCGAGCACGACGCGATCGGGGTTCATGAAGTCGTAAATCGCCGAGCCTTCGCGCAGGAACTCCGGGTTCGACACGACGCTGAACGGGATCGGCTTCTTCTGCTTGGACTTGACGATGTCGGCCACCCAGTCGCCGGTTCCTACCGGCACAGTCGATTTGTTGACGATGACCAATGAGTGATCCATCACCTCGGCGATCGACTCGGCGGCGCGGCGAACGTACTCCAGGTCGGCCGCGCCATCCACCGCGCTCGGCGTGCCGACGGCGATGAAGGCGAACTCGGCCGGCTCAATCTGCCCGTTGCCGTTGATGGCTTCGGGATAATCAGTCGTGAAATACAAGCGCCCGGCCCTGATGTTGCGCCGGACGACTTCCTCCAGACCCGGCTCGTAGATGGGCAGGACACCTTTCTTCAAGTTCTCAATGCGTTCCTTGTTAATGTCGAGACACGTGACGTGATTGCCCAGGTCGGCCAGGCAGGTGCCGGTCACCAGGCCGACATATCCCACTCCGACGACTGCGATGTTCTTCATGTGCTTTCCTCACTGATCATGATAGACGTGAAACGTGACACTTGCACCCCGCCTAGCGCGCCCCCGCCGCCTCTGGCGGCGGACCGGGCGTGCGCTGCGCTTCGGCGCAAGTGCAGGTGTGCGTGGCGCGCTTTCGTCCTTCGGCCTTCGTCGCTCAATTTTACATCGATCCAAAATCGGAAGCGATCAGGCGCGCCGCGCGACGGCCAATCTCGACGGCGTAGTTCGTGCCGCGATCCCACGGATAGACCTGCGACATCGAGGCGAAGTACAGGCCGCGCAGCGGTGTGCGGATGTCGGGGATATTGCGCGAGTGGTTGAGCGTCGGGATCGGCTGAGCGTAAGGCGTCTTCCACAGCCACGAGTCCTTCACCCAACTGCGCTCGAACGCCGGGTTAAATCGCTCCAGGGCGGGAAGAAACCGTTCTAGCAGTTCATCTTTGCTCAACTTGAAATACTCGTGACCGGGATCGAGGTAGTCGCCGCAATAGACCAGGTGATCGCCGCCGTAGTGTTCCGGGCCGATGTAATTGGTATGCTCGACGAGCGACAGAAAGGGGAAACCCGCCTCCTTGGGCAGGTTATGCCAGTAGTATTTCGTCAGCGGTCGATCGAGCGCCAGGATCAGCACCACCGCACCCATCGATCGGAGCGCGCGCAATTTCTGAGAATACTCGGTGGGCAAATCCGGCACGAGGCGCGCCATCAACGCGGGCGACGACGTGGACAGGCCCGCGTCAAAGTGCACCGCGCCGGCTGCCGAGTGCACGGCCAATGTGCCGTCGTCGTTCCTCTGGATACCGGTGACGGCGCAGCCGAGCCGAATCTCCGCACCTTTGTCCTTCACCACCCCGGCGAGTTTGTCGAGGAACGCTTGAAAGCCGCCGGCGAACGTGCCCAGTCGCGTCGTCCGGCTGTGCAGGCGTGCCCACAGCCAGGCCATGTTCACCACCTTCAGATTCTCCTCGCCGAACTTGCCCACCAGCAGCGGCTTCCACAGCACGTCATACACACGCTTGCCGAAATAGCGGCGCGTCCATTCGTCGGCGGTCACTCGCTCCATCGGCTGCCAGCGCGGCCAGAAGCGCAAGTAGGCGCCGACCAGCCCGAAACGCATGACATCGATCGGAGAAAAATGCCGGACCACAAACAACGGCATGTTGGTGAAGATCGAATCGAAAGGGTAGAACTTGCCTTCGTAGTAAATGACGGTGTACGGGCGAGGGAAGATGACCTGGTCGCGCCAGCCCAGTTCGTCGATCAGGCCGAGGATGTGCTGATCCGAGGCGAACCAGTGATGATAGAACTTCTCCAGCGTCCAATCCCAGTGGGGTGCTTTGAAACCGGCGGCCAATCCGCCGACTTCAGGGGCGGCTTCATAAACGGTGACCGAATGACCCCAGCGGGTGAAGTCGTAGGCGGCCGCCAAGCCCGCCGCGCCTGCGCCAATGATGGCGACGTTCATGTTCGCATCCTGATGAGCGATGAGTGAAATGAGCGTCGTGAAACGTAATCAGCGTTTTACGTATTACGTTTTACGCAACACGTTTCACGACAAAACCGCTTCTGCATCCTTCAAGTTGGCCGCCTTCGCCAGATCGCTCCAGCGAATGCTCTGGCGCGCCATATACACAAAGCCCAGCAGGGTGATGGGCAGCCACAGCGCCGCGTGCAAAACCAGTGTGTACGCCGTAGCGATTTCCTGATCGACCCCGAAGGCGACCAGGACGGCGATGCCCGGCGCATCGAACGTGCCGATGTAACCCGGCGCGGCGGGTATTGTCGTCGCCAGGTTGACGATGCCGTTCATCAGCATCAGCGTGAAGAAACTCACCTCAAAGTTGAAGGCGTGCATGACCAGCCAGTATTTCACCGTCTCCAGCAGCCAGATCAGAATCGAGGTGAAGAACACCATCAGGACGTGTCGAAGATCGCGCAGCGAGGCCAGCCCGGTCATAAAGCGATCCAGCAGCCCGCGCGCACGCTCGCGGACGCGGCCCGGCAGAAAACGATCGATGAGCGGGTTATAGAATCGGGCCGCCAGCGCGGGCCGGGCAGCCAGGAGCAGGAAGATCATCAACGCCGTCAGGAAGATCAGGCTGCCGCCGACGACAATCGACCGCAGCCAGCCGGCCAGAAACGGCGCGGTCGGCAGGGCGACGAAGACGAACAGCAGCATCACCACACCGTCGAAGAGGCGCTCGACGATCACCGTCGCGAGCGAGGCGCTGGCGCTGACCTGCTCGTTGCGCTTTAAGACGTAGGCGCGCAGCAGTTCACCGGCGCGGGCCGGATACACGTTATTGCCCATGTAACCGATCACGACGACGGGGAAGAGATGGCGCACGGACACCTCGCGCAGCGGCCTGAGCAGGTAATGCCAGCGCCACGTCCGCACGAAAACAGCTAGAAAGTACACGGCCACGCCGGGGATCAACCAGACGTAGTCGGCGCTGCGGAGGTCGCCGGCGACCTCTTCCAACTTCAGCCCGCGCAGCGCCAGCCATAAGAAGATCGCGCTGACGATCAGGCCCAGCCAGGTTTGCCAGCGTCGCAACATGCTTAACTCCAACAGAACATCGGCGAGGTCATCGCCTCGCCGCGCCGGGGATTGTACCACACCCCCTCCCTCTGCACAATAAAACGGGCGAGGATGCCCTCGCCCGTCTTGGCAGACTGTTCAGTTTTGGGGTTAGTTCACCACCAGTGGGACCGCGCCGGGCAGCATCTGGCCGAGCACTTTCTCGCAGGCAATGGTGTGGCTGCAATCGCCATGTCGAGAAAAATACTCGCAACCGCACTGCAACTTGCCAGCGTGATATTCCACGGTATGCGTGTCGTGGATGCCTCGCAGCTTCACCGTGAAATCTTGAAACTCGAATCGATCGCGTTCGTGCGCATACTGAACCGCCTTCTCGATCTTGCTGATGGTCGATGAACCCATTCGCTTCTCCTTTGCCAGCAGGATAGACACAAAAGCACGACTTCCCGCTAGGGCCATCGTGCTTTTGTCATTCAGACATAAGGTTGTGAGCGACGGCTTACATCGTGCAAGGTGATAATCTCCGTCCAGCCTGCGAAGAGTATAAATCGGGTCGATGACGGGTGTCAATCCCCTAAGATCGTGCTTAGCCTGACGATTGTCATACGATCTCCCTGGCCCATTCAGGCCATAGTCAGAACAAGTGGCGATCCGGGACCGGCACCTTACCCCTCTTCACTTTGGGCGCTTTCGGAGCGCCAATCACCCCCAGACTAACCTGCACTAAACCAATAGGCAAGAAAACCCCTTGCCTTTGAGAGAAATGAAGCATAAAACCCGGTGTTCGCCGCTGAGATTCTTGAAAAGCATCTTGATTTCGTGCATTGTTTACTGTAGAATGTTTGCCAGTTTGAGGAAAGTTCGCCGAATCGCAAACCATTTGTCGAGCACCTCCCCAATTCTCCCCGAGAGACAAACATGGCTATCTCACCCCAAACCACTCACATCGTCCCAGGAGGCGCTATAATCATGGACGTCATCAAGGTTTCCGCCAAATCTCGATCGACGGCTGTGGCGGGGGCCATTGCAGGCGTGATGCGCGAAAGCGGCCGGGCCGAGGTGCAGGCCATTGGGGCGGGCGCGGTCAACCAGGCCGTGAAGGCCGTGGCGATCGCACGGACTTTCCTTCGAGAGGATGGCATCGACGCAATCTGCATTCCTCAGTTCGCCGAGATCTTAATCGATAATCAGGAGCGCACGTCCATTAAGTTGATTGTCGAAAAACGCTAAAGGAACAGGCAGACAACTCAGCGTGGCTAACACAATCGACCTGCATGTGCATAGCACAGCCTCCGATGGTTTGTTGTCGCCATCGGAGGTTGTTCGTTCCGCCCGCGAGCTGGGGCTGGCGACCATCGCTTTGACCGATCACGACACGACGGCTGGCGTCGAGGACGCTCAGGCCGCAGGGCGCGAACTCGGCGTCGAGGTGATCGCCGGAATCGAAATCAACAGTGAAGGCGAGCATGGCGATGCTCACTTCCTCGGTTACTTTATCGATCCGGCAAACGCGGCGCTCCAGGAGAAGCTGCTCGCCATTCGAGACGCGCGCGTCGGGCGCGCCAGGGGAATGCTGCGGAAACTGGCGGAGATGGGAATGCCGGTGTCGTGGGAGCGCGTGCTTGAGATTGCCGGCGATGCCTCGTCGATCGCGCGCCCACACATCGCGCGCGCACTGCTGGAAGCCGGCCACGTCACCTCGACCCAGGAAGCCTTCGACCAGTACATCTCCAACGACGGCCCGGCCTACGTCAACCGGCTGCGCCTGACGCCCCAAGAAACGATCGATCTCGTCCACGACGCGGGTGGGCTGATCGTACTGGCGCACCCGCACGCGGACATGGCTCACCTGATCCCCATGCTGCACGACCTGGGCCTCGATGGCATCGAAGTGTATTACCCCGAGCACACGCCAGATGAAATCGCACTGCTGGAAAGAATCGCCGCCGAGCGCGGCCTGTTGATGACCGGCGGCAGCGATTTCCACGGCTGGAACGACGGCGTGCACGCCAATCTCGGCGCGATATACGTCCCGCCCGAGCGTGTCGATCGGCTGCGTGAACGCGCGGCCCGCAAACGATGATCGCGCGAATTGGATTCCCCCCTACCCTGAGACCGGCTTCAGCCATACCGTGAAGGTAGCGCCCTGATTGGGCTGGCTGTCCACAGTGATGCGTCCTCCCAGTCGATCGACAATTTCTTTGCAGATCGCCAACCCCAGGCCGGTGCCCGGCGTGGCGAAATCGCGAGTGACTTCGCCGCGATAGAAACGCTCGAATAGGTGAGGTATCTCGTCTGCCGAAATGCCCGGCCCTGTGTCGCGCACGGCCACGGTAACCCAGTCGAGATCCGCCTGACGTTGAACGGTCGTGACCACGGCGACCCGGCCGCCGACGGCGGTGTATTTGAGCGCATTGTCGAGCAGGCGGGAGAGTGCCTGCGCGATCAAGGCTCGATCGGCGCGTGCCGGCGGCATATCGGGAGCCAGCTCGGCGCTCAACTCCAGGCCGCGCTCCACAGCCACAGCGCGTTGTGTGCCGATCAACTCTCGAGCCAGCTGGTTCACGTCGACCGGCGACAACCTGACCTGTATCGCGCCGGTATCGAATTGGGAGATTTCGAGGAAGCCTTCCACCAGGTTGCGCAGACGCTCGGTTTCGTGCAATAGGGTGAGCAGATATTGTCCGTGCTTCTCGGGACGCCCGCGCTCCAGCAGTTCCAGATACAGTTTGATGTTCGCCACGGGCGTGCGCAACTCGTGGCCGATGCGCGAGACGAACTGGTCCTTGAGCCGCTCGAGCTCCTTGAGCCGGGTGATGTCGCGCTGGATACACACGAATCCGATCAGCCGGCCGGACGCATCGCGCAGCGGGCTGACGGTGAGCGCCACATCGTACAGCGTGCCGTCCTTGCGACGATTGACCAGCTCGCCGCGCCAGGCCAGGCCCCGCTTCATGCTGTGCGTCAACTCGTCGAGCACGCTCGCCTCGGTATAGCCGCTGCGCCAGATGCGCGGGGATTGTCCGATCAACTCGTCCGGCTCGTACCCGGTGATGCGCCCGAGCGCCGGATTCACATAGCGGATCTCGCGCTCCGCATCGGTGATGTAAATGCCTTCGCCGGCCGCGTCCAGAATGGTTTGCAGACGCTGGCGCTCGGCTTCAAGCTCGGCGGTGCGCTCAATCACGCGCTGCTCCAATTCGTCTTTGGAGCGGCGGACGGCCTCGTACAGTTGCGCATTTTGAATCGCGATGGCCGCGTG
>DATBWU010000379.1:0-9685 GCA_036514635.1 Anaerolineae bacterium | reverse complement strand
CGGTCGAGGTTGAAGAGGATCAGCACCAGCGCCGACCAGACCGTGACGAAGTTGGGGATCGGATCCCCGGAGTGGATCAATCTCAGTCCGCCGGTTCGATTCTCGGTGAGCGGCCAGAACAGGTTGCTGCCCATGTAGCCGAGTTGATCTTCGAGGATGTGAACGGCCATGCCGGCGAAGATGATCCAGCCCAGCGCAGCGTTGATCGATAGGCCCGCTGCCAATCCCAGGAAGGCCGCCAGCACCAGCGAGTGTGACCAGGCGCGATGCCAGGGCAGGAACTGAATCTCGACCTTGTCGTTCACGCGCTTGAACGCGAACGACGGCCCGCCGAAGATGTCGATCGTCATCTCTTCGCCGTAAGTGTACTTCATCGGCGCTTCGACCTTCGCCCGCGCCTCCGCCACCCCCTCGATTTCCGATCCGGCGTATGGCATCTGCGACGTGTTGACCGTCGGCCCAATGCGGACGGCGATCTCGCCGCGCTCCGCATCGAAGCGGACGGTGTATTGTCGCCACAGATCGACGCCTAATTTCATCGTGTGCAGCCGCACGCGCACAGGCTGATTGCGCTTGTAAGCCCGATCGATCGCTTCCGCGATCCGGCTGGCGATCATCTGCGGATCGGGCCGGTGCGGATCGGGGTCGATGTCTTCAGCCCGCTCGAAGTAGCGCGCGAACTTGAAGTCGAGCGTGTCGGGCAGCAGGCCGAAAACGCCGCCCAGCACCGGCAACAACGATCCGGCGGCGGCCTGTTCGACGACGCCGGGGACGAATGTTGCGGCGGCGATGCCGCTGACAAAGTGGGAGATACCTTTCATACGAATGTAGAATGCAGAATGTAGAATGTAGAAATTTAGGGGCTCGACTTTGCTGTGTAAGATCCACGCATGTTCGCGCGGGACTTGCGTAAAATGGCATGTAGAATGCGGATGATCTCATCGCACTCCTGCCGCAACGTGCAGACCTCTTTGTCCTTCGGAAGAATAGCGGCATCGATCAGGCCAAGCCAATAATAGGTTTCGCGGGCTTCTTTGTAGGCTGTGTTCGTCTTGTGGACAAAGTCGCGCTTGCTCTCGGCGCCCTTCGCTTCCTCCATGTTCGCGCCGACCGATGTTCCGGACCTCAGGATTTGCCGTCCGATCTCGGCTGCGGCCAGTGTCCTCGGCATCCGATCGATCAACTTGATAATCCGCACCCCGAACTCGAAGGTCCGTTCCTGTATATCACGCGGCGCACTGTCGCTCACAATACCCCCTGTCTCCATTCTGCATTCTCAATTCTTCATTCAGATCAGGCCAAGCCAACGCGCTACCGTCGGCCCCACGCCTAGCATGTTGAGTGTGATGGGGAGCAGCAACACGCCCAAGCAGTTCATTCGCCTCGAGCCGAACAGCGTGGGGATCAGGCCGATGCCCGTCGCGGCCAGTGCGATGAGCAACCCGCCGGGGCCGGTGAGTGCGGCGATCAGCGTGACGAGGATCGCCAGCGTGGCCGCGTTCGTAACACGATACGGAATCCGCTGCACGACGAAGATTGCGAACCGGGCCAGGACAATGAGCATCAGAAACGACACGGCCCCGCTCACGGCGATCGCCGCGACGGCGGTGAAGTAATCCGGCGGCGAGGCCGGCGTGTAGATCGTGCTGAGCATCGCCGCCATGCCGCCGCGCGCCAGGTTCAAGCCGGGAATGAAGAAGAGCAGGAATCCGCCGACGTAGTACACCGCCTTCGACGCGCCTTGCGACAGGATGAAGACGCGATCGTCGCGCTGCGCCGTCGCGTGCGCGGCCAGGAATCCGCCTACGCCGCCGGTGACGACCGGGAAGAACGCGGCGAACAATCCACCCAACGTGCCGGAGGCGATGCCGCGCAACAGGTGCGACGGCGACACGTCGAGCGACGTGGCGATGTGCTGTTCGGGCACACGCGCGCCCATGATGAAGTTCGCCAGAACCATCGGCACGGCGAACAGGCCCAGGAACGCGGGCAGAAGATTCTGAAAGGCGATGTCGGTCGGCACGACGCTGCGGTACATGATGATGAAGCCGAGCAGGCCGGACAATAGAAACGTGAGGAGACCCGCGCCCAGCCCCGTCCACGCGGCGAGAAACCGCCCGATTCTCGTGCGTCCACGCTCGCCGGCTTTGGGCCATTCCGACATCAGCATGAAGGCGATGATCGCTGCGAGAATCCAGCCGAGGTGCGGCGCAACGACCTGTCGCAAAATGCGCGCCGCTTCGCCTGCGATCGGGCTTAGGGCGACGACGACCGCCAGCCCGCCCAGCCCGCCGACGCCGGTCAAGATCACGGCTTCGTAGCCGCGCCGCTGCAACAACCACTTCTGCCCCGGCAGGACGATGAACACCGACGATTCGTCCGGCGCGGCCAGGAACGTCGCCGGGATCGTGCTCAGCATCGAGTAGCCGACGACCATGCCCAGCAGCAGCATCGCCAATCGATCGGGGCTGAGAATCGACGACAGCGATCCGGCGGCGAGGATCACCAGCCCGGCGACGTTGTAGATGTGCAAGGCCGGGATCAGCGCCAGCACCGATGCGGCGATTGCGCCGATGACGGCCAAGCCGATGAGCGCGAGTGTATCCATTCGGGTTTTCTCACCGCAGAGACGCAGAGGTCACAGAGTTTTGAGGGATCAAATGCTATGTCCCCAATCCCAAGACTCGTCTGCGAATCCCTTGCTTCAACACCGGAACGTTGAAGTTGATCAACAATCCCACCCGCCAGCCGCCGAGACGCAAGTAGGTCAGTAGTTGCGCCTCGTGAATGGGAAGAAGGCTCTCAACGGCTTTCACTTCCACAACAACGGTCTCAGCCACAAGCAGGTCGAGGCGATAGCCGCAGTCGAGACGCAGGCCTTTATAGTCCACTGGAAGTTGTCGCTGTCGTTCAAACGGGATTTTCCTCAAAGTCAATTCCTGGCACAGGCACTCCTCGTAAGCCGACTCAAGAAGCCCTGGCCCGAGATGCCGATGAACTTCAATCGCAGCGCCGATAACCGCTTCTGTGATCTCATTAACCTTCATCCCTCAGCGCCCTCAGCGTCTCTGCGGTGAAATCTACGGATTAACCGTCACGTCATATCCCAACGCGGGCACGAGTTCGAGCGCGCCGCTGAACTCGTCCAGGCGGCCAACCACGTGCACCTTCGCCCCCGCTTGCAGCGCGGTCGCATTCGGCACGAAGGCCAGCACGTTGTTGAAGATCACCACGCGCAGTTCCCCTGTGCCGTCGTTGACGAACACCGCCACGCCCGCCGAGAAGCCTTCCACGCGCAGGACATCGCCGACGATGGCGACCAGCGTGCCGATGTCCGAGGCGGCCAGCGTATTGATCCCGCGCGTCTTGACGATCGAGGGCGAGCCGGGCTGCTCGATGATCACGTCCGCGCCCACTTCGGGCTGCAACTCCAGCGCGCCGTTGAACTCGGCCACCAGCGCCTTCACCCTGACCTGTGCGCCGAGGTTGAGCGCTGCGCGATCGCTCACTTCACGATAGCGGCCATCGAACAACACGAGTTGAACTGAGCCTGAGCCGTCGTTCAGCGTGAAGCGGAATCCCGCCGAGAAACTCGACGTGGCAAGAACCTGCCCGCGCACGCTGACACTCTGCCCAATGCGCGAGGCATCGATCGATGCGATCGAGACGATGTCACTCAGCGTCGCTGTCGGCCGGGCCGGCGGCGTCGCCTCCGGCGTGGCGAGGCCGCCGGCTGACGGCGTAACTGTCGCCGTGCCGCGCGCCGCCGGCGTGGGTCGAGAAGTGGCCGTCGCAGCCGGTTCCGGCGTTGGCGTGATTTGCGCAACCTCCGGCACAGGCGCGACACGCACACTGGCCCCATTCGGCGGGACGACTTCCAACTCGCCGTCAGACTCGTTCACGCGGCCCAGCGCCGAGACACTCACACCTTCATCCAGCCGATCGGCGTTCTCGACCTGCTCGTAGACGCCGGTCAACAACAGCAGCCGGATCGATCCGGTGTCGTCCCCTAGCCTAAAGCGCACGCCATCGGCCAGGCGCTCGACGCTCTCGATCGTCCCGCTGATGAACATCGTTCGGCCAATGTCGGCCTGCGTAATCGTGCCGAGCGGCGTCAGGCCGAGCGTGGCGGGCGATGCGGCGACGGCGCGCGTGAGGATCGCCACGTCGAGCGGCAGCTCCGGCACGATTTCTAATTCGCCGCGAAAGGAACTCACCAGACCCTGAGCAGCCACGTCCGCGCCGATCTGCCAGTCGGCAACATCCGGCAGCGACCCGAGCACGTCATTCCACACGAGCAAAGTGACGCCGCGCCGCTGCGGGTCGTTCAAGATGAACTTCACACCGGTTGAAAAGGTTGTCACTTTTGCAATCGTGCCCTGCACGCGCACCCAGCGACCGATGTCGCCGTCATCGAGTTCCCGAATCGGAGTCAATTCTGCGATCTCGACCGGCTCACTCAGCACCGACAGCTGATCGGCGCGCGTCAGCGTGACCTGTGGTTCACCCTCGAATAGCGTCACCACGCCGGTCACCCGGACCGAATCGCTGATTTGCACATCGGGCGCAGGCGCGTCAAAGGACTCCATTTCCCGATCGACGACGACGTCCATCTCGCCGGTTTGATCGCGGATCGTGATCAGACGCAGTCCGCTCGACGGCTCGCGCACGGCGCGCACCTGCCCGCGCACGCTGACACCGCTCAGCACGTCGGCGGCTGAAATCGAGCCGAGGTCGCGGGCTGCGGCGGAATCGATCGCGTGAGTGAGCGCGAGCGAATCGGGAGAGTTGATCGTCAGCGAAGGCGCTTCGTCGCGCACGCGCAGGACGCCTTCGACCGAGACGCGATCGCCGATCGACGGCACGCGATCGGCCTCGATGAGCGCGCGCGCCTCGGCGCGAAACGCGGCGACGAGCATTTGCCCGCTGCCGTCATCGACCTGGAAAGTGAGTGATTGCGAATCGGGGTTGTAGTTGGGGCTGCGCTTGACGACGCCTTCGATGCGGACGTAGGCGTAGTTCATGGTCGCCTGAATCTCGCCGATGCGGATGGTGGGGATCGTCGTGGTGATCGAAACGATGTAGAGGAGCGCCAGTCCGCCGGCCGCCAGGACGATGGCGAGGAGGCCAAACACCGCGAGGGTCAGGCGACGTTTCAGGTTCGCGCCGCAGTAGGGACAAGTGACGGACGAGCCGACTTCGCGCCCGCACGAGGGGCACAGCGACATGCGCGTGTCTCCGAGCCAGAAGCGAGATCAGCACCAGGGGTGGAAGAGAGTTGGGTCAAAGCGTGTGCTGGATGGCGTAAGTATAATCGTTTGGGGTAGAGATGCAAGTTCGGCGCAGTTAAGAAATCCGGTTGCTAAACGTGGTACAATCATCGTGAGCGGTGCCCGAGTCGAGGCGATGGTAATGTCCCTCCACATACCGGCTGAACAAATGGAGAAATACAAGCGCACCGCGCGTGAACGCCAGCTGGCCGAACAACGGCGTCGCGACGCGCGGCGCGAACACGCTTGGGAACTCGCGCACCAGGCCGCAGATTTGCTCAAACGCGAGTATGGCGTGCAACGGGTCGTGGCTTTTGGGTCACTCATACAGCCTAATCGCTTCACCGCGTCGTCAGATGTAGACCTGGCCGCTTGGGGCCTGACACCCACTACGTGGCTAAAGGCCATCGGCGCAGTTCACAGCCTTTCCAGCGAGATCGAACTCAACCTGGTGGACGTGGAATGCTGCTCGCCCGAATTGCTGGCCGCGATTGAACGAGATGGAGTGCCGCTATGATCGCGCGTTACCGCCTGCTGGCAGAACGGTTGCGCACGGAGTTGCAGAACATCGAACACGTCGTCGAGCGGGCCGGCCACGCATTATCCCGGGCCGTTCAGCAACCGCAGGATCGGGATTACTTCCTGGCGGCAGCAGCGCTCGACCTGCACAGTTTCTATGCCGGACTTGAACGGCTGTTTGAGCTGATCGCCGACGAGATCGACGCGAGCAAGCCTGCTGGATCAAGCTGGCATCGCGATCTGTTAACCCAGATGGCGATTGCCATTCCGGACGTGAGGCCTGCGATTCTTTCGGAGGAAACTCGCTTGGCGTTGGTGGATTACTTGGAGTTTCGCCACGTTGTGCGTAACGTGTACACATTCAATCTGCGGCCCGATCGGGTGACCGAGCTCGCGCGTGGTTTACGGCCAACTTTCGATCAGGCCCATCACGACTTGATGGCCTTCGCTCAATTCCTCGATACGCTCTCCACTGCCGACCAGGGTGTATGAATGACCGCCGGCTTCTCTGAGAACCCGGGGTTCTATTTACGCGGGTTGCGCGATAGTCAGCCCCATCGCCGCGAGCATCGCTTCATCCGTATCGAACTTGAACACGTCCAGCCCGCGCTTTTGCGCTTCGGCGTGCTCGACCTCCTCCAGCCGCTGCCAGTCTGCTTGGGTGACGACCGGATGTCCGAGTTGCGCCAGCCGCTCGCTCAACGCTTCGAGTGTGCCGTTGTAGACCGTCGGCAGGGTGTGCAAGTATTGCAGCACGGCCTTTGCACCGTTCGTGCCATCCTTGCGCGCCGCACCGACCAACCCCGTGCTGGCCTCGCGCGACCAACCGGCCACGAACACGCCTTCAATCGGGCGATGGGCATCCGGATCGTAAGCCTCGTACGAAATGCCCTCGATCGGGAAGCGAGGCTCAGGGTTCTTCACAAATGAATTCCACTTCACCGGCAGACCGAAGGATTCATCGACCCGGTCGCCGATGGCGAAGATCACCGTGTCGCAATCGACGGCGCGCTGCGCGCCGAGACCCTTCGCCTTCGTGTCGCCATTGGCGGCGACGAGCGTGTTGTCCTCCACTTCCAGCCCGACGACGCGATCCTGCCCATCGCCCAGTAGGCGCGTGGGCGATGCCAGGAAGTCGAATCGGAAGCGAGTCGCCGATACCGGATCGAGCGCTTTCGCCACACCGGCGATGATGTGTTCCCGGGCCCGGGCAACATCCTGCCCGATCGTCTCCAGGATCGGGCGCACGCGCTCCAGCTCGGCGTCGAGCGCGGCGAGGTCGAGATTGCGCCCGACGATCTGTATCTCCGCCTTGTCGAACTTCACTTCCGCCGGGCCGCGCCGCGCGACCGCGACGACTTCGTCCACCTTCAGATCGCGGATCGCCCAGTGCGCGATGTCGAGCATGACGTTGCCCACACCGACGATCGCCACGCGCCGCCCGATCTCGAAGCGCTGGCCGGCGTAGGGCGGAAGATGGTTGTAGTGATAGACCAGGTCTTTAGCGTGATACACGCCGCGCAGGTGTTCACCGGGCAGGCCCAGCCACTTAGTCCCTTGCGCGCCGGCGGTGACGAGGATCGCCTGAAAGCCCAGCGCGCGCAGAACATCCAACGATAAACCGGTCGATCGGCCGATGGTCACATGGCCGTAGTAATCGATGCCGGGAGAAGCCAGAATCTGGCGGAACTGCTTGCGCAGCCCCTCTTTCATTTTGTACTTGTCGTGGTAAATGCCGTATTCGGCCAGGCCGCCGGGCTTGATGTCGCGATTGAGAATCACGACGTGCACGCCCTCGGCGGCGAGTTGCTTGGCAGCAAACAGGCCGGCCGGGCCGGCGCCGATCACCGCTACCAAGTGTTTGCGATCATTTGTGGATGCCAATTGTGCCTCCTCGACTCCGGGCATAAAAACGCGGCAGCTTGCATCTCTGCCGCACTGTGTCACTTCGTCACGAATGGATCGTCCTCTTCCAGCGGATGCGTCGGCTTTAGACCCTTGGCGAATGAAGTCACGTAGGGATTGGACACGTCTAGCTTGTTTGCCTGGAACTCGTTGGGCCAGTATTGAGCCGGCAGCATCTTGGGTGTCTTGTCGCCCGACTTGGGGTAATACCACGCCCGCACGGCCCAATTGCACGGCACGCCGACGAACACCAGATGCGCCTTCCGCCCGGCGATTACCGGCAGGGCGCCCTGCAAGCGGCCCTCGGGCCGGAACCATGCGCCGAAGTGGCTGCGCAGCGTGAGCGTGCCGTTAGCGGGCGCTGCGTCGGTGGTGTCGAGCGCAACGCTGCACTTATCCAGGCAGTTCTTGTCGGCCACGGTCACGTCTACCGCCAGGAGTGAGCCGACGTTCACGTACGAGCCGGCGCTCAGGCGCTGCATCTGCGCATCAAGGCGCAGCACCTTGCCTTCGGTCATGGGCGTGTTGTACGGCAGCGACACCATGATCGTGAATGGCCCGGAGCCAAAGGCCGGTGTGAACACCTGCCGGAGCAGCACATACTCGCCCTTGTCGTTCGTGTAGTAGATGCCCACGTCGAGTCGATTATTGGAATACGTGGACGAGCCGCTGAAAGTGACCGTCGTGGCATCCTTGCACACGGCGGCGCTGACGAGGCCCACGGTCACACTGTCGCCTGCCGCCACAACCGGCCGCGCGCCGAACAGCGCCGCCAACAACCCAACCAGGACAAGAGAACGAACTGTTTTCATTTTGATACCTCCTGCATTCGTTTATCCGTTTTCATCCGTTGCCTGTTCGTTGACCCCTTCGAACAGGTCGCGCTCTATGCCACGCCGCCCGTTGCGCGCCGGTTCCACCAGTGTGAATCGCTCGTAGCCCAGAATGGAGCGTCTCATCCATCCGGGGAACCGCTGCAGCAACAGGCTTCCTCCACCCTGGCTGGCGTGACAGGCCGACGCCTGGACTTTGATCGGGAAATACGGCCAGACATCGATGCGCGTGGTCACCGGATATTCGCGCGCCGCCACTTCGAGCAGGTTGATGTCTCGATTGTGCCCGAATTTCGTCGGGTCACGCCGGGTCAGCCGCATGAGCGCCACCATCACTTTCAACCAGCGTTTCGGGATCGACGCCCAATACAGTTTGTGAGGTCGATACGGCGCACCCGCTTCGGGATAACGCTTCGGATCGCCGGCGGCATGAAAGGCTTCGGTCGTGCGTCGATGCGCGAAAATGTGATCGGGATGCCCGTAGCCGCCGAATGGATCGAACGTCACGACGACTTGCGGACGAATCTCGCGGACGAGCCTGACCAGCTCGCCCGTCACCCGATCCGGATCGGCGTTGACGAACGCGCGCGGATCGCGGTTGTCGGCGCTGCCCGGCATGCCCGAATCGCGATAGCCCAGAACGTGCAATCCGGTCAATCCCAGATGCCCGGCTGCACAGCGCAGCTCGCCTTCGCGCAGCGCGCCGAGACGCTGATCGGCCGGGAGATGCTCGAACGGCGTGAGCCGCTCCGGCGCGACGCTGCCCGCCTCGCCGCGCGTGGCGCAGGCATAATGCACGGCCGCGCCTTCGCGCGCATAACGCGCGATCGTGCCGCCAGGGCCAAACGACTCGTCGTCGGGATGCGGGAACACGAAGAGCAATCGCTTTGCGCGACGTGTCTCGCGAAGAAGGATCGATTCCATGTGTCGATGATACATCCGCGAGCGGATTCAAGGCAAATGCCCAATAGCCCGTGGTGGTAAGAAGTAGTGAGACGTGGTCGATACTCTTCGCAATCCTACTAATCTTAACCGATTCTCCTCATTCGCGTGATCGATGCGCCGCGATTGATCGGGCACACTGGATCGTATCGGTGTGCGAAAGATTATCGCCACAGTTGCGATGAATGTCCATACGTTCTCGGAACTAAACTCATA
>DATBWU010000378.1:0-2964 GCA_036514635.1 Anaerolineae bacterium | reverse complement strand
CTCCCGTGAATCACCGGGCTGAAAAAGCGAAGCCTGCTGAAGCAGGCTGTTTGCCGCTTCAGCCGGATTGATCCGGCTTTTCTTGATTAGCCCGACGATGAATCGTCGGGCGATAGGCGTGAGGCAATTGCCGAACGCTCTCAACGGGTTCTATTTTAGCGCACTTTGCCACGGCGGAAAAATGAAAGGCTCACGTTAACGCCTGCCTATCCGGCGTCTGTAAACTAGAGTTGGGCCGATTGCGCAAGGTAAGTTTGACAAGCACCAGATCATGCGAATTCAATGACGTATATCACTATAATCTCCGCCTGTGCCCGAATAAAATGGCGGCTAATACCAGCCAAGAGAGAAACCTATGAAGATCAGGAGAATCCGACTGCTGTTCCCACTCCTTGCCGCCCTGCTTGTGCTGAGCGGGCTGACCACCGGCTGTAGCGGTGGAAGCGCCGCCACACAGCACGCGCTGAAGATGGCCCCGCTATCCGACCTGCCCGCCGAGGTGCAGAGCGCCCCGGTCGCGGTGCACCAGGCCTATCAGTTCGCAGTCGCCAACCCCGACGTGATGCAACATATCCCTTGCTACTGCGGCTGTGGCGCGATGGGGCACGCCTCGAACTACGCGTGCTACGTGGCTGGCCAGAACCCGGACGGCTCCACGCAGTTCGATCCGCACGCGCTGGGCTGCTCGATCTGCGTGGACATCACGCAGGATGCGATGCGTCTGCTCAAGCAGGGCACGAGCGTGACCGACATCCGCGCCTACGTCGACAACACCTACTCGCGCTTCGGCCCATCCAACATGCCGCAGCCGTAAGGATGAATTGTTCTAACCGCAGAGCACGCAGAGAACGCAGAGATATTGAATTCCTCAGCGATCTCCGCGCTCTCTGCGGTTAATCCGGGACACATGGCTGTGAAGAAGAAGTCCTCTCGACGTTGGAGCCTGATCACCGCCGCGCTGGCCGCGCTGGCGATTGCATTCGTTCCCGCGCCAATGCCGCCAGGCGCGCCGATCGATCGGACCATCCGTATCGAGGCGGGCAACTTCGAGTATGCCCCGGCGCAGATCGACGTCAATCTCGGCGAGCGCGTAACGATCGACCTGGTTTCAAAGGATGTCGTTCACGGCCTGTACCTCGACGGCTACGATCTCAACCTCACCGCCGATCCGGGCCAGCCGAAGCAACTGGCATTCATCGCCGATAAGCCGGGGACTTTCCGTTTCCGCTGCTCGGTGACGTGCGGGGCTTTGCATCCATTCATGATCGGCAAACTGACCGTCGGCCCGGACTGGACGTTGTTGCGCGCGATCGGGCTGGCGGTGCTGGCCGCATTCGCCGGTGTATGGATCAGGCAAACGGAACACGGATAAACACGGATGAACACAGATCGCTTTATCAGCGCTAATCCGCGTTCATCTGCGTCCAACGAACTGGCATGACACGCATCGAGCTTACGCACCTTCCACTCGTCAAGCCGCTGCTCCGCAGCCGATGGCCGCAGTTCGTCATTCGCGCCATCGCGCTGGCCGGCCTGGTGCTTGCGATTGTCGCCGGGTTGATCGGCACGCCGGTCGGCAGCCGTAACTTTGGTATCGTCTTCGTGTGGATCGCGTGGTGGGCGCTGTTGATGCTGATTGCTGTGCCCTTGTTCGGGCGCGGCTGGTGCAGCATCTGCCCGATTCCGCTGCCGGGTGAATGGCTGCAAAACGGCGCTGTGCTCGGTCCGCGCGGCCGAGGCCTGACGCTCGGCAGGCGCTGGCCCAGGCGGCTCCGCAACATCTGGCTGCAAAACGGACTCTTCACGCTCGTCGCGCTGTTCAGCCTGGTTGTGCTGACACAGCCCGGCGTAACGGCCCTCGTGCTGGCGGCGTTCTTCGTCGTCGCGATCGCCACCAGTCTGATCTACGAGCGGCGCGCGTTCTGTCGATACCTGTGCCCGGTGGGCGGCTTCATCGGGTTGTATTCGCAGCTCGCGCCGATCGAAGTGCGCGTGAAAGACATGTCGGTATGCGCGGCGCACACGCTCAAAACGTGCTACACCGGCAATGCCGACGGGTACGGCTGCCCGTGGCAGGTCTTCCCCGGCAGCCTGGTGAAGAACACGTACTGCGGCACGTGCATGGAGTGTCTACGGACGTGCCCGCACGATAACGTCGCCGTCAATCTGCGCTCCTTCGGCGCGGACCTGCTGAACCCCACGGGCCGCAGAATCGACGAAGCCTTCAAGGCCTTCATCTTGCTCGGCAGCGCAATCGTGTACTCGGCGGTGATGCTGGGGCCGTGGGGAAATCTAAAACTCGCTGCGTACACCGTCGGCTCCGCCGAATGGTTCGTTTATGCGCTGGCCTTTCTAGGTTTCGTCTTCGGCGTGCTGCCCGGACTGTTTGTGCTCGCCGTCGTGGCCGGTCGATGGCCGGCGCGATCGAAAGTCAAAGTCAAGAAAGCATTCACCGCATTCGCCTACGCGCTCGTGCCGCTCGGGCTGGCCGCGTGGATCGCGTTCAGCCTGTCGTTCATTTTCGCCAACCTGTCGTACGTGTGGCCCACGCTGTCCGATCCGATGGGACGCGGCTGGAATCTGTTCGGCACGGCGGGCGTCGCGTGGACGCCGTATCTGACGCAAGTTGTGCCCACGTTACAAGCCGTTGTGTTGATCGGTGGACTGGCCTGGGCCGGCGTCACGGCGAAGCGTATCGCCAGCGAGCCTGGGCTGGATGGCTGCCGGCCCCTGCCCGTGATCCTTTTCTGCTTCATCGTGACAATCGGGTTGATGGGATTGCTGATCGGATGAGCGCGGAACGTCTCGCTCGATTGATTGTGATCGCGATCGCCGTCGGCCTGCCGATCGTGGTCCTGATCGCGAGCGGCACTGCATCGGGACAGGCGATCGAGTTGCACGGTCGCGTGGCCGAGACCGGCGGCTGGACGCCGGCCGATCTGACGGCGAAAGTCGGTGAGCCGA
>DATBWU010000377.1:0-11029 GCA_036514635.1 Anaerolineae bacterium | reverse complement strand
CGGGCCGAGCCAATGTTGCCGGAGGGCGCGCCCGCGCGCCTGGTGGCCGTGGGCGACGATGGCGAGAAGTTCGGGTTGTGGCCGGGCACGTACAACCTGTGCTGGGGAGATGACCGAAGCGAAGGCTGGGTCGAAACGTTTTTCGATGCTTTGGAGCGCAGCGCCGATTGGCTGACGCTGGTGACGCTGGATGACGCAACGCGCATGTTGCCGCCGCTGGGGCGCGTCTATTTGCCTGCGAGCGCGTACGAAGAAATGACCGTGTGGTCGCTTCCGGCCGCGCGCGCGCAGGAGTTGGCCGCGCTCAAGCAGCAACTCCTCGACGCGGGTCGCGAGGACATTTTGCGCTACGTCAAAGGCGGCACCTGGCGCTCGTTCATGACCAAATACCCGGAAGTGAACACCCTGCACAAAAAGATCGTCTACGCCAGCAAGAAGGTGCACCAGATCAAGAAGGCCGCGTTGCGCGCGCGAGCGCTGGATCACCTGTGGGCCAGCCAGTGCGATTGCCCGTACTGGCACGGCGTGTTCGGCGGCGTGTACCTGTTCCATATCCGCGAGGCGGCAGCCCAACATCTGATCGAGGCCGAAGCGTTGGCCGATCGCGCCCTGCACGCCGCCGAGACGTGGGCCGATGTGACGCTGGCCGACATCGACTGCGACGGCTTCGAGGAAGCGATGCTGTCCACCGACACGCAGCACTTGATGGCGTCGCCCAGGCAGGGCGGGTCGGTGGTAGCTTGGGACTGGCGCGCGACGAACATCAACCTGCTGAATGTCCTGTCGCGCCGGCCCGAGGCGTATCATGCCAGCCTGGTCGAGGCGGCGATGAATGGCACGCTGATCGTCGCCGGGCAGCCTATTCCGCTGGACGGTTCGCAGCCCAGGGCGATTCGCGCTAAAGAGGCAGGGCTGGAGAAGCGGCTGATCTACGATCGGTATCGCCGCGCCGGGCTGATCGATCATGTCTTCCCACCCGATGTGACGCTCGATGCGTATTACCATTCGACTTATCACGAGTTGGGCGATTTTGTCGCGCAGCCGTATACGCTCAAGACCTCCACGGCGCGCGGCGCGGCGACCCTGACGCTGGCGCGTGACGGCAGCGCCGACGTGAACGGCGTGCGCGTGCCGCTGCGCGTCGAGAAGAAGATTGTAGCGAAACCGGGCAAGAGCGAGTTGGCCGTGACGTACACTGTGACGAACATCGGCGATCAAGCCTTAAGCGTGCGCTTCGGCGTCGAGACCAACTGGGGCGTGTCCGGCGGCGACAGCAGCGAGGGCGCGTATGCCGTATGGCCGGGCGGTTCATTGAAGCGCCTGAACGAGATCAGCGCCACGCGCGGCGCGACCGAGGTGGCAATCGTCCACGAGTGGATGGGCCGCGTGATCATCCGGCTGAGTGAAGCCGCGACGTGGTGGCAGTTCCCGATCGAGACGGTATCCAATTCGGAAGCCGGCTTCGAGCGTGTGTATCAGGGCGCGTCGTTCCTGGCGCACTGGCCGCTGGAGCTGAAACCGGGCGGCGTGTGGAAGATGTCTGTGCACTTCACACTGCTGCCCGCGGCCGGCTGATGTCACTGCACGGCCCGCGTGGACTTATCCATAGCGCGGCTCCCGCCGCAGCCAAAGTATGGGACACGGACACATGCGGTGCAGTGCTCCCGTGAACACAGATGAACACTGATTCTGATCCGTGTTTGTCCGTGTTCATCCGTGTCCGAAATCTTTGCGACGGAATGTATGCTGAACACTTCGACCCTTGCCGTTCACGGCCACTTCTATCAGCCCCCGCGTGAAGACCCGTTCACCGGCGTCATGCCGGTCGAGCCGCAGGCCGCGCCCTATCACGATTTCAATGAGAAGATCATGGCGGAATGTTACCGCCCACTAGCCGAGCGCGGCTATTTCGATAGCCTGTCATACAACATCGGCCCGACGCTGATGGGATGGCTGGCGCGCTATGCGCCCGACGTGTATCAGCGCATCGTCGATTCCGATCGCCGCCGGGTGGCGGCGATCGGCGTCGGCGGCGCTATCGCCCAGCCGGCGCATCACACCATTCTGCCGCTGGCGCGCCACCGCGATAAAGTGACGCAGGTGCGTTGGGGCCTCGCCTCGTTTCATCATCGCTTCGGTCGCCAGCCGCGCGGCATTTGGCTGCCGGAGATGGCCGTCGATCTGGATACGCTGGAGGTGTTGTCTGAAGAGGGCTTGTCCTTCACGATCTTGAGCGAGCCACAGGTGTGTGGCGACCTGAGCGCCGGGGCAGGGCCGTATCGTGTCCGGCTGCCGCACGGCGGCTACTTCGCCGTGTTCGTGCGCGATCAGGAGCTGTCTAATGCTATCGCTTTTGGCCTGCCGCGCTTGAACGCGCAGCGTGGATGGGCGCGTGAAGCATTGTCGAATCGGGCCGGCTGCCTCACGCTCGTTGCGACTGATGGGGAAACCTTCGGGCACCATCACCGGCAGGGCGTCGACTTTCTGGGCAGCCTGTTGGCGGGCGGCGATGAGGCCTACGCGGTGCTCTCACTCACCGAGTACCTGCGCCGGCATCCGCCGACCACGGAAATCGAGATCCGGCAGCTCACCGCCTGGTCGTGCGATCATGGTCTGGCGCGGTGGGATGCCGGGTGCGCCTGCACGTCGGGCGATGCCTCCTGGAAGCCCGCGCTGCGCTCGGCGCTCGATCTGCTGGCCGATGAGATCGACGCGATCTACTTGCACGAAACGCGACTCATCATCGAGCAGCCGTGGCATCTCATCGACCGGTCGATCGACGTGGTGCTGGGGCTTACCGACATGCGCACGCTCGTAGACGAGCACGCCCGGCGCATTCTGAACGTAGGCCATTCACAGCGCATCGGGCATCTGGTCAAGGCGCAATTGCATCGCCAGCGCATGTTCACCAGTTGCGGCTGGTTCTTCGACGACCTCGATCGCTTCGAGCCGCGTTACGTCATCGCCAACGCCGCGCGTGCGATTCAGTTATGCTATCAGGCGACCGGCGTCGATCTGGGACCGGTCTTTCGCGAGACGCTCCTGCCGGTGCGTAGCCACGTGTCGAGCATCACCGGGGAGGAGCTGTACGAGGAGATCATGGCGCGGCAGGTCAATTGACTACAGTTTGTACCCGATCTTCCGCAAGAACGCTTTGCGGTGCGCCACGTCGGCTTCGGTTTCGAGACCCTTCGTCTTCTCTCCATCGATCACGCCGAGGATGCCGCGCCCCTGTTCGCTTTCGGCGACGACGACCTGGGTAGGGTTCGCCGTGGCGCAGAAGATGCGGCACACCTCCGGCACCATCTTGACCGTGTTCAACACATTGACGGGAAAAAAGCCCGCACCCAAGATGATGATAAACGAATGACCCGCGCTCAGCGCCAGCGCGTTCTTTGCGGCAAGCTCGACCAGCGCCGCGTCCGTGCCCGATGCGCGCACCAGCGACGGGCCGCTCGCTTCGCAGAAGGCCATCCCAAACTTGATGCCGGGCACGCTCTGCACCAGCGCCTCGTGCACGTCTTCCACGGTCTTGATGAAGTGGGATTGACCCAGGATGAAATTCAGGTCGGCGGGTTTATCGATCGTGACGAGCTTGAGTTCCATTGGCTTACCTCGCTGAAAGTGTACCCGTATTTTAGACTAAAATCTGGAGTGCAGGCTTGCGCCTAGCGGCCCACCGCCTCACGGCGGACATGGGCAAGCGGAGTGGGGTCAGCCTGTTCCACTGAGCCGACTAAAGTCGGCACTCCGGCTCGAAGTTTCAGGCGCGTTCAGTATACTGCGGTTTCGCCGGAGTGCGGCGGCGCGCCCGGCTGGCCGCTTCTGAGCAGGCCCGTTATAATCCTGAACATGGAGCCTTTGCGATGATCGAAATTCGAGGTCTCAAGAAGCACTACGGCGATGTCAAAGCCGTGGACGGCGTGAGTTTCACCTGCCCCGACGGGCAGATCACCGGCCTGCTCGGCCCGAACGGCGCGGGCAAGACGACGACGCTGCGCATGATCGCCGGGCTGATCAAGCCGATGGCCGGGACGGCGATCGTCGGCGGGTACGATGTAACGCACAACCCACAGGCCGCGCGCCGGGTGCTCGGCATGCAGTCGGACATGACCGGCGTCTATCCGCGCCTGACCACGCGCGAGCAATTGCGTTACTATGGCCGCTTCTACGGCCTGAAGGGTCGGGCGCTGGACGATCGGGTTGAGGCGGTGATTCGTGAGCTGAAAATGGAAGACATCGCCGATCGGCGCGCCGAAGGCTTCAGCCGGGGCCAGCGGCAAAAGATCGTATTGGGCCGCGCCCTGGTGCACGATCCGCGCAACATCATCATGGACGAGCCGACCAGCGGTCTGGACGTGATGGCCGTGCGCGACACACGAGAGACGATTCGCCTGTTTCGGGATCAGGGGCGCTGCGTGCTGTTCAGCACACACTACATGGACGAGGCCGAGCGGCTGTGCGATCAGATTGCCATCATCGTCCAAGGCCAGATCGCCGCGTTCGGCGCGCCGCCGGCGCTCATCGCTCAGGCCGGCAAAGACAATCTGGAGGATGCGTTTGTCGCATTAGCCGGTCGAGAGGGCCTGCACATCAGCGAATATGCCCGGCAGGTACGGGAGGCGTAACATGCTCAGTCGCATCACCAATATCTGGCGCAAAGAGTTGATGGACAATATTCGTGACCGGAAAGCGTTGACCCAAGCGATCCTCATCCCCTTGATCATCGGCGTTTTCTACGCCGTGTTCAACCCGATGCTGACCGCGGCAATCATTGCGAGGGCGAAAGAGCCGTTGACGATCCCGGCGCAGGGCATCGAGCACGCGGGGCCGGCGTTTCTGAGCGTGTTGAAGACATTCGCGATCACGCTGGAACCGTTTGAAGGCGATTTGGAGGCGAAGATCAGAAGCGGTGAGACCGCCGCCGGACTGATCATTCCGGCCGGCTTCAGCCAGCAGATCGCCGATGAGCAGTCGGCGACGCTGACACTCCTGACGAACCAGACGGCCGGCGGCATCTTCGGCGGGCGCTTCTCCGCCGAGCGGCTTGACCTGGCGATCAACACCTACAGCCGCATCGTCTCCGTGGCCCGCCTTCAGGTACGTCAACTCGATGCGGACTTGCTCAATCCGGTTACGCTCGACACGCGCGATCTGGCGACGCCGGAGCAGTTAGCCGGAGTGCTCGCCGCGTTCAGCCTGCCGATCTTGCTGGCCGTGATCGTCGTTCAGGGCGGGCTGTTCATTGCCATCGACGTGACGGCGGGCGAAAAAGAGCGGGGCACGTTAGAGGCGCTGCTCGCCACGCCGGCCAGTGACGGTGAGGTGCTGCTGGGCAAATTGGCCGCCGTGTTCACCATCTCGGCGATTCCGGTTGTCCTGACCTTCATCGGCTTCTGGCTGTCGAGCAACCTGCTGCCGGAGTCGGTGACGGAAGGCGCACTGCTGCCTTTCAGCGTCATCCTGGGCGCGATGATCGTGGGTCTGCCGCTGGCGCTGTTCATGAGCGTGGTGCTGATGATCGTCAGCGTGCGCACCAAGGCCTTCAAAGACGCACAGTCGGCGGCGACGCCGGTGATGCTGGCGGCCATGGTGCCGGCATTCGTCGCCGCCTTCGCCCCGGCGACTAACACGCTGTCCTTCCTGATCCCGATCTACGGCCCCGCCGCCGCGCTCAGCATCATGGCCGTCGGCGGGATCATGCCGCCCTTTGCCGTGCTGTTCAGTATCCTCAGCAGCCTGATCGCCGCAGTGGCAGGTTTCGCACTGGCCCTGCGTTTCTTCAATCGCGAGCGTATGTTATACTCTGCTTGAGATTAAGGACCCTCCCGCAGGCCGCGAAGCGTGAACCTGCGGGGGGTTGTAGGAAGGACGGACATGAACATTCGACGATGGCTGTACCTGGTTGTGATTCTCTCGATTGGGCTATCGGCCTGCACGACACCGACACCCGCGCCGACCTCGCCGGCGACGCCTCAACCGACCTCTTCCACCGGCGTGCCGCGTTTTGAATCGACCGACTGCTGGTTCGAAGTACCGCAGGGGCAGACGGCAGACTGCGGCTATCTGATCGTGCCCGAAGACCGCACCCGTTCAGATGATCTCAAGATGATCAAGGTGGCCGTGGCCCGTTTTAAGAGCGAGGCTTCCAGCCCCGCGCCCGATCCGATCGTTTACCTGGAAGGCGGCCCTGGCGGCAGCCCGCTGCGCTCGACGATTGAGCAATTCAGTCAAGTCTTTGCGCCGCTGCTGGAGAAGCGCGACCTGATTCTGGTCGATCAGCGTGGCACCGGGTACTCGCAGCCCGCGCTGAACTGTCCCGAATTCAAAGATTGGGCCTTCAGCGTGCTGGATAAAGATTTGAGCATCGAGGAGTCTGAAAAGCAGAGCAACGCCATATTGGTGGAGTGCCGCAATCGCCTGGCGAGCCAGGACGTGAACCTGGCCGCCTTCAACAGCGCCGAAAACGCCGCCGACCTGAACGATCTGCGGGTCGCACTCGGCATCGAGGCGTGGAACCTGTACGGCATTTCGTATGGCACGCGGCTGGCGCTGACGATCCTCCGCGACTCCCCACAGGGAATTCGCAGCGTGGTCATCGACTCGGTCGTGCCGCTTCAGATCGACCTGTACACGACGCTGTCCAGTAACGGCGCGCGCGCATTCGATGTGCTCGCTCAGGCGTGCGCGGCCGATGCGGCATGTAGCGGCATGTTCCCCGATTTCCGGCAAGAGTTCTTCGACCTGGTGCAGCAGCTCAACGAGGAGCCGGTGACGTTCCCCATCACGCTCAAGTCGGGCGAGAAGCAGGACATGCTGTTGAACGGCGACAGCCTGCTAGGCGTGACGTTCCAGTACCTGTACATCACCTCGATCCTGCCCTTCCTGCCGCGCCTGCTCGACGATGTGCGCAACGGCAACTACGCACTCATAGGCTACTTGCAGGGGCAGCTCATGTCCCAGTACGACGAAATCAGTTACGGGATGCACTTCTCGGTTCAGTGCGATGAGGAAGTGCCCTTCGGCACGCTGGATCAGATCGATGCGGCGATCCAGCAGTTTCCGGACTTTCGCGTTCTGGCGAGCCGGGACATTTTCAATCTGTGCAATGCGTGGGGCGTTGGCCCGGCGGGCGCGGTCGAAGATCAGCCGGTCACCAGTGACGTGCCGACGCTGGTGCTGTCCGGCCAGTTTGATCCGATCACGCCGCCGGAGTGGGGGCAGCTCGCCGCGCAGACGCTGAGCCAGAGTGTCTTCATCGAATTGCCGAACGCCGGTCACGGGGCCAGCCTGACGGGTGGAGACTGCCCGCGCAACATCGTGCTGGCCTTCTTCGACGATCCCACGGCAAAGCCAGACGATTCGTGCATTGCGCCGGAGATGGGCACGTTAACCTTTGTTCCGCCGGCGAATGCGGTGCAGATCGATCTCGTTCCATTCACCGAATCGAGTATGGGCTTCAGTAGTGTCAGGCCGGATGGCTGGCCATCGGTCGGGCCGGGCGCGTATACGCCGACCGGATCGCTGACGGATCAGACCGCGTTGGTGCAGCAGGCCGCGCCGGTTGCGCCGGACATGGTGTTGAGGTTAATGGAATCGCAGTTTGAGCAGGCCGGTGCCAAGGCCAAGTTCGAGCAAGTCGGCACACGCCAGGCCAATGGGCTGGACTGGATACTCTACAGAGCGGATATCTCGATTATCGGGGTCGATATGGCCGTCGCCGAGAGCGGTGGCACGACTTACCTGGTCTTGATGCAGAGTCTCATCGACGAGCGCGATTCGCTGACAGATGTCTTGTTCCTGCCGGTGGTCGATGCGCTGAAGCCTGCACAGTGAAGCGAAACCGGGTTTCGCTAAGAAACCCGGTTCCCAATGTGTTACCAGCGTACCCACCATCGATACGATGGGCGTAGACGTGGAAGCAGCCGATCGGGCACTCGCGCCCAGGCCGGTACGTGGCGAAGGCGGAACCGATTGACGAATCTGTCGAAGAGTATTTGCAGCATGGCCCCCGACCTCCTGCGACAGTGTTGCTCTGACTATAGATCGGGTGGTGCGGCGCAATCAACCCCCTAACCCTCCTAGTGCATCACAGTTCTATAACAAAGCGACGCGACCTGGAACAGGTCGCGTCGCGCGTGGTTCGCCAGCGTGCTTAGCGTCGGGCGCGGGGATCGATGATCACCGGCGCGCGGGTCGTTACACTTTCAGACCCAGCACCTTTTCGACGCTCAGAAGAAGCTCTTGCGGGCCAAACGGTTTGGTGACGTAGTCGTCCACTTTGGCGATGTGAAGACCCAGCACTTTATCGATGCTTTGAGCCTTGGCCGTGACCACGATCACCGGGATTTTCTGCATATCAGGATCGGCCTTCATCTGCTGGTACACTTCCCAACCATCCATGTCGGGCATCATCAGGTCGAGGAGGACGAGGTCGGGCTTGACGCGCCGGATCGTTTCCAGGCCCTCGCGCCCACCCATCGCGCCGGTCAGATCAAAGCCTCGGCGGCCCAGGATGAGCTTCACCAAATCGATCATTTCAGGCTCATCTTCTATGCATACGACTTTCTTCTTGTCTTCGGTCATGCTAAATTTCGCTCCTTAGGGCCGTCTGGAAGGGCGAGGACAGCTCCGGCCGCTCCTTTTCAGGCAGGCTCTCAGAGTATGCTAACCCAGGTACGAATTGGCACAAGTCTACACCAAAAGAGGTCAAGTGTCTAGCCGGACTTCGGTCAAGCGCTCAGGGCGGTTGAGTGCATACAATTGAACCGCCGAGAACGCAGAGAGCGCCCTCCCCCTCTTTCGAAGTGCGCTGTTCCACTTCGGGAGAGGGGGCCGGGGGGTGAGGCTGAGCAGTTACCCGCACATGTGAATAATTGCCAGATCAGGAGGATTCGCCCCGGGCCTGTTTCCCGCGCTCGATGACCCGGCTGAGGATGTCGAGCAACTGATTCTGATCATAGGGCTTGATCAGGTAGCCATCCACTTTCGCCAGATGGAGTGCCAGGGCCTTGTCGGCGGCCTGCGCCTTGGCGGTGGCGACGATGACGGGTGTATTCTTCAGCTCCGGCGTAGCCTTGATCTGGTTGTAAATCGCCCAGCCGTCCACATCGGGCATCATCAGGTCCAGCAGGATGACATCCGGTTTCTCACGCTGCACCACTTCGAAGCCTTCGCGGCTGTCGTTGACGGTGATCACCTCGTAGCCCTTGTGCGACAGGACGAGCTGGCCCAGCCGCAACAGCTCAGGATCATCTTCAATCCAGACGATACGCACTTTGGGGTTTGGCATAGCGGCGATAGCTCCTGGTTCCCGGCCTGAGGATTACTGCCGGCAGAAATTTCGCACCGTCTCGTACAGCACTTGCACGCCGAACGCCAGCGCGTCAATGCTGACGCGCTCGTCATGGGCGTGGATCAGGCGGTCGAACGCCTCGTCGGGTCTCAGCCTCAACGGCGAGAAGCCGTAGCACTTGATGCCCAACTGGCTGAACAACTTGGCGTCGGTTGCCCCACTCAACATATACGGGACGACGATGCCCTGCGGATCGTGTCGATGCAGGTTAGATTCGATGGCGTGAAAGAGGGGCGTGTCCGCTGAAACCTCGAGCGGCGGCGAGTAGTGCTCGATCTCGATTTCGATGCGCGGCCCCAGGCGCGGGCGCAGCTCGGCTAAAAACGATTCCTGATCGAAGCCGGGAAGCAAGCGCCCGTCGAGCGTGGCTTCGGCCACGGAGGGGATGACGTTGGGCGTCGTGCCCGCCGCGAGCTGCGTGGGCGAGACGGTGTTGTGCAGGCTGGCCCGCAGGCTCGCGCCCAGGCCGGTGCTCGACATTCGTGCGGCGGCCAGCGGATAGGTGATGGGGTTGAGCAGCGCGCGGAGGCTGAGCGCGCGCCGCGTGTCGAGCGCTGCGGCGATGCGGCGAATGAACTCGGCGGCGGTGGGTGTGACGTGCAGCGGGAGCGGCCGCCCGGCCGCGCGATCGATCGCGCGAGCGAGTTGCAGCACGGCATTATCCGGGTGCGGAACTGAGCCGTGGCCGGGCCGCCCGCGCGCTCGAATCCGCATCCAGCACACGCCTTTTTCGGCGGTCATCACCGGGTAGAAACGGCGGCGCTCGAAGTGCATCGAATAGCCGCCGAACTCGCTCAGGCCGTACTCGGCGCGCACCAGGTCGGGATGCGTTGCGATCAGCCAGCCGGCGCCCACGTCACTATCAACCTCCTCGTCGGCGGTCGCGGCGAAAATCACGTCGCGATGCAGCGCGTCGCCGTTGCGCTTGAGCAGCAGTAAGGTCATCAATTCCATGACGACCATGCCTTTCATGTCGAGCGCGCCGCGCCCCCACACGCTGCCGTCGGCGATGTCGCCTCCGAAAGGTGCGTGGGTCCACTGGTCTGCCTCGGCGTGGACCACGTCGGTATGCGAGTATAACAGAAGCGGTGGGGCAGTCCGGTCGCCCGCGTAGCGCGCGACGAGATTGCCGCGCCCCGGCGCGCCCTCCAGGATGATCGGCTCGTATCCCTCGGCGCGCAGCACGGCGTCCAGGTATTGCGCGGCAGCAAGTTCCTTGCCGGGCGGATTCGTCGTATCGATGCGCAGGAGCGCCTGGAGATGGCGGATGGCTTCGTCGCGGATGGTGATCGGATCGGAAGAGGCCATGTCTCGATCGTGGGTGAGCGCGTCGTGCACCGGCGAGAAGTTTACCGCATTTAGCCCGTACTGCAAGTCAGGTGATGTAACCACGGAGTACGCCTGGTGATTACACCCATGTCATTAAAACCATGGAGGCGACTGGCTCATGGATTTCTTGCCCGGCGACGCCCGACGTTGAAACGTCGGGCTAATCGCAAGAAGCCGGGTTTACCCGGCTGGGGGTGTGCCAGTCGGCTTCAGCCGACTTCGTTGTAATAGCCGGGGGATTTTATCCCCCGGCTATTACAACGAAGTCGGCTGAAGCCGACTGGCACACCCCCAGCCGGGTAAACCCGGCTTCTTGCGATTAGCCCGACGTTTCAACGTCGGGCG
>DATBWU010000376.1:0-46046 GCA_036514635.1 Anaerolineae bacterium | reverse complement strand
GCCCCCTTCTCCTCTCCGACGCGGAGAGGAGAAGGGGTGGGGGATGAGGTGAGGTTCATTCGTACTCTTCGCGGATCACGTCGTCACTCGCTCCGCCGCTTCGATGATGCGCGATAACTCGGCGGCTAACTTCGGATCGAGCGGATCGGGCTGATGGGTCTTCAGGATGTCCTGCGCCTTCTGCCGCGCCCAGTCACGCGCGCCGTCGCGTTTCTCTTCCCACACGTTGTACGGCCGGCGATCCATGAAGCGCTGCTGCCACAATTCGCGCATGTGTCGCTTGGTATGTTTCTGCGTCATGAAATTGCCGCCCGGCCCAACCGCGCGAATCGCGTCGAGCGCCAGCGCCTCGTCGTCAGTGGTGATGCCGTCGAGCATTTTGTGGACGATGCTGTAGATCTCGCAGTCCATCAGCATTTGCTCGTATGACCAGATGCGACTGCCGTGCAGCAGGCCCACGCCCAACAGCATGTCCGACACGACGATCGATGCCATGAATGTGGATAGGCTATTCTCGACGCCGGCTTGCCAGTTGGGTTCCTTCGCGCCGGTGGCGAACGATCCCATCGACAACGGGATGTTGTAGAAGTCGGACAGCACGTTCGTCGCCGCGCCGAACAGGAAGTCTTCCGGCCCGCCGCCGGTGTACGCGCCGGTGCGCAAGTCCATCGCCGTCTGCGCCGCCGCGTAGTAGACCGGCGCGCCGGGATAAGCCAGCTCCATCAACGCAAGCGCGCTGATCACTTCGGCGTTGCCGACGACGAGATTGCCCGCCAGCGTCGCGGGCGCGGTCGATGCGCACGAGGCCATCGTCATGTAGCCGACCGGCACGCCGGCCTCGGCAGCGACCAGGCCCGCGTCGAGGCTGCCGCCGTCGTGACCGAGCGGGCTGGTGGTGCACTGCATGATCGACAGGACGGGCCGCTTGCGGAGCGCGTCCTTCCCGCCCGCGATCGCCGCCGCCATCTCGATCGCGGCGCGTGCTTCACGCTCGGTGACGATGCTCTCGGTCTGGGCGTGCTTCGTCGAGTTCTGCCAGATCGCGGCAAGCTCGTGCAGGGCGCGCGTCTGGGGCGGACAATCTTGCGCGGAGACGGCCACCCAGTGGAACGCGATCTCTTCCAGGTAATCTCCCACACGCGCGATCTCGACCACGTCTTGCAGGCACGAGCGCCGACGCTGGCCGGTGAACAGATCGACGACTTCGACGCCGCAGCCGTCGGTGCCGAGGTAAACGTGATGGCCGTCCATCGGCAAATCCTGCGACGGATCGCACGCGGCCAGCGTGTAGATCGGCGGCGCTTTCTTGAGCGCATCTTCGACAACGTGGCCGGGGACTTTCACGATCATCGTCTGCCGGTCGACGGTCGCGCCGTGTGCCTCCCAGATGTCGAGCGCCTTGTGTGAAGGGAACCGCACGCCGACCGACTCAATGACATCTAAGGTGGCCGTGTGTATGCGCCGAACGTCCTCTGTGCTGAGAATGTTGAGACTGAGGCGAGGGTGGGCGATGGGGTTGATCTTCTTAGACATGGTATCCCCCGACCAATTTCTTCGCCAGCGCGACGGCTCCCATCGCGTCTTCGCTGTAGCCGTCCGCGCCGATCTCTGTGGCCCAGCCACGAGTGACGGGCGCGCCGCCGACCAGGACTTTGACCCTGGGGCGCAAGCCCATCTCGTCGAGCGCTTCGATGACGCTCCTCTGGCCGGTCATCGTCGTCGTCAGCAGCGCCGACACCCCGACGATGTCCGCGCCGACCTCGCGCGCCTTCTCCGCAAATGTCGCGTACGGCACATCTACGCCCAGGTCGTACACCTGGAAGCCGCCGGCCGAGAGCATCGTCGCCACCAGGTTCTTGCCGATCTCGTGGATGTCGCCTTTGACCGTGCCGATCACGACCTTGCCCAGCACCTGCCGTTGCGTGCCGCGCCGGGCCATCTCCGGTTCGAGAACGGCGAGCGCTTTCTGCATCGCTTCGGCGGCCAGCATCAAGTCGGGCAGGAACATCTCGCCCGCACCGAATTGCTCGCCGACGTAGTCGATGCCTTGCACATAGCCCTGATTGATCGCTGCCAATGGATCGATGTTTTGCTCAAGCGACTGCCGGGCGAGCGCCTCGGCTTGCTCGGCGTCGCCATCGACGATGGCCTGGCGCATAGCGTTGAAGAGTTCGTCTGTCATTCTGGCCTCCAGATAGAATGGAACTTACTCGCTTGGAGTATATTCACCGCAAAGAGCGCAGAGAAAAACCGGGGACTTCTTTGCGGCTTTAGATTGGATTTTGCACCTTGCGCCGATTTGAGGCGGCGCTCGTGGTGGACACCTGCACCCACCCCGCCTGCGCGCCCCCGGCGCTTCGCGCTCCCCTTCGGGTAGGCGTACAGTGTGTTTGCAGGTGCGGTGTGAGTAATCCGCCGCACCCGATCCGCCGGATGAATAATCCGGCGGGAGCCAGGCGAATGGCGGAGAACGGGAAGAAGAGCGTTCTGAAGGGCTAATTCGTCGAGCGCAACAGGCCCGCCTCGAGCAGGCCCGGGTTATTGAGCAGGTAGCGAGGGCGCTTCGTGGCGATCCCGTGAGCGCACTGGCTGGGCTGTAGGGGACTATCGGCGAGCCTTGGCCGCCGGAGGGAGCGTGAATGCATGGCCGCGTACAGTATAGCCGAATTTGCTTGATAGCACTTAGGATAGAGGAGCAGGCCCGTGATGGGACAGTGCAGGATGTCGGAGGGCGCGTATGACATTGATCCGATGATCCTGTGCAAAGTGTCACTATGCCTAGAAATCCCCGGTCATTATGATACTTTTCGGGTTATTCGTGCTGCCGTTCGTGCCTCGAACAGGAACCATTTATGGGCCTCTGGCGAGGGAGGTTCGAGCCGCTCGTATTACTGAACGGAACCGCTTACCTGCGAAGGAGAGACCATCGGCAGGGAAGTAACTGGCTGCGCGTCTCTCCTGTGAAGCATTCTCACCGTTGTATCCCGCCATTTCCCTCCGCGTTGATTTTGCACCAGATGCCTCATATAGTCTATTGCGAGCATGCCACCCGGTGTGCTCATTTTGTTCATCCGGTAGGACGAACGGTCTCCGGCCCAATTGGCCCGTAGGTCGGCAACTCTGTCGCTCAGTCGCCATTCCACAGGAGGTGACCTTTGACTACGCATACCGCAGCATCACCCCCAGACCCTAACAATCCCAACCTTCGCTTTCTGGAAGAAGTCAGTCTGGCCACTGCGGGCGTGTCGCGTTTGGAGATGTGTATCCAGTGTGGCACGTGCGGCGGATCATGCCCCTCGGCGGCGGACATGGATCACACGCCGCGCATGTTGTTCGCCATGATCCGCGCCGGGATGCGCGAAGAGGCGCTGCGCAGCAACACGCCGTGGATCTGCGTGTCGTGCTACCACTGCGTGGTGCGTTGCCCGCAGGATGTTCACATCGCCGATGTGATGTACACGCTGAAGAGCATGGCCATTCGCGCCAAGTTGTACCGGGAATCGACTGCGCCCGACTTCGCGCGGACGTTCGTCGACAACATCGAGTCCTATGGGCGCAGTTACGAGTTCGGCCTGGCGACGCGGCACTACCTGAAGCATTTTCCACTGCGCATGCCGGGCATTGCGCCGATGGGCCTGGGTATGCTGACCAAGGGTCGCATGGACATCAAGCCCCGGCGCATCAAGGGCATTGGTCAACTGAAGACCATTCTGGCGCGCGCCAAGGAACTGGAGGGTGTGGCATGACGCGCTACCTGTATTATCCCGGTTGCTCGATGGAGAGCAACGCCAAGGCGTACCACGAATCGCTGCTGGCGGTGTGTGAGCCACTCGGCCTCGACCTGGAAGAGATCCGCGACTGGAATTGCTGCGGTGCAACGGAGTACGTGGGCATCAGCCTGACGCCGGCCTACGCCCTGATCGGCCGCAACCTGGCGCTGGCGGCGCAGCAGGCCAACGGCGCGCGCACTGTCCTTGCCCCGTGCAGCGCGTGTTACCTGAATCTGGCGAAAGCCGATCATTACATGCAGGAAAGCCCTCGCCTGAACGAGCGCGTCAACATCGCGCTGGCGGCGGGCGGCCTGCAGTATCGACCCGGCTCGCTTCAGATTCGGCATCTGTTGGATGTAATCATCCACGACATCGGGCTGGAGGCTGTGAAGAGCAATGTAGTGCGCCCGCTCAAAGGTCTGCGCGTCGCGCCCTACCTGGGTTGCATGGTGCCGCGCCCCGATTATGAGAAACGCTGGTCGGACCACGAGCATCCCAACGAGCTGGATCGCCTGCTCAAGGCACTGGGCGCAGAGGTCATTGACTTTCCACTGAAGACGCACTGCTGTGGTGGACACATGACCCACATCGGGCCATCGACCGCGTTTGAGTTGATTCGGCGGCTGGTTCAGGCTGCGGACCATTACAAGGCCGATATGATGGTCACTCTGTGCCCGATGTGCCAGATGAACATCGACGGTTTCCAGGCCGAGATGAACCGCCACTTCCATACGAATTACCACATGCCGATCATCTTCTTCACCCAACTGATCGGGCTGGCGTTCGGCAAAGACCCCAACGTACTCGGCTTCGGTCGCGAGTTGACCGATGCCCGAGCGGCGCTGAGCAAGATCGGCTTCCAGGTCCCGGAGGTGGTTGAGAGGGCTGAAACGCGCGCCGCGAGGCGCAGCAAGAAGGAGGGCTTGCCCATGCCGCCGCCGCTGCAGCGTGTGCCCGAAGATGAGGAGGCAGACAAATGACCGACGAACTGATTTCTCAAACGCCGGCCGATCCGCAGGAGCGCATTGGCGTGTATGTCTGCCATTGCGGCACAAATATCGCTGGTGTGGTGGACGTGGTGGATGTGGCGCAGTGGGCCGTCGGGCGGCTGAAGCATCGCGGCGTGGTGATTGCCCGCGACTATAAGTTCATGTGCTCCAGCCTGGGCCAGGAACTGATCGAGAAGGACATCAAGGAACTGGGTCTGACGCGCGTCGTCGTCGCGGCCTGCTCGCCCCACCTGCACGAGCAGACCTTCCGCACGGCCTGCCAACGCGCCGGCCTGAACCCGTACCTGTGCGAACTGGTGTCGATCCGCGAACAGGTTTCCTGGGTGCACACGGACAGAGTCGCCGCCACCGGGAAAGCCAAGGCCGTCGTGTCCGGCGGCGTCGAGCGCGTGTTACACCATCAGCCGTTGGAGCCGCTGCACGTGCCCATTCATCCGGCGACCCTGGTGGTCGGCGGTGGTATCGCCGGCATTCAGGCGGCGCTGGAGATCGCCGATGCGGGTTACCCGGTGTATCTGGTCGAGCGCGAGCCGTCGATCGGTGGGCACATGGCGCAGTTCGACAAGACCTTCCCTACGCTCGATTGCGCCGCCTGCATCCTCACACCGCGCATGGTCTCGGTGGGCACCCATCCGAACGTCACGCCGCTCACCTGGAGCGAGGTCACCAAAGTTGATGGGTACGTTGGCAACTTCACCGTGACGATTAAGAAGAAGGCCCGCTACGTGAAGACCGAGCTGTGCACCGGCTGCGGCATCTGTCAGGAGAAGTGCCCCAAGAAAGTCATCGACGACATCTACGAAGCCGGCCTGGGCTATCGCAAGGCGGTCTACACGCCTTTCCCGCAGGCCGTGCCCAAGTATCCGGTGATTGACCGCCCCAACTGCACTTACTTCCAGAAAGGCACGTGCCGCGCCTGCGAGAAGTTCTGCCCGACGGGCGCTATCGACTTTACACAGAAAGATGAAACCATCACCGTGCCGGTCGGCAACATCATCCTGGCGACGGGCTATGACATCTTCGATGCGCGCCGGGTGAGCCAGTACGGTTACGGGCGCCTGGCGAACGTGTTCACCAGCCTGGAGTTCGAGCGCCTGAGCAACGCCGCCGGACCGACCAACGGCAACATTTTTCTGCGCGATGGCAAGACCATGCCCAAGACGGTGGGCGTCATTCACTGCGTGGGCAGCCGCGACCGCAACTTCAACAACTACTGCTCGGTGATCTGCTGTATGCAGAGCCTGAAGTTCGCGCACCTGGTCAAGGAGCGCACCGGCGCGACGGTCTATAACTTCTACATCGACATGCGCACGGCATTCAAGGCCTACGATGAGTTCTATCAGCGGGTGTTGGAGGAAGGCACGCTGTTCGTGCGCGGCAAAGTCGCGGAAGTGACCGACGCCGTCCGCCTGCCCGGCGAGGAAGACAAGCTGATCATCCAGGTCGAAGACACGCTGGTCGGAAAGCAGCGGCGCATCCCGGTGGACATGGTCATTCTGTCGGTCGGCCTGGAGCCACGACGCGATGCCAAAGCAGTGGCCCAGCTGTTCGGTATCTCGTGCAGCGCCGACGGCTGGTACATCGAGAAGCACCCCAAACTCGATCCGGTTGCGACGATGACTGAAGGCATTTTCATCGCGGGCTGCAACCAGGGGCCAAAGGACATCCCGTCCAGCGTGGTGCAGGGCGCGGCGGCGGCGGCGCGCGTGCTGGGCCGCATCCAGCAGAAGGAGATCGCGCTCGAACCGTTCCGCGCCAGCGTCGATGAGGACAAGTGCTCCGGCTGCCGCATCTGCAACAACCTGTGCCCGTTCAACGCCATCACCTTCCACGAGGATCGCATGGTGACCGAGATCAATCCGGCGCTGTGCCAGGGCTGCGGCACGTGCGTGGCGGCCTGCCCGGCGGGCGCGATCAGCGGCACGGGCTTCAGCAACGAACAGGTGCTGGCGCAGATTGAGGGCTTGCTCATGCTCAACCTGGAGACTGCATCGGAGGCAGTGCCTGTATGACGGATGACCGACGACGAAGGACGAAAGTCATTCGTCGTTCGTCTATCGTCCTTTGTCAAGCGGAGAAGACCCATGAACGAACAAGAGCAATTTGAACCTGTGATCATCGGCTTCACCTGCAACTGGTGCAGTTACCGCGCCGCCGACCTGGCCGGCACCGCGCGCGTGAAGTATCCGCCCAATATCCGTCTGATTCGCCTGATGTGCTCGGGTCGCCTCGATCCGACCTTCGTGCTCAAGGCGCTGGCGGGCGGTGCGGACGGCGTATTGATCACCGGCTGTCATCCGGGCGAGTGCCACTATATCGAGCAGAACTACAAGGCGCTGCGCCGATACCTGCTGCTGCAGCGGACTCTGAAGCAGTTCGGTATCGAGCCGGAGCGGGTGAAACTGGTGTGGGCCAGCGCCGCCGAGGGCGTGAAACTGGCGGAGGCCATCACGGCGATGGTCGAGGAGATCCGCGCGCTCGGCCCGCTGAACTGGAGGAACGACGAAGGACGAACGACCAAAGACGGACATCCGTCGTCCTTCGTCCATCGTCCTTCGTCTGAACAGGCGGAGGTGGCGGCATGACGCAGAACGGCAAACCCAAATTCGCGATGTACTGGGCCGCCGCGTGCGGCGGGTGCGAGATCGCCGTGCTGAACATCCACGAGAAGATACTCGACGTGGACGCCAACTTCGACGTCGTCTTCTGGCCGGTGGCGATGGACGCCAAGTACAAAGATGTTCAGGCGATGGACGACGGATCGATCCTGTTGACGTTGTTCAACGGCGGGATTCGCAATAGCGAAAACGAAGAGATGGCGCACCTGATGCGGCGCAAGTCGAAGATTCTCGTCGCCTTTGGATCGTGCGCATGCGAGGGTTGCATCCCCGGCCTGGCGAATCTGACCAGTCCACAAGAGATTTTCGACACGGTGTACAACACCGTCTCGACGGACAATCCACAGGGCGTCCGGCCTCAGCCCACGTGGGCCGCGCCGGAAGGTGCGCTCCACATCCCGGAGTTTCACCCGGTGCTGAGAACGCTCGATCAGATCGTGCCGGTGGATTACTATATGCCCGGCTGCCCGCCGGAGTCGCATCAGATCGCGGCGGTGATCGATCTGGTCGTCAAAGTCTTGCACGGCGAGGCGACGCTGCCGCCGCCCGGCTCGGTGATCGGTGCGGGCGGATCGACCGTGTGTGACGACTGCCCGCGCAAGCGCAACGTGAAGGCGATTACCCGGTTCGTGCGAATTCAGGATGTGGAAGCCGATCCGGCGCTGTGCCTGCTGGAGCAGGGCATTCCGTGCAATGGCCCGGCGACGCGGAGCGGGTGCGGCGCGCTGTGCCCACAAGCCGGCGCGCAGTGCATCGGGTGCTACGGCCCGGCCGAGGGTGTGATCGACTACGGCGCACGCCTGATCACCGCGTTCGCTTCGGTTGTCGATGCCAAAGAGCCGGAGGAGATCGACCGCATCCTCGACGGCCTTCCTGATCCGACCGGGCAGTTCTATCGCTTCAACCTGGCGAAGTCGCTGCTGCGGGCGGCGAAGCCGGCGTGGACAGCAAAAGGATGAAGGATGAGGGCGGAAGGATGAAACAACTTCATCCCTCATCCCTCCGCCTTCATCCTTTTCATGGAGGGTTCCATGCAACGGATTACGATTGACCCGATCACCCGCCTGGAAGGCCACGGCAAGATTGAGATCTTCTTGAACGAAGAAGGCGATGTCGCCAACACCTACTTCCAGATTCCGGAGTTGCGCGGCTTCGAGCGCTTCTGCGTGGGCCGCCCGGTCGAGGAGATGCCGCTGCTGACGAATCGCATCTGCGGCGTGTGCCCCGAGGCGCACCACATGGCCGCTGCCAAAGCCGCCGACGCCGTGTACCACGTCGATCCGCCGCCGACGGCCAAGAAACTGCGCGAACTGCTGTACAGCGGCTTCTACTTCACCGATCACACCACGCATTTCTACGCGCTGGCCGGCCCGGATTTCGTGATGGGGCCTGATGCGCCTGTCGCCCAGAGAAATATTCTGGGTGTCATTCACAAAGTAGGATTAGAGATTGGCGGCAAGGTGATCCAGGCGCGCAAATACGGTCACCACATCGTCGAGATCATCGGTGGGCGCAAGGTGCACCCGTGCACGTCGATCCCCGGTGGGCTGACGAAAGGCATCACCCAGGAGCAGGCCGCCGAGATCGCCGAGATGGGTCGCTGGGCAATCGAGTTCGCCCAGTTCAGCCTGAAACTGTTCAACGACATCGTCCTGGGCAACAAGGCCTACGTCGATCTGATTCTGGGCGATGTCTACACGCATCGCACCTACTACATCGGCACGGTGGACGAGAACAACAAGGTCAACTTCTACGACGGCAAAGTCAGCGTGGTCGATCCGGACGGCAATCGCATCGGCAAGTATGCGGCCCACGAGTACACCGACTGGATCGCCGAGCGCGTCGAGCCGTGGACCTATCTCAAGTTCCCGTATCTCAAGAAGATCGGCTGGAAGGGCTTCGTCGATGGCAAGGATTCCGGCGTGTATTGCGCCACGCCGCTGTCACGGCTGAACGCCGCCGATGGCATGGCGACCCCGCGCGCGCAGGAAGAGTACGAGAAGTTCTACGCGACGCTGGTGCAAGAAGAAGGGGAGCGCTACACCAGCACGGGCAAAACGAAGGTGGTGCACGCCCGGCTGGCGACGCACTGGGCGCGGCTGATCGAGCTGCTGTACGCCGCCGAGCGCATCGTCGAGCTGGCGACCGATCCGGAAATCGCGTCCGACAAATTCCACGCCATCCCGACCGAGAAACCGACCGAGGGCGTCGGCATCGTCGAAGCGCCACGCGGCACGCTGACGCATCACTATTGGACGGACGAGCGCGGCGTCCTGACCCGGGTCAATCTCATCGTCGGCACGACGAACAACTACGCGCCGATCCAGATGTCCACCCAGAAGGCCGCGCAGAGTCTGATCACCAAAGGCAAAGTCGTGACGGAGGGTCTGCTCAACATGATCGAGATGGCCTTCCGCGCCTACGACCCATGCTTCGGCTGTGCCACGCACTCGCTGCCCGGACAGATGCCGTTGGAAGTCACGATCCGCGATGCGCAGGGCGAGTCGATCGCGGTGTTGCGCCAGTATTGCTGAGATAGGTGCGCGACGAATGACCGAGGACGAAGGGCGAACGACAATCACGCAGGACGACCGGCTTTCGTCGTTAGTCCCTCATCCCTCGTCTGCTCTCGTCATCGGCCTGGGCAATCCGATCTTGGGCGATGACGGCGTCGGCTGGCGTGTGGCCGAAGAAGTCAAGCAGCGATTGCGGAATGCGGAATGCGGAATGCAGATTGCGGAATGCGGAATGCAGATTGCGGATTGTAGCGATCAATCTAAAATCAAAAATCCGCAATCTGAAATCGATATTGATTGTGTGTCGTTGGGCGGCCTGGGCCTGATGGAACGCATGCTGGGTTACGATCACGTGATCCTGATCGATGCCATGACGACCGGGCAGCGACCCGTGGGCAGCGTGATGCGCCTCGCGCTCGAAGACCTGCCTGATCTCTCCGCCGGGCACACTGCGTCGGCGCATGACACGTCCCTGCCGACCGCGCTGCAAGTCGGGCGCGCGATGGGAGCACATTTGCCCGATCGCGTGATGGTCGTCGCCGTGGAAACCGAGAGTGCGTACGATTTCTCGGAAGCGCTTACGCCACCGGTCGCGGTTGCTGTGCCACACGCTGCCGATCTCGTCATCCAGGCCCTGCGCGAGCGAGCGTTTCTGTAAGAGAGTGTTTGAAAAGGGTCGAGATTCACCGCCGAGGCGCAGAGAGCGCTGAGTTTTTCTAAAGACTTCTCTGCGACCTCAGCGTCTCTGCGGTGCAATCGCGATTTTCAAAACAGTCTCTAAGACATCACACCGCACGAATCCGCTGTGGATCAGGAGGACTGAGCATGGTTTCACCGGAGCTGTTGCGCCGCTACCCATTCTTCGGCCAACTGGCGAACGATTCTCTCAACGCCGTTGCCATGCTGGCCGAGGAGATAACCTTCAAGGACGGCGAGACGATCTTCGAGACCGGCGGGCCGGCCGACGCACTGTACTTCCTGATCGAGGGCTGCGTCGATCTGCACTACATCGTGGCGGACGAGATCAATCCCGAACTGCGCAAGGATTTCTTCATCAGCGAAATCAACCCCGGCGAACCGTTTGGCATATCGGCGCTGATTGAACCCTATCGCTACACCGGCACGGTGCGCGCGACCTGTCCAAGCCGGGTGTTCAAGTTCGATGCCGCCGGCCTGCGCGCGTTGTGCACGGTGGATCCGAAGATCGATGCGGCGCTGATGCGCCAGATCGCCGCCGCCGCAATGTCGCGCCTGAGCGATACTCGCGTCCAGCTCGTGGCTGCACGCGCCTGATGCGTGTGGGGTGACTGAGGCGTTTCTGCTCGGAATGGGCATGGCGCGGCAGAAGGTCATCCACCACCTGATCGAATTCGGCCACAGACAGGCCGGTCATCGACCGAAAGACTTTCGGAAACCGGGATAAGCGAGCGTGAGAGGATTCGGTAATTCGGTTCCAGCGCGTTTATTGGCTGAGATTCAGCCTTCGGACTGATGTTCTACACCTGCTGAGATGCGCGGAAAAGGCCAATATTCAGGGCTGTTTTGAATTACCGAATGCTCTCAGCGTAGTAAAGGAGCATGCTTAGCATCTTATCCGCAATTTCCTTAATTGTGAAGCTTGTCTACTAATTCAGGGGCGATCTTGCCAGATCGGCCCTGTTTTTGTCCCTTGTCGGGCAAAAACATGATGGACGTAACTTGAATTATGTGTCAATAATGGGCTATCCTAGTCTTGAATCGAGCCGGGTTATGCACGAATTGGCCATAACTGAAAGCATTTTGGAGATTGCCCTTCGGCACGCACGCGAGGCCGGGGCCGAGCGCATTACCGATGTTCACCTGGTCATCGGCAACCTGTCCTCAATCGTCGATGATTCGGTTCAGTTTTACTGGGACATCGTCGCCGCAGGCACGCCCGCCGAGGGTGCGCGGCTCCACTTCCGCCGCGTGCCGATCGAGATCTCCTGCCTGGATTGCGGCAGCCGTTTCACGCCGGGGACCGACGACCTGGCGTGCCCGGCCTGCCACGGAAACCGAATCCAGATTGTGGCCGGCGAGGAGTTTTACCTGGAAGCGATTGATGTCGATAACGTGTTGCGTGACGTACCTCACCTCATCCCCCAACCCCCTTCTCCTCTCCCATCGGGAGAGGAGAAGGGGGCACGGGGGTAGAGGAGAGGTCGAACGACCTTTACCCATTGCGATGGTTCAGTGCTTACGTAGCCGTTCACAGGAGCCATGTTGTCTCAACGTATTCCCGTCGTCGAGAAGATTCTGAGCGCGAACGATCGATTAGCCGCAGACAACCGCCGCCGTCTCGATGCGGCAGGTGTGTTCGCGTTGAACCTGATGGCCTCGCCGGGCGCGGGCAAGACCTCGCTGATCGAGCAGACGGTTCAGCGGCTGGCCGGACGCTTGCGATTGGCCGTCGTCGACGGCGACATCGCCACCAGCCTAGACGCCGATCGCGCGGCGGCGGCGGGCGCGACGGCGATCCAGATCAACACCGGCGGCGAATGCCACCTCGACGCGATCATGCTTCAAGGTGCGCTGGAGCAGATCGACTTGCCTGAGTTCGATGCGCTGATCGTCGAGAATGTCGGCAACCTGGTGTGCCCGGCGAATTTTCAGCTCGGCGCGCATAAGAGCGTGCTGATTGCCTCCGTGCCGGAAGGCGACGACAAGCCCTACAAGTATCCCGGCACGTATCGCGGCGTCGAGGCGCTGGTGATCAACAAGATCGATTTGCTGCCGTATGTGACGTTCCGGATGGACTACTTCACGCGCGGCGTCGAGATGCTCAATCCCGGCGTGGCAACATTCCCAATGTCGTGCCGCACAGGCGAGGGGCTGGACGCATGGGTCGAGTGGGTTGTTCGGGAAGCGGAGCGTAAGACGTAAAGCGTAAAACGTAATTGCGCTTCACGTATTGAGTTCACATGGCAGACCTTCAAGGCGCAAGCATTCATATCACCGGCGTCGTGCAGGGCGTCGGGTTCCGCCCGTTCGTGTACGGGCTGGCGGCGCGTTTGTCGCTGTCGGGCTGGGTGCGCAACACGTCGGCCGGTGTCGATATCGAAGTCGATGGATCGCCCGAAGCGCTTACCGCATTCGCTGAGTCGTTGCGCACACAGGCCCCGCCGCTGGCGCGTGTCGATGCTGTTCGGGTGACGCCGCGCCTGCCTAACGGCTTCACGACGTTCGAGATCATCCGCTCCGAGCCGGTGCCCGACGCCTTCCAACCCCTCTCGCCCGACGTGAGCATCTGTCCCGATTGCTTGCGCGAGCTGCTCGATCCGGCTGATCGGCGTTACCGCTATCCCTTCATCAACTGCACCAACTGCGGACCGCGCTTCACGATCATCAAAGACATTCCGTACGATCGACCGCTGACGACGATGGCGCACTTCGAGATGTGCCCCGACTGCGCCGCCGAGTACGCCGACCCGCTCAATCGCCGCTTCCACGCGCAGCCGGTGGCTTGCCCAACCTGCGGCCCGCAGACCTGGCTTCAGAATTCGGATTGCGGATTTGGGAATGCCGAGTCATCCACAATCCACAATCCGCAATCCGCAATCACCGAGGTGAGACGCCTGCTGGCGGAGGGCAAGATCGTCGCCGTCAAAGGCCTGGGTGGATTCCACCTCGCCTGCGATGCGACGAACGATGCGGCTGTCGCCGAATTGCGCCGCCGCAAGGGCCGTGTCGACAAGCCCTTCGCGCTGATGATGCCCGACCTGGAAACTGCCGAGCGTTTCTGCGAAGTCTCAGACGAAGAGCGTTCACTGCTTCAATCGCCACAACGCCCGATCGTCCTGCTCAACAAACTATCCAACCAGCCATCCATCCAACCCACTAACCAACATATCTCCGAGAGCGTCGCACCCGGCCAGGCCGCCCTCGGCGTCATGCTGCCCTACACGCCGCTGCATTACCTGCTATTCGACGAAGGACAAACGACGAAGGACGAATCGTCTTCGGTCATTCGTCTTTCGGCGTTGGTCATGACCAGCGGCAATTTCAGTGAGGAGCCGATCGCGACCGATAACGAGGATGCAGTGGCGCGACTCGCTCCGCTGGCCGATGCCTTCCTGCTGCACGACCGCGACATTTACGTCCGTTGCGACGATTCGGTTGTGCGCGTCTTTGAGGGCCGCGAGTTGCCGATCCGCCGCTCGCGCGGTTACGCGCCGTACCCGGTCAGGCTGCCGTTCGACGCGCCGCCTGCGCTGGCAGTCGGAGCCGAGCTTAAGAACACGTTCTGCGTCACGCACAGTGACTACGCTTTCCTCAGCCATCACATCGGCGACATGGAAAACTACGAGACACTGCGCTCGTTCGAGGAGGGCGTAGCCCACTTCGAGCGGCTGTTTCGCATCAGACCGGAGGTGATAGCCTACGATCTGCACCCCAACTACCTCGCCGCGCGCTACGCGCTTGAGCGCGCCGGGCGAGACGGTCTTCGCGCTATCGGCGTGCAGCATCATCACGCGCACATCGCCGCGTGCATGGCCGAGAACGGGTTGCGCGGCGACTGGCCCGTGATCGGCGTGGCCTTCGACGGAACCGGCTACGGAAGCGACGGCGCGACCTGGGGTGGCGAATTTCTGATCGCCGATTATCGCGGCTTCGAGCGCGCCGCGCACCTGGCGTATGTGCCGCTGCCCGGCGGCGACGCGGCGACGCGCCATCCGTATCGCGTGGCGCTGAGCTATCTGCATCAAGCCGGCATTGAGTGGACCGGCGATCTGGCCCCGGTCGTGGCCGCGAGCCCGGCCGAGCGCGCGGCCATCGCTCGACAAATCGAATCGGGCCTCAACACGCTGCCCACGTCGAGCGTGGGGCGCTTATTCGATGCGCTCTCGTCGATTGCCGGTGTGCGGCAGTCCGCCAACTACGAGGGACAGGCGGCGATTGAGTTTGAAGCACTGGCAGATGCGGCGGAGAGAGGCGAGTACGAGTTTGAGGTAATTCGCCGGACTGAGGCAGCAGGCAGTAATCAGTTTTCAGTAAGTGCGGTGCCGGTGATTCGCGCTGCGGTGAATGACGTGCGCGCCGGCGTGCCCGCCCCGGTTATCTCGGCGCGGTTTCACAATGGGCTGGCGGCGATGCTGCGTGACGTGTGCCTGGCGCTTCGCGAGGAACGCGGCTTGAACGAGGTGGCGCTGAGCGGCGGCGTGTTCCAGAACGTGACCCTGCTCAAGCGCGTGCTCGATCTGCTGCGGGCGGCGAACTTCACCGTGTACACACATCGGATCGTCCCGCCTAATGACGGCGGCCTGGCATTAGGGCAAGCGATGGTTGGAATTGCGGATTGCGGATTGCGGATTGATGATTGTGGATTGCGCCCTGATTACTGATCACTGGCTACTGACCACTGATCGCTGATCACTCAACACTCATTACGTTTCACGTTTTACGGAGTTACCTATGTGCCTCGGAATTCCCGGAAAAATCATCGACATCTACGAGCGCAGCGGCATGTCCATGGGCAAGGTCGATTTCGGCGGTGTGACGAAAGAGGTCTGCCTGGCTTACGTGCCGGAAGCGAAGGTGGGCGATTACACCATCATTCACGTCGGCTTTGCGCTCAGCATCTTGAACGAGGCCGAGGCGCTGGAGACACTCGACCTGCTGCGGCAGATCGGCGCGGTCGAGGAAGAGCTTGGCCCGGCCGCGCAGGTGGGTCGTGAAACGTAAAGCGTAAAACGTAATTACGCTTCACGTTCTACGATGGATCAGACTGGGCATGAAATACCTTGACGAATATCGCGACGCTGAACTGGTGAAGAAGGGGCTGGATGAAATCCGGAGCGCCGTCACGCGCCCATGGTCGATCATGGAGATCTGCGGCGGGCAGACACACTCGATCATGCGCCACGGGCTGGACGAGCTGCTGCCGCCGGAGATCACGTTGATTCACGGCCCCGGCTGCCCGGTGTGCGTGACGCCGCTCGAGCTGATCGACAAAGCGATCGCCATCGCGTCGCGGCCCGACGTGATCTTCTGCTCGTTCGGCGACATGCTGCGCGTGCCCGGATCGGATGAAGACCTGTTCCGCAGCAAGGCCAATGGCGGCGATGTGCGCGTGGTGTACTCGCCGCTCGACGCGCTCACGATCGCGCAGCAGAACCCCGATCGACAGGTCGTTTTCTTCGGTATCGGCTTCGAGACGACTGCGCCCGCTAACGCGATGAGCGTGTGGCAGGCGAAGCAGCTCGGCCTCAAGAACTACTCGATGCTGGTATCGCACGTGCGCGTTCCGCCGGCGATGCGCGCGATCCTGTCCTCGCCGTACAACCAGGTACAGGCGTTCCTCGCCGCCGGGCACGTGTGCGCGGTGATGGGCTACTGGGAATATCCGCCGATCGCCGAGGAGTTCAAAGTCCCCATCGTCGTCACCGGCTTCGAGCCGGTCGATCTGGTCGAAGGCATCCTGATGGCCGTGCGCCAACTCGAATCGGGTCGGCACGAAGTCGAGAATGCCTATGCTCGCGTGGTGACCTTCGAGGGTAACCGGCCCGCGCAAGATACGATCGACAAGGTCTTCGCCGAGTGCGACCGCAAGTGGCGCGGCGTCGGCGTTATCCCCAAGAGCGGTTGGCGCTTGCGCGACGAATTCGCCGAGTGGGACGCCGAAAAGCGCTTTGCCGTCGAGGCGATCCAGACGCGCGAGTCGCCGATGTGCATCAGCGGGCTGGTGCTTCAGGGGCGCAAGAAGCCGAACGAGTGCCCGGCCTTCGGCAAAGAATGCACGCCCGAACGCCCGCTCGGTGCGACGATGGTATCCAGCGAGGGCGCGTGCGCGGCGTACTACCGGTATCGGAGTGCGGAATGATGAATGCGGAATGCAGAATGCGGAATGAAGAATGTAGAATGAAGAATGTGGAATGAAGAATGTGGAATGAAGACAAGGGCTGAAATCGCCAGTCCGCAATCCACAATCCACAATCAGCAATCAACAACCGGCAATCGCGTCGTGATGGGGCACGGTAGCGGTGGCAAGTTGTCGCACGATCTGATCGCCAGACTGTTCCTGCCGCCATTCGACAATCCTGCCCTGCGCGCGGGCGACGACGCGGGTGTTGTGCAGTCTCCTTCCGGCACGCGGCTGGCGATCAGCACCGATTCGCATGTCGTGTGGCCGCTGTTCTTCCCCGGCGGCGACATCGGCCGGCTGGCCGTGTGCGGCACGGTCAACGACGTGGCGATGATGGGCGCGACGCCACAGTATCTCACCGCCGGGTTCATTTTGGAAGAAGGATTGGAACTCGGCACGCTGGAGCGCGTGGTCGCTTCGATGCGTGAAGCCGCCGCCGAGGCGGGCGTGCAGATCGTCGCGGGTGATACGAAGGTTGTGCAGAAGGGCAGGGCGGATGGGTTGTATATCAACACGTCAGGCGTGGGTGTTGTGTCGGACGGCGTTCAGATCGGCGGCGCGATGGCGCGGCCCGGCGACGTGGTGATTCTATCCGGCCCGATCGGCGATCACGGCATCGCCGTGTTGAGCGCGCGCGGCGAATTGGGTTTTGAGGCCGATGTGTCGAGCGATATCGCGCCGCTTAATCATCTCATCTCCGCGATGCTGAAGGCCAGCGATCAGATTCACGTCCTGCGCGATCCGACGCGCGGCGGCGTGGCGACGACGCTCAACGAGATCGCCCGGCAGTCGCAGGTGGGGATCGTGCTGGTCGAGTCGAGCATCCCCGTGCGACCCGCCGTGCGCGCCGCGTGCGAAATGCTCGGCTTCGATCCGCTGTACATTGCCAACGAGGGAAAGCTGATCGCGGTCGTCGGGCGCGAGGATGCCGACAAGATTCTGTCGGCGATGCAGTCGACACGCTACGGAGAGGAATCCGTTGTCATCGGCGAAGTGCAGGCCGAGCCGAAGGCGCGCGTGCTGATGAAGACGGCCATCGGCAGCAGCCGCATCGTCGATGTCCTGATGGGCGAAATGCTGCCAAGAATATGTTGAACCACAGAGACGCAGAGAACGCAGAGGACTTTCGACATCCTCGGCCAGGTAGCGCGCGTAGAACGCTTCGAGGTCAGGCGTCATGTCGCCGCGCGTGTCGAACGTGATCTTCTCGTTTGCGTCGTCGAGCACCACGCGCGGCAGGCTGCCGCTGAACTGCACGTACATATTCTCGCGGAACGCGCGGCGCGGCAGTTGCGGCCAGGCCGGCACGTCGAGCAGGTGTGCCAGACGTTCGCACAGCGAGTCGCTGCTCCTGTGTGGAAGACTGCCGATGTGGGTGGTCAGAAAGCATGGCTCTAACGACAAAGATTCTCCTTTCGCTCTTCGTGGATTTCAGGGAGGTGAACAACCGATGCATCGGATGGGCAACGAATAAACGGATGCGACTCGCGCACTGGCACATCTGTCAAGGATTCGTTTATCCGTTGCAGATTCGTTGCATCGACCTCCTTGAAACATCCATTGAGCTTCTCCTCATTTACCGCTCAGTTTTCTCCGTGCCTCTGTGGTTTTATTCCTGTTGGGTTCCGGCTTGCCCGGGTTAGGGAGGTGCGGTTCAATTGCTATTCGCACGTCAAGCGCGACCGCGCCCTGACCCACCGGCTGGACGCGCAGCGGGTTGATCTCCACTTCGGCCACCTGCGGGAAGTCGGCCGCGAATTGCGCCAGGCGCAGCAGCGCGTCGATCGCCGCCTCGCGATCGGCGGGCGGAATGCTGCGAAAGCCGCGCAAGCGCCGACCGGCAAACGTCGAATCGATCATCTCTTCGGCTTCGTCGCGCGGCAGCGGCGCGAGACCGAACACAACATCGCGCCGGCCTTCGACCTCGATGCCGCCCGCGCCAAACATTGCCAGCGGGCCGAACTGCTCATCGCGGGCAACGCCGACGATCACCTCTTGCCCTTTGAGAACCATTGTCTGCATCGTCGCGCCTTCGATCCGCGCATCAGGTCGGGCATGTCGAGCCGCGTCAACAATGCGCCCGAATGCGAGGCGCACGGACGCGGCATCGCGCAGATCGAGCGCCACACCACCCACGTCCGACTTGTGCGCGATGTCGGGCGAGGCGACTTTCAGGACGACCGGGTAGCCGAACTTCTCGGCCCATTCCACTGCTTCGTCCGGCGTGCGCGCCAGCGCTTCGCGCGGGCCGTCGATACCGTATTCTTGCAGAATCGCCGTCGCCGCCGGGCCGCTGATCAAATTCGTTTCGGCTTGAGCCAGCAATCGCGCCGCCGCGTCGCGGTGCACATCTGAGAAGATCGCTGGCGCGGATGGTGGATGCGCTTGCCATCGATAGTGCTTGAGCAGCGCCGCCAGCGCCGAAGCCGCGCGTTCGGGGAAACGGACATCGGGAATTTGCACCGCGCGCAGCGCTTTCAACGCGCCGCCGACAGACGCCTCGCCCATCACGGCGACGATGACCGGCTTGGGCGTGCCCTGTGCCACGCGGGCGATCGCTTCGGCGATGGGCGTCGGGTCTTCGATCGGCGGCGGGACGCTGATCACCAGCACGGCATCGACGCCGGGATCGACCAGCAGCGCTTTGAGCGCATTCGCGTAATCGGCGGGCGCAGCCGACGCCAGCAGGTCAATCGGGTTGATTAGCGAGGCGTGCGGCAGCGTGAATGTCCGCAAAGTGGCGCGCGTTTCCTCGGACAAAGCAGCCAACCGCAACCCGGCGGCTTCGAGCGCATCGGCAGCGAGGATGCCGGGGCCGCCGGCGTTGGTCAGCACGGCGACGTTCTCGCCGCGCATCGGCGGGCACCACGCCAGTGCGCGCGCCCAATCGAAAAGTTCCTCGGTGTTGTTGGCGCGCAGCACACCGCAGCGATGGAACGCCGCATTGTACGCCACTTCCTGACCGGCCAGGGCGCCGGTGTGCGAGGTCGCCGCGCGCCGCCCGGAATCGGTGCGCCCGACCTTCAGCGCGACGATGGCTTTGCCTCGCGCCGCCCGGCCGACGGCATCCAGAAACTCGCGCCCGCTCTTCACGCCTTCCAGGTACATTGTCACGACGCGCGTGTGCGGATCGGCGGCGAGCGCGGCGATCACCACGGCTTCGGTCACGTCGGCCTGATTGCCCAGCGAGGCGACGCGCGAGAAGCCGAAGCCCATGCCCGTGCCCCAGTCGATCACGGCCTGGCAGATCGCGCCGGACTGCGACACAAAGGCGATGTCGCCCGGCTGCGGCACGCTCTTGATGAAGGTCGTGTTGAGCGGCAGGTGCGTGTCGATCACGCCGATGCAGTTCGGGCCGAGCAGCCGCATCCCGTGGCGATGTGCAGTTTCGACGATCTCGCGCTCCAGCCGTTTGCCCGGCTCGCCGATCTCGCCGAAGCCGCCCGAGACGATGATCGCCGCCTTCACCCCACGCTGGCCGCATTGATCGAGCGTGGCCGGCACGCCGGCTGCCGGGACGATGATCACGGCCAGGTCAATCGGATCGGGTGCGGCGAGGATCGACGGATAGCAGGGGTGGCCGAGGATGCGTTCGGCTTTCGGATTGATCAGGCGGATCGCGCCGGTGTAACCGGAGTTCACCAGGTTGCGCACTACGCCGAAGCCGAGCTTGGTTTCATCGCGGCTGGCCCCGATGACAGCCACTCCACGCGGGGCAAAGAGTGCGTCGATCATGAGTGCCTCCCAAGATAAACGATGCGGCGGCAGGCGCGTAGTGCTAGTTATACTCGACGCGGGAACAATCTGCGGTTTTGCTCACCGACCGCGTCCTCGCGGTCGATCAGGATAGACGCCCGCGTGGACGCGGGCTTTGAGCAGCAAAAGGCGCAACTTGTGACCGCGCGCAGTATATCATGCCTGGCCGGGCCGGTCGTCATTGCGCCGGGCTGTGCCTGTCGTCGCCGATGGGGGCGGGCCGGATCGAGGTGCCAGCCCGGCTCGTTCTGAGTTATGCTTACCTGCCTCGGCCAATTCAACCGCCCAGTATTTTCAAACCTTGTGTGATGGTTGGCTATGGTTAATATGACTTTTACCACTGAATAGAGCGGCGATCATTGGCTTATTCTAAGAGCCAGGGTGGGCTGCCTGTGTGCCGGACATGAGGCTCGACGATGATCGTCGGCGATGCCGCTCATTCGCAATTCAGAGTGCTGGCCGTTACCCAAAGCCAGTGGGGCGAACGAATTGCCCGGAATATCCAGCAAACCCACCCCGCCGGTTGGGAGGTTCACCACTGGCCGGCCCCGCGTGCCTTGCCACTCGTTGTCGATGACCCTGGCGAGTTTCTGCCACCTGTGTTGCCGCGCGTCGATCTGGTGCTGGCGCTGGGCGATACGGCGGGAGTGCCGCAGCTGATCCCTGACATCGTTAAGTTGAGTGGCGCGCGAGCCGTCATCGCGCCGATCGACCGGAACGAGAGCCTGCCGCCCGGCCTGGTCGAGCAGTTGCGGCGCTGGCTGGCCGATCTGCACGTCGCGGTCGTTTTCCCTAAGCCGTTCTGCTCGTTGACCGAGACTACGTATAATTATCCACCTATCGTCGTGACGTATGCCGATCCGCTCATCGGCGAGTTTGCCGCCCATTACGGTATGCCGCGCTTCCGGGTGAGTGTTCATTTCGATGGTCGCATCGGCGAGGCGCGAGTCGAGCGTGATGCGGCCTGCGGCTGCGCGCGGGCGGTGGCGCTGGGATTGGCCGGTTGTCCGGTGGACGAGGCCGAGTACCAGGCCGGTATGTTGCATCATCATTTCCCGTGCCTGGCCAGCATGAACCAGGATGCCGATTACGCCGATACGCTGATGCACGTCTCGGGCCGTATCGTGCGTGAGGCGGTCAACGAGCAGGTCAAGGATCATTTGGAACCGACGCCCTATTTCCGACCGATAGGGCGAGTGGACGAAGACAGTTGATCCGATAGGGACATGAAGGGACATACACGGAACTCTGGTATCCCTTCGTGTTCTTCGCACGCGATGTTCACACATGAGGAGATTAACCGTGCCAAAGACCAAGACTTTAACCAAGCCTATTCGATCGAAGCCCAAGGCTAAACCGAAGTCGGCGAACGGCCATGGCCGGATGAAGAAGGCCGTCGCCTTCACGCCGACGCGGCTCAAGCTGCTCGATCCCGTGCCGAGCGACATCGAGATCGCGCAGGCGGCGAAACTCAAGCCCGTCCTGCAAATCGCAGAGGAGGTCGGCCTCCGGCCCGACGAGCTAGAGTTGTTCGGCCCGTACAAGGCGAAGGTCCATCTTGACGTGCGCGATCGGCTGGCCAGGCGCAAGAGCGGCAAGTACGTCGACGTGACGGCCATCACGCCCACGCCGCTTGGCGAAGGCAAGACGACGACGACGTGCGGCTTGTCGCAGGCGCTCGGCGCGCACTTGGGGCAGCGCGTCTTCACCTGCATCCGCCAGCCGTCGCAAGGCCCTACGTTTGGCATCAAGGGCGGCGCGGCCGGCGGCGGCTACTCGCAGGTCATCCCGATGGAGGACTTCAACCTGCACCTGACCGGCGACATCCACGCCGTGAGTGCCGCCAACAACCTGCTCGCGGCGGCGATCGACGCGCGCATCTTGCACGAGCGCGCTCAAGCCGACGACGAGAAACTCGCCCGCGCATTCTGCCCGGACGGCTACCTGGCCCCATCGATCCGCAAGCGCATGGCGAAGCTCGGTATTGCAGCAGAGGCATTTAGCGACCTGACACCGGCGGACAAGCGACGACTGTTCCGGCTGGATATCGATCCTGACAGCATCACCTGGCAGCGTGTGGTAGATGTGAATGATCGTCACCTGCGGCGCATCCAGATCGGTCTGGGCGACGAGGAAAAGGGTAACGAGCGCCTGACCGGTTTCGACATCTCCGTCGCCAGTGAGGTGATGGCGATTCTGGGCCTGACCACCAGCCTGGCCGACATGCGTGAGCGATTGGGCCGCATCGTGGTCGGCACCGGCAAGCAGGGTGATCCGATCACGGCCGAAGACCTGGGCGTGGCCGGAGCGATGACGGTCCTGATGAAGGACGCGATCATGCCCAACCTGATGCAGACGCTGGAAGGCACGCCCGCTTTCGTCCACGCCGGGCCATTTGCTAACATCGCTCACGGGAACTCCTCGATCGTCGCCGATCAGATCGCGTTGAAACTGGCCGACTACGTCATCACCGAGTCGGGGTTCGGCGCGGATATCGGCATGGAGAAGTTCCTGGATGTCAAGTGCCGTTACTCGGGGCTGATCCCGAACGTGATCGTGATTGTGGCGACGATCCGCGCGCTGAAGATGCACGGCGGCGGGCCGAAGGTCGTCGCCGGGCGGCCGCTGGACAAAGCCTACACCGAGGAGAACCTGCCGCTTCTGGAGAAGGGCGCGGGCAACCTGGCCAAGCACATCGAGAACGCCAAGCTGTTCGGCGTGCCAGTGGTCGTCGCCGTCAACTCGTTCAAGTACGACACCGAAGCGGAAATCAAGCTGGTGCAGAAGATCGCGCTGGCAGCCGGAGCCGAGGGCGCGTTCAAGTGCACGCACTGGATGCACGGCGGCAAGGGCGCTATCGAGCTGGGCGAAGCAGTCATGGCCGCGGCCAAGAAGATGAATCACTTTGAGTTCCTGTATCCGCTCGATGTGCCCATCAAGCAGAAGATCGAAACGATCGCGACGAAGATTTACGGCGCGGACGGCGTGGATTACACGCCGGAAGCCGAGGCCAAGATCGAACTGTATACGCGGCTGGGCTTCGACCGGCTGCCGATCAACATGGCCAAGACGCATCTCAGCCTCACACACGATCCGAATGTCAAGGGCCGCCCCACCGGCTGGCGGCTGCCCATCCGCGACATTCGGGCCTCGGTCGGCGCAGGCTTCCTATACCCGCTGTGCGGCGCGATGCGCACCATGCCCGGCCTGCCGACCCGGCCTGTGTTCTTCGATGTCGATCTCGATCTGGGGACGGGTAAAGTACTGGGACTGTTTTAGCGTTTGCGTCCTGCCCGTTCGTGACGGCGCGTGGTCGCGAGCGGGCAGGGCGGCTTGGAACTTGTCCAAAACTGACTTTCGGTCTGCGACGAAGGACAAACGACGATAGACCAATGCCTTCGACACGTGCAGCGGTCCTTGGTCTTTCGTCATGACAACAGGAAGTTGCTTTTGGACGACACCTTATCGGGATGAGGAATCGGATGTTTCAGGCGCAGACGGCGAGGCACAGGCTAAATCGATCCGAGCGATTCAAGGGACGAATGATGCTACCGGAAGACCTGGCGGGCCTGTCTTTCTTTGAAGGGATGAGCGCCGAGCAGCTGGCATTGCTCGCGCCGCTCTTCCGGTGCGTGGTCTTCCCCGCTGGAAGCGAAGTCTTCGCCGAGGGCGACGAGGCCAGCGAACTTTACCTGCTGGTGTCGGGCCGCGTTGCCATCCGCGTTATGCACTACGACGGCGGGCAGGTCGACGTGAACGTGGTTCAGCCCGGCAGCCTGTGGGGCTGGTCGGCGGCGCTCGGCCGCCCGACCTACACCGCGTCGGCGGTGTGTCTCAGCGAGACGCACGCGCTGGCTGCGCTGGGGTGCGATCTGCGGTACGTGATGCAGACCTACCCCGATCTCGGCAAGTTGTTGTTAGAGCGCATCGCTCAGGTCGCCGCGAATCGATCGATGGGCATGAGCGATCAGTTGCTGAGGATGTTTCAGGTTGACCCTGGAGATTAGAGAGTGCTGCAAAATCCCTTCTTCACCGCCGAGGCGCGGAGGGCGCAGAGAGTTTAGGTCTCTCTGCGATCTATGCGCGCTCTGCGGTGAAATCATGGGCTGGCATACACAGTCATTTCCCGGAATGAGAGGAGAGTAGGATGGCGAAAAAGCGAACGGTAGAAGAGCGGTCGATCGATCGGGCTTCTCAGCAGTTGCTCATTCGCGCCGACGAGTTGGGATTGGAGACCGCCTTCACACGCGCGGAGGCGATGGTTCCCTGTCCCATCGGCGCAGGCGCGTCCGGCATGTGCTGCAAGAACTGCTTCATGGGGCCATGCCGGATCACGAAAGACGGGCAGGTCGGTGTGTGCGGCGCGACGGTCGATACGATTGCGGCGCGCAACATGGCCCGCGCTATCGCCGCCGGATCGGCGGCCCACTCGGATCACGGGCGCGATGTAGCCTTCACGCTGCTCGCCGCCGCCGAAGGCGAAGCGCAGGGCTACCAGATTCGCGACGCGGCCAAATTGCGCGCCGTGGCCCGACACTACAACATCCCCGTCGATGGCAAATCGGCGGAGGCGCTGGCCAAGGAAGTCGCGCTCAAGGCGATCAGCGAGTTCGGCCAGCAGAAAGGCGAGCTGGCCTTCGTCAAGCGTGCGCCGAAGAAGCGGCAGGAACTCTGGCGCAAGTACGGCATCGTCCCGCGCGGCATCGACCGCGAGGTCGTGGAAGTGCTGCACCGCACGCACATGGGCGACGATCAGCACCCGGAGCACATCTTGAAAGGTGCGCTGCGCGCCGCGCTGGCGGACGGGTGGGGCGGCTCGATGATCGCCACCGATCTGTCCGACGTTCTGTTCGGCACCCCTGCGCCGAGGGTCGGGCAGGTGAACCTGGGCGTGTTGAAGGCCGACGAGGTCAACGTCGTGCTGCACGGCCACGAGCCGACACTATCCGAGATGATCGTCGCCGCGTCGCAGGACCCGGAGCTGATCGAATACGCGCGCAGCAAGGGCGCGAAGGGCATCAACCTGGCTGGCATCTGCTGCACCTCGAACGAGATTCTACTGCGGCAAGGCGTGCCCTCGGCGGGCAACTTCCTCAACCAAGAACTGGCGTTGATCACGGGCGCGGTCGAGGCGATGGTCGTCGATGTGCAGTGCATCATGCAGGCGCTGCCGAACCTGGCGAGCAAGTTCCACACCAAGTTCATCACCACCTCGCCGAAGGTGATGATTCAGGGCGGTATCCACGTCGAGTTCGACGAGCATCGCGCACTGGACATCGCCCGCCAGATTCTGAAGATCGCCATCGACAACTTCGCCAATCGCGGCGAGGTCGTCATCCCCGACGAGGCCGAAGACCTGGTGCCGGGCTTCTCGCACGAATACATCAACTACATGCTCGGCGGATCGTACCGCGCGTCGTTCCGGCCCCTCAACGATGCGATCATGGCCGGGCGACTGCGCGGCGTCGTCGCCGACGTGGGCTGCAACAACCCGCGCGTCACGCAGGATAAGAGCCACACCTGGCTCACGCGCGAACTGCTGAAGAACGATGTGCTCGTCGTGCAGACCGGGTGCGGCGCGCTGGCCTCCGGCAAGATGGGTTACCTGACCGGCGAAGCCGCGCTCGAATTTGCCGGACCGGGCTTGCGCGAAGTGTGCGAGGCCACCGGCATGCCGCCCGTGCTGCACATGGGATCGTGCGTGGACAACACGCGCATCCTCACCGTGCTGACGCAGATGGCGCAGGAAGGCGGCCTGGGCGACGACATTTCCGACATCCCCGCCGTCGGCCTCGCGCCGGAGTGGATGAGCGAGAAGGCGCTGGCGATCGGGGCCTACGCGGCGGCGTCGGGCGCGTGCGTCATCTTCGGCATCGAATCGCCGATCGAGTTCAGCGACGAAGTGACGCGCGTGATGGATGCCGTGTGGGAGAAAGAACTTGGCGGGCGGATGATCTTCGCCAAAGACGACGAGACGATGCTGCGCGAGACGCTGGCGCACATCGACAAGAAGCGCGCCGCGCTCGGCCTGCCGGAATACGGCAAAGTGGCGTTCGGTCGCAGCGGCGACTGGCGCATGGCGGAGATCGAAGCGCTGCCGATCGAAGAGCAGGCAATGGCGTTGTATGGCGGGAGCTGGGCTCTAAAGGGGTCGCCATGAACGATGTGATTCTTTCGGTGAAGGATTTTCGTAAGACATACGCCAGCGTCGTGGCCGCTTCCGGCATCAGCTTCGAAGTGCAGCGCGGCGAGATCTTCGGGTTGCTGGGGCCGAACGGCGCGGGCAAGACCACCACGCTGGAATGCCTGGAAGGCATCCGCCGGCCCGACGGTGGGACGCTGCGCATCCTGGACGTCGCGCCTGATCGTGAGCCGCGCAAACTGCGCAACCTGATCGGCGTGCAGCTGCAGACCTCGGGCCTGCCCGCGAACATGCGCGTGGACGAAGCCATGCGCTTCTTCTGCGCCTACCACGGCGTCGCGCCGCGCTACGATTTGCTGGAACGCCTGGGGCTGCAGGAGAAGCGGCGCAGCCAGTTCCGCGAACTCTCGACCGGGCAGCAGCGCCGGCTGGCGCTGGCGCTGGCGGTCGCCCACCGGCCTCCGGTCGTGATCTTCGACGAGCCGACCGCAGGATTGGACGTGAACTCCCGCACCGAGCTGCACACTCTGATGCAGGAACTGAAGGAGAGCGGCGCCACTATTCTCCTGGCCACGCACGACATGGCCGAAGCGGAGAAGATGACGGACCGGGTCGCCATCCTGCTGCGCGGCAAAATGGTGGCGGCCGGCACGCCCCGCGAACTCACGGCCACCGGCGCGGGGCTGACCAAGGTGTCTGTCCGCACCGACCAGTCCGTGCTGCGCCACGATGGCGCGGCCTTCCCCGGCGTCCAACAGCATCTCATCAAAGAAGACTACGTCATCTACTACAGCACCGATCCCGGCCCCACGGTTACAGCGTTGCTCGGCTACATTGCCGCGCACAACGACAAACTGGTTGACCTGCGGGTTGAACGCCCTTCGCTGGAAGAACGTTTCCTCGAGATTACGAACGTGGGAGGCGCCCGATGACCGCCTTTGCGCAGCATTTTGCCTTCGAGTTCAAGACCGGCCTGCGGAACCCGAATCAGCTTCTTCTCAACTATCTCTTCCCGTTGGGCTTTTACGCCCTGATGGGGCTGGTGATGACCCAGATCAACCCCGGCTTCGCCGAGACCATGGTCCCGGCGATGGTCGTCTTCGCGATCATGGCCAGCACGATCCTGGGCCTACCCAACCCGCTGGTGGATGCCCGTGAAGCCGGCATCTATCGCAGTTTCAAGATCAACGGCGTCCCGGCCCTCTCCATCCTGACCATCCCCGTGCTGACGAAGGTCTTCCACGTCCTGATCGCCTCAACGATCATCGTCCTCACGGCGCCACCGCTCTTTAAAGGTGTCGCGCCGATCCACTGGGGTGCTTTTGCGCTCGTCGCCCTGGTGACGGCTTTCGCCTGCGGCGCGATCGGCGCGCTCATCGGCGTCATCTCCGCCGACACGCAGGCCACCGTCCTGTGGTCGCAGCTGATCTTCCTGCCGTCCATGCTCATCGGCGGGCTGATGATGCCTCTCAGTCTGTTGCCCGAAGCGCTCCGTCCCTTCGCGGCGCTGCTGCCCACCAGCCATGCGATGCAGGCGTTCGTGGGGCTGGCCTACGACGGGGCCACTGTGCTGAATCCAGCGATCTCGCTCATCAGCCTGCTGACCGGCGGCCTGTTGGCCTTTGGCCTGGCGATCTACCTGTTCAACTGGGATAGCCGCAACCAGGCCCGGCGAGGCCACCCGCTGATGGCGCTGCTGGCCCTGGCGCCGTTCGTGATCAGCATTTTCCTGCAGTAACGGAGTTCCCGGATGTCTCGTCCCTACTCACAGGAGTGAACCTATGTCCCGCTACATCGCCACCCGCGCCATTCGCGGCGCGAACTACGTCGTCAACGAATTCGAGAATCTACTCAATAAGGCCCTGACCGAGAAGGGGCCGGAGACGCCGGTCGCGTTTCCGAACACGGCTTACCACTTGCCACTGATCCTCGGCATGACCGGTCGGGCGATCGAGAAGCTCGGCGATCTGCAACCGGTGCTGGAGAGGGCGAAAGGATTGTTGCATCCTATCCCACCCGATCGGCGCTGGACGCCCTACCTGGGCGAGACGCTCGACGCCGGCATGGCGACACTGCTCGCCGAAGAGGCGATCGAGGCGGTGCGCTTCGCCTACAACCAGCAGCCGGAACGATTGCCTGGCTTCAGACTGGCGGGCGGCACATCGTTCACCAGCCCCGAATTCCAGAAGGATGGCGACGGCCACCTCAACGGCCCCATCGACGACATTCAGTTGCGCTCGTGGGGCATTCAACTGGTGGATGGCCGGATGCCCGGCTTCGCGGCGATCGTCGGCTGCGCGAAGTCGAACGAAGTGGCCGTGAAGATCGTGCGCGAGTTGCAGCGGCGGAACATTTTGTGTTTCCTGTCCGGCAACGTGAACGGCCGCAGTGTCATCCACCAACTGATGGAAGAAGGCGTCGAACTGGGTTACGACACGTACACCGTGCCATTCGGCACCGACACCGTCAGCGCGATCTACGCACTGGGCTTCGCGGTGCGCTCGGCGCTCACTTTCGGCGGCATGAAGGGCGGCATGGCGCGCGACATCCTGCTGTACAACAAGAATCGCGTGTTCGCCTTCGTGCTGGCGCTGGGCGAAGTGGACGATCTGAAATACGCGACGGCGGCGGGCGCGATCAACTTCGGCTTCCCCGTCATCGCCGATACCGTCATCCCGGAAATCCTGCCGACCGGCGTCACGACCTACGAGCACGTCGTGTCGATGCCGTTCAACGAGATCGAAGGCAAGGACGATCTGGAGCGCGCCGAGAAACTGGTGCAGAAATGCATCGAGGTGCGCGGCGTCAAAGTGAAGGTCTCGGAGGTGCCGATCCCGGTTCCGTACGGCTCGGCCTTCGAGGGCGAGGTGGTGCGCAAGGCCGATATGCGCGTCGAGTTCGGCGGTAAGTACTCCAAGTGCTTCGAGTATCTGCGCATGATCGATTTCGACAAGGTGCAGGATGGCAAGATCGAAGTCGTCGGCCCGGACTTCAGCGGCGTGCCGGAAGGCAGCGCGATAAACATGGGCATCGTCGTCGAGGTCGCCGGGCGGCAGATGCAAAAAGACTTCGAGCCGGTGCTGGAACGGCAGATTCACCACTTCGTCAACGGCGCGTCGGGCATCCAGCACATCGGCCAGCGCGACATCGCCTGGGTGCGCATCGGCAAGACGGCGGCCGACAAGGGCTTCACGCTGCGGCACTTCGGCGACATCCTGCACGCGCGCTTTCACGAGGACTTCGGCGCGATCGTCGATAAGGTGCAGGTGACGATTTACACCGATCCGGCGGAGTTCGAGAAGTGGCTGGGCAGCGCCCGCGCGGCGTACGACGAGCGCAACGTGCGCATGGGCAACCTGACGGACGAGAACGTCGAGGAGTTTTACTCGTGCACACTGTGCCAGTCGTTCGCGCCGAATCACGTGTGCATCGTCACGCCGGAGCGCCTGGGGCTGTGCGGCGCATACAACTGGCTCGACTGCAAAGCCTCGTATCAGATCAACCCGACCGGCCCCAATCAGCCGATCAAGAAAGGCTCGTCGCTCGATCCGACCAAAGGCTACTGGCAAGGCTCGAACGAGTTTGTCGAGGGCGCGTCGCACCAGCAGGTGCACGACGTAGCGATCTACTCGATCATGGAAAACCCGATGACGGCCTGCGGCTGCTTCGAGTGCATCGCCATGGTCATCCCGGAGGCGAACGGCGTGATGGTCCTCAGCCGCGAGGATACCAGCATGTCGCCGGCCGGCATGACGTTCAGCACGCTGGCGGGCATGGCCGGCGGCGGCCAGCAGACGCCCGGCATCATGGGACATGGCAAGTTTTACATCCTCAGCCGCAAGTTCCTGTCGGCGGACGGCGGGTTCAAGCGCGTGGTGTGGATGTCCTCCATCCTCAAAGAGCAGATGGCCGAGCCGCTGAAGAAAGTCGCCGAGCGCGAGGGCGATCCGGACCTGCTCGACAAGATCTGCGACGAGCGCATCGCGACGGACGTGGAGGGCCTGGTCGCATACATCACCGAGAAAGGACATCCGGCGCTGGAGATGCCGTCGTTGTTGTAACCGTACCTCAGCTCTCACCCCTTTCCCCTCTCCCGACCGGTTGGGAGAGGGGAAAGGGTGAGGGTGAGGATACTATCTCAAGAGGTTGTCCACGATCTCTTTGATGATGAACGGTAAGTTCGGTCGCTCGAAACTGAGTTCTGGCGCTGGGATACGATTGTGCTTGATGTCAGGAGGAATGTGCTTGTGGTGAGGAGCGGTTGAAGCAAGTTCGGGAATGTGGGGATGAGGCCAGGAGTCGTACCAGTATAGCTTCTCCTCGCCCCGATAGACTTCGTAACTGTAGCGCTGAATCACTCCCTCCTCGAAATCCAGAACCTGCAATGCGCGCAGGAAGAGGTCGTGCTCAAAGTAGACTTCGCCTCTCACGATTGCAGTAGGAGGTTCGAGGCGGATGAGAGTGAGTGTGGAATAGCGAATCGCCGGGAAATCACTCGGCAACGAGTAAACCAGTTGTTCGTACTCGCCCGATGTGAATGGCACGGAGGTCATTAGGCCGGATCGGCTAGAGGCAACCGGAACGGTTTCTGCGAAGCAGTCAACATCTTGGCTACGCGGCGATGGTAGGCACGTTCACGCTTAAGTTTGATTTCATACACGCCCAGCCACTCAATGAATTCTTCGCTTTGTTCCAGTTTGCCCTCCGAGACGAGATGATGGAAGTCCTCAGAGCGCAGTTGGTACTTCTCCTCGAATCTCTGGAGATGGTTCTCAAGGGTGTGGATGCTGCGAATCAATTCATCCAAAGTCATGGTGCACCTCGTGCAACTGATTTTAACCTCCTGGGGGAATTGTGTCAATGACAGCGAGCGAGAATCGGCAGAATCCGGCTGCAACAAGGACTTTACTGGTGCGTGATGTGATGACTATCGGTGTGCCTATCTGCCGCGATACGGAGCCATGTGGTGTGGCGGCGGCGCGGCTGGCGCGACAGTCGGTTCCGTGTGAAGTGATCGTCGCGCTCGACGACGCGGGCATGGCGACCGGCTGGCTGACGTGCGAGCTGCTATCCCGATACGATCCCGCGCGCATCGTCGGCGAGGTGATGGACGAAGACATCCCGACCGTCCCGCCGGACATTCCGGCTGAAGCCGCGGCGCAAATGATGCGCGACCGTGGGACAGAGTATTTGTTTCTGATGCACGTGTGGCCCGGCGAGTCGCGCCCATCGGGTATGGTGTCGCTGAAGGCAATCGAGCGGCGATTGGCGCTGGAGGGAGCATGAGATGTGGCCCGGGCAGCCAAAGGGCGGACGATCGTTCGAGTGCAACTTAGCAACAGCGCCTAATGATGTCATTCTGAGCCGTAAGGCGGCGAAGAATCTCGGCCCGGACAGGCGAGACGCTTCGTTCCGCTCACGGCCTGTCCGCTGCGCAGCAGCGGGGGCGCGCTAGGCGGGAGTGGCGGCGGGCGCACTAATGGAGGCCGGTATGCCGGTGACAGTTGAGATTCCGAAAGAGAAGTGGGCTGGCAAGGTTCGAGAAGTGACGCTCGGCGCGACGGCGGCGGACGGCGGCACGCGCTCGAAGACGATCACGCTCGGCGGCGAGAGCACGCTGCCCTTCCTGCATTTCGACGGCGCGATCCCGCACCGACCCGCCTTGGCGATCGAGATCAAGAATCGCAGGCCGGACGACTGGTCGCCGCTGCTCTATCAAGCGTGGGGCGCGGCGATGGACGATCCCGGCGAGTGGGCCAAAGCCGCTGAAGCCGCCGGAGCCGATCTGATCGTGCTGACACTCTCGCTGACACTGGCCGATGGGAAACCGAACACGCCTGAAGCTGCGCGCGCAGTCGTGCGCAAGGTGCTCAACGCGACCGGCCTGCCGCTGGCCGTCTTCGGGCCGGGACAGGCCGAGAAGGACAACGAATTGATCATCCCGGTTGCGGAAGAAGGCAAGGGCGAGCGCCTGTTGATCGGTGTCTGCGAGGACAAGAACTACCGCACTATCGCCGCCTCGGCGATGGCGAACGATCACCTGGTCAGCTCGAAGACGCCGATGGACGTGAACCTCGCCAAGCAGTTAGTGATCCTGATCCACGACATGGGCGTGCCGCTGGAACGTATCATCATGGATCCGACGACCGGCGCGCTGGGCTACGGCATCGAGTACGGCTATTCGGTGATGGAGCGCTTGCGGCTCGCCGCGCTGCAAGGCGACGGCATGACCCAGCAGCCAATCATCGTCACGCCGGGCGAAGAAGCGTGGAAGGCGAAGGAATCGAAGGTCGGTGAGGGAGTGCCGGAAGCCTGGGGCGACTGGAAACGGCGCGCCGTCAACTGGGAGACGCTCACGGCTTCGTCGCTGATCCATGCCGGGGCCGACGTCGTCGTGCTGCGCCATCCTGAATCGCTGGCGCGCCTGCGTCAAATGGTGAACGGCTTGATGCGGGCGAATTGAATGGAGATAGACCATGGCCTTAACAGGACTCCAGATTTACAAACTCCTCCCGCAGACTAACTGCAAGGAATGTGGATTCCCCACCTGCCTGGCGTTCGCGATGAAACTCGCGGCGAAGCAGGTCGAGCTTTCGGCGTGCCCTTACGTGAGTGAAACGTCGAAGGCGCAGCTCGAAGCCGCGTCCGCGCCGCCGATTCGGCTGGTGGCAGTTTCCAGCGACGGTGCGAAAGTAGAGGCTGGCAACGAGACGGTGCTGTTCCGTCACGAGAAGACCTTCTTCCACAAGCCCGGCCTGTTCATCCGCCTCAAGGATACCGATGACCCGGAATCGATCGGAGCGAAGGTGGCCGAGGCCGATAAGTACTCAGTCGATTACGTCGGCATCAAGCTGGGCGTGGACGGCTTCGCGGTCGAGGCGGCGTCGGGCGACGGCGCGAAGTTCGCCGCTGCGGTCGGCGCGGTTCGCTCCGCGACTAAGAAGCCGCTGATCTTGATCGCGCCCGATCCGGCGATGATGGCGGAAGGTGTGAAGGCGGCTGCCGGATTGAAACCGCTGCTGTATGCTGCCGACGAGTCGAACTGGCAGCCGATGGTCGAGATCGCCAAGTCCGCTCAAGCACCGCTGGTCGTGAAAGCGGCGACGCTCGACGTGCTGGCCGGGCTGACCGAATCGATCAAGAAGGCCGGCGTGGAAGACATGGTGCTCGACCTCGCGATGCGCGAGTACGACGAGTCGTTGATCGGCCTGACGCAGATCCGGCGATTGGCGCTCAAGAAGAACTTCCGGCCATTGGGCCATCCAGTGATCACTTTCCCCGGCGAGGCCACGAACGCCGATGAAGCCGTGCTGGCTGCACAGCACATCGCCAAGTACGCGGGCTTCGTCGTGCTGGAATCGTTCGATCCGGCGACGTTGTATCCGCTGCTCGTGCTGCGGCAAAACATCTTCACCGATCCGCAAAAGCCGATCCAGGTGCAGCCGGGTCTGTACGAGATCAACTCGCCGAACGGCGACGCGCCGGTGATGGTGACGACCAACTTCTCGATCACCTATTTTGCCGTGAACAACGAGGTGGAAGGATCGGGCTGGCCGGCGTGGCTGATCGTAGCCGATGCCGAGGGCATGAGCGTGCTGACTGCGTGGGCGGCAGGTAAGTTCGACGCGGATCGCATCGCTAAAGCGGTGAAGGCTGGCAACGTCGAGGCCAAGGTCGGCCACAAGCGCCTGATCATTCCGGGCCAGGTGGCCGTGCTGTCAGGCGAGCTGGAAGAAGCATTGCCCGGCTGGCAGATCATGGTCGGCCCGAAAGAGGCTGTCGATATTCCGGGCTACTTGAAGATCATGTGGAAGTCGTGATCAACGGATGGTGAAACGGACAAACGGATTGAAACGGATGACATCCGTTCTTATCCGTTTGTCCGATTTGCGAAGCAATCCGTTGAGGATTTGTCCGCCCATCGCGCCATCGCCGCGACGCTCGACCTATCATGCGATCCGGCGGTGGAGGCGGATCTCGATCCGGTGCGGTTGGCGCTCCACGAATGTTATAACTGAATGGCGACTCATACGCTGACGTTTCGACCGACAAATAAGACGCTCGCCGTCCAGACAGGCACATTGATCACTGAGGCGATGCACGAGGCCGGCCTCGATCTGGTTCAACCGTGCGGCGGGCAGGGACGCTGCGGCCGGTGCGCGGTGATCGTGGAGAGCGGGAGTGTGCGGCGGCGATCAGCGATCCGGCTCACTGCAGCGGACGTGGATGCGGGTTACGCGCTGGCGTGCCAGACGGTCGTTGAAGACGACGCGACAATCCTGATTCCCGAACAGGAGAAGATCGAGCGGAGGCTGATCACTGACAAGAGCGTTCGCGCTGTAGGCGTTCCGTTTCCGTACGATTGCGCGCGTGATCAGACGGTGCAAGCGTTTTCTGTCGCGCTCGACGAACCGACGCTGGATGATGCCGCCGACGATCTGTCACGGCTCGAGCGCGCGCTGGCTCCGCGTGGCATTCGCAACCTGGATGTGCCACTGCCGCTGATGCGCGAACTCGGCGAACGTCTGCGCCAGGCAAACTGGCATGTCACCGCTATCGTCGAGGCTGACGATTGGTGCAGACCCGACGGCCCGCCGCGCTTGATCGAGTTGCTGCCCGGCGATCAGAGCGGCGCGGTGTGGGGTGCGGCGATCGACATCGGCACGACGACGGTCAGCGCGTACCTGGTCAACCTGGTGACGGGCGAGGCCGTGGACAGCGCCGCTGAGTACAACGCGCAGATTACGCGCGGCGAAGATGTCATCTCGCGGATCATCTACGCGAGCAAGGATGGCGGGCTGGGTGAACTCGGCCGCCTGGTGCGCAGCACGATCACCGAAGTACTCACGCGTCTGGCGCAGCGCAACCACATCGAACTGAATCAGATCTTCAAAGCGACAGTCGCGGGCAACAGCACGATGCTGCACCTATTCCTCGGCCTGCCGCCCGGGTCGATCCGCCTGACGCCGTATATCACCACGGTCAATCACCCACGCCCGGCGCTCGCCTCCGAAGTCGGATTGGACATTCACCCGCTGGCCCCGGTCGATTGCCTGCCGGGCATTGCGTCGTACGTCGGCGCGGACATCACGGCTGGCGCGCTCGCGTCGGGGTTGTCGGAAGCCGACGCGCTGACGTTGTTCATCGACGTGGGCACGAACGGCGAAATAGTGCTCGGCAACAAAGACTGGCTGGTCGCGTGTGCCTGTTCGGCAGGCCCTGCCTTTGAAGGCGCGGGCGTCGTGTGCGGGATGCGCGCGACGCGCGGCGCGATCGAGGAAGTCTGGATTAACGGCACGACCTGCGAGCCGACGATTCGCGTCATCGGCGATGTGCAGTCCCCTAAAGGGGATCTGCGACCGCGCGGCATTTGCGGGTCGGGCCTTCTCGCACTGCTGGCCGAGCTGTTCATCACGGGCGTGGTCGACAAAGGCGGCAATTTTGTCGCCGGGGCCGTCGGGGCCGTCGGGGCCGTCGGGGCCGTCGGGGCAGGTCTCAGACCTGCCCGCGTGCGCGAAGGCGATCATGGTATGGAATATGTGGTGGCGTGGGCGAATGAAACCGCCACCGGGCGCGACATCGTGCTGACCAAAGTCGATATCGACAACCTGATGCGCGCCAAGGCTGCAATCTACGCCGGGTTCAGCGTGCTGGCACACAGTGTCGGCGTCGATCTGGTGGATGTGCAGCGGTTGCTCGTCGCCGGGGCGTTCGGCAAATATATCAACGTCGAGAAGGCGGTGCAGATCGGCTTGCTGCCTGACATGCCATGGGAGCGGATCAGTTTTCTCGGTAACACGTCGGTGATGGGGGCGTACATGGCGCTGCTGTCGCGCGACGCGCGCAGGCAAGTGAAGGCCATCGCCGAGAAGATGACGTACATCGAGCTATCGGCGGACAACACGTTTTACGAAGCCTTCACGTCGGCGTTGTTCCTGCCTCACACCGATGCCAGCCGTTTCCCGACCGTCGCGGCGGTGTGGGGAAACGGGCGAGGCGAACATGACTCGGATCAGGCCGCGCGCACGTAAAGGCGGCAAGCGGCGCGAGCGGTCACGCTTCGGCGTGGCACGCGCGACTCGGCGACGAACGCGTGGCGCGATAACCGGTCTGTTTTCTCATCCTGTCGCGGCTCACGATGCTGAGCCGCGTGGCGTCTCTGCGTGAACTCCAAATGGAGGATGCCTCACCGTGTATGTGAGGATTCGACCCGACCCGGAGCACTAGCCCGCCTACACGCGAGGTAACCCAATGGATGCTATCCCGCACGAGGTAGCCGTGCGCCTGTGTGAGGAAATCCGCCGGGAGAATCGCGGCAAGTGGCTTTCGGCAGCGCGCTGGCAGTGCTGGGGCTGCGTGACCTTCACCCAAGGCGACCCGGCGAAGATGTGCCTCAACAATCAGCCGGGCTATCGCGGCTGCCAATTGATCAACGCACGTTATGACCGCCAACGGCCAGGGACGGAGGAGCAAGGGCAGGCGCATTCAACGCTGAATGATGAATACTGAATGATGAACCAGGCGCATAGCATTCCGCATTCAGCGTTCAACATTCCAAGGAGGTGTCATGCTTAAAGTTGGAGAGAACATTCATATCATCTCGCCGCGCGTGAAGGAGGCGCTGATCAACCGCGATGGGGCGTTCTTTGTCGATCTGGCTCGGAAGCAGCAACGGGCTGGCGCAGACGTGCTCGATCTCAACATCGGCCCGCAGAAGAAGGCCGGCCCGGAAGTGATAGACTGGCTGATCGATTGTGTGCAGGAAGGCGTAGGCGAAGCGCTGACGCTGTCGTTCGACACGACCAACCTGGCCGCGATCGAGGTTGGCTTGAAGAAGCTCGCTAAGAGCGGCAAGGCCAATGCCATCGTCAACTCGACCTCGGCGGAAGAGGAGCGGTTAGCCAACGTGCCGCCGCTGGCCGCGCGGTATGGCGCAAAGTTGATCGCGCTGTGCATGGAGAAGGGCGGCATCCCGGTCACCGCCGATGCTCGCGTGGCGATTGCGATGGAGAAGCTGATGCCGCGCGCTCAGGAAGTGGGCATGCCCATGAGCGACCTGCTCATCGATCCGCTGGTGCTGACGGTATCGGGCTGCCAGGAATACGTGCCGCACGCGATCGAGACCGTGCGCATGTTGAAGATGGTCGCCGATCCGCCGCCGCTCACGATCGCCGGGCTGTCGAACGTGTCGAACGCCGTGCCCGGCCCGATGCGCCCGCTGCTGAACCGGACCTATCTGGTCATGCTGATGGCGGCGGGTGTCGATGCGGCGATCCTCGATCCGCTCGACGCGGAATTGATGGAAATGATTTGCAGCGTCGAGCAGCGCGATGCATCTACGCCGGCCGGCGCGCTGTACCTGAAACTGTTCGACGCCGTCGCCGCTGGCGCGGAGCTTGAACCGTCGGATGTGGACATGTCCGATCCCAATCAGGCGGACATCTGGAAGACCGTACAAGTGTTGCTGAACAAGGTTATTTACACCGACTCGTATCTGAGGCTTTAGCCGACTGCCAGTGGTCAGTTGACAGTTGACAGTGATCAGTGTTCAGTGATCAGTGTTCAGTGATCACTGACCCACTGACTTACTGTTCACTGACTTACTGTTCACTGATCCACTGCTCACTGACCCACTGACCCACTGACTCACTGAGCACTCACTCAGGAGGCGCACTATGCTCAAAGACGCACCCACCCCCACCGTCGAAGAGTTGCTGGCCAAAGCGAAGCAACCCTCGGCGGATGCCATGCGGCTGCATCCGTTCTATCACGGCAAAGTCGAAACGACGCTGCGCTGCCGCGTGCGCGACTTCAACGATTTCGCCATCTGGTACACCCCCGGCGTGGCCGCGCCGTGCAAGGCCATCGCCGCCGACCCCGATCTGGTGTACGAGATGACGCATAAGTGGAATACCGTGGCGGTCGTGTCCGATGGCACGCGCGTGCTGGGCCTGGGCGACATCGGCCCGAAGGCCGGCCTGCCCGTCATGGAAGGCAAGGCGCTGCTGTACAAGTACCTGGGCGGCGTCGATGCCTGGCCGATCATGCTCGACACCAAAGACCCCAACAAGATCATCGAGACGGTGTTGTTGATCCAACCCGGCTTCGGCGGTGTGAACCTGGAAGATATCTCGCAGCCGAAATGTTTCCGCGTCCTCGACACGCTGCGCGAGAAGGCCGAAATTCCGGTGTGGCACGACGACCAGCAGGGCACGGCCACGGTCACGCTGGCCGCGCTGATCAACGCACTGAAGATCGTCGGCAAGAAGATCGAGGACGTTCGGATGGTCTTCGTCGGCAGCGGCGCGTCGAACGTCGCTTGCTCGCGGCTGATCTTCGCATCGGGCGCGACGCCGGCGCGGTGCACCATGGTGGATAGCAAGGGTATCTTGCACCGGAACCGGCACGACATCGAGCTGCGCAAGGCTGAGTTCGTCGACAAGTGGAAGCTGTGCCAGATCACCAACGCCGAAGGGCGCGAAGGCGGCATCGCCGAGGCGCTGGTCGGTGCGGACGTGGTGATCGCATTGTCTCAGCCGGGGCCGGATGTCCTCCGCAAGGAATGGATTCGGGCGATGGCGAAGGACGCGATCGTCTTTGCCTGCGCCAATCCGGTTCCCGAAATCTGGCCGTGGGATGCGAGAGAGGCCGGCGCGGCGGTTGTGGCGACGGGTCGATCGGATTTCCCGAACCAGGTCAACAACTCGCTCGGCTTTCCCGGCATCTTCCGGGGCACACTCGACGCGCGCGCACGGACGATCACCGACGAGATGTGTTTGGCGGCGGCGCTCGCGCTGGCCGGCATGGCCGAAGAGCGCGGGCTGACCCCGGAGTACATCCTGCCGACGATGGACGAATGGGAGGTTTTCCCGCGCGAGGCGGCGGCCGTAGCGGCGAAGGCCACCGAGCAGGGCATCGCCCGCCGCCTGCTGACGTATGACGAGGAATACCACCATGCGTCGGACATCATTCGCCGATCGCGCGACCTCACGCACGTGATGATGAAGGAAGGTTTCATCGCGGAGGGATATTAGCCATGTACGACTTGATTGTCCTTGGCGGAGGCCCGGCCGGGCTGACCGCGACGATCTACGCGCTGCGCAAGCGGCTCAACGTGGTGTTGATCACCAAAGACCTCGGCGGCAAAACCAATTACCGATTGCAACTGCCCGATGTCGAGCAGCATCTCGTCATCCGGGGCGAGGAGGTGGTCGATCACTTCGTCAACGAGATCGAGTACCTGGACTTCGCCCGCGTGATGGGGAAGGTAGAGCAGATTCAGCGTGTCCTCGGCGGGTATAGCGTGCAGGTGCGCGACGATCAGGACTACCAGGCCAAAGCGCTGATCGTCGCGACCGGGGCGAACGCGCGCCGGCTCGACGTGCCGGGCGAGAGAGACTTCATGATGCGCGGACTGTGCTACAGCGCGGTGAGTTACGCGCCGCTCTTCGTCGAGCGCAGCGCCGTCGTCATCGGCGACACGGGTCTGGCCTTGCGAGCCGCTGCCGAGCTGTCGCAGATCGCACGCGCCGTCACGTTGGTCGCGCCCACGCACGGCGAGCTCGACAGCGCGTTGGGGAAGCGGCTGCAAGCGTCGCCCAACGTGGTGGTGATGGAAGGCTACCGCATCGAGCGCGTGAACGGCGACGAGTTCGCGCGCGAGATCGTCGTGCAGAAGAACGGGCACACGCACACGCTTCGCGCCGATGCCTTCTTCGTCGAGCTGGACCTGATCCCGAATTCCGGCCTGGTGAAAGAGCTGGTCGAACTCGACGCCGAGGGCCGCATTAAGATCGACACGCGCAATCGCACGTCGGCTCCGGGCATCTTCGCCGCGGGCGATGTGACCGACGCCTACGCCGAGCAGGTGTTGATCGCCATCGGCGAGGGGGCGAAGGCGGCGCTCTCGGCTTACGAGTATCTGCTCAGCCAGCCGATCGAGCAGACGGCGGCGGCTGTGCCCGAGTGGCGATAGGTGGATTGGTTTATCGATGACAACGAACAAGGACGAATGATGACGGCATCGGTCGTTCGTCCTTCGTCTCACGTGCGAAAGGTCGTAAACAATGGTCCAATTGACAGATTACGACCTGGCGCGTTACGGTCGGCAGATGCTGATACCCGGCTGGGGAGAAGAAGGCCAGGCCCGGCTCAAATCCTCGACGGTGTTCATCGCCGGTGCCGGAGGACTAGGAAGCCCTGTCGCGCTCTACCTGGCCGTAGCGGGCGTAGGCGAGATCAGGCTGTGCGACGTGGACACAGTCGAATTGTCCAATCTCAACCGGCAACTTCTCCATTCCGACGCGAGGCTCGGCATGTCCAAGGTGGAGTCGGCCGGCGCGACGCTCCGCGAGTGGAATCCGGCCATCGACATTGTGCTGTGTGGCGCGTACCTCGCGGACGATAACGTCGAGCAGATTGTGGGCAAGCCGCATATCGTGATCGACTGCCTGGATAACTACGCCACCCGTTACGTGCTCAATACCTACTGCATCAAGAATCGAATTCCTCTGGTGCATGGGGCTATATGGGGCTTGACGGGCCAGGTGACTTTCCTTCACCCACCGGAGACACCCTGCCTCAGGTGCCTGACTCCAGAGCCGCCGCCCAGGGCGGTCTTCCCTGTCGTCGGGGTGACGCCCGGCCTCACGGGATGCATCCAGGCGATGGAGGCTCTCAAGTACCTCACAGGCATTGGCACGAATCTCAAAGGGCGGCTCTTGACGTTTGATGGAGAGGATATGACCTTCGCCTCGTTCAACATACACCGGGCGCAAGCGTGTCCCGATTGTGGACATCTTGCGCTCGACTAACCCCTGAGAGCCTGCCCGAAACCTGGTGATTATTCACATCTCGATAGCTCTCCGTCCGCGTCCTCGCGGACGGCCCGCGAGACGCGGGCCTGGCGCACTTGTGTGCAATCACCACCCTGAAACGCCTTGATTAACCACCAAGTCACGGTGCCTGCGAATCCGAGGTGTGTCAATGGCTGGCAATACATTCAAAATCATCTTCCTGGTCGGCTTAACGGCGTACCTATTCGGCATTTACGGGCCGAGCGCACAACGCTATAAACGAAGCAAAGTGACAGCTAGTCGCACGAGGGTATTTGATGCGACGCTGGATATTTCGATGTTTCTCGTCTGGCAGGTTCTCCCTCTTATCTACGTGTTCGCGCCCTGGCTGGACGCCGCAAATTACGTGCGGCCGGTCTGGGCGGGCTGGATCGGCGCGGCGATTTTTGCCGCTGCGTTGTTCCTGCTGTGGAGGGCCTACGCCGACCTGGGGCGCAACTGGTCGCCCAAGATCGATGTGTTGGCAGGACAGAAACTGGTCACAGATGGTATTTATCGCTGGATTCGACATCCGATATATGCCGGAATCTGGCTGTGGAGCATCGCCCAGCCGTTGTTGATTCACAACTGGATCGCGCTGGGCATGCTAGTGCTATTCCTCCCGCTGTACCTGATCCGGGTTCCGCGCGAGGAACGGATGATGCTGGAGCACTTCGGGGAAGAGTATCGTCTGTACATGAATCGAACGGGCCGGGTGATCCCGCGCCTGTCGAGGTGATGTACAAGGAGGTGCGAATTCAATGCCTACTGAATTGGATCAGGCCATCACGGTTATCCGGGCAGGCGATAAGCAGGCCGGCCGATGGTTGCTGGCCCAGGCGCTGCAAGCCAATCCGCGCGAAGATAAAGTCTGGGTCTGGATGTCGGCGGTTGTCGATACGGATGCGCAACGGCGCGAATGCCTGGAGCGCGCGCTGGCTATCAATCCCAACAACGAGCTTGCCCGGCGAGGTCTCGCCAAGCTATGCCAACCGCCCGCGCCGCCGGCCTTGCCGAGAGAGGTTACCCCGCTGCCATCGGTTGAATCGCCTTCTCTCGGAACCCCGCTGGAGGCATGCCGCGCCGCCGACACAATGCGCGGCTCGCCCGGACTGGTTGTCGCACCATTGGAGATTACTGCTCGCCCGGATGCGCCTCGACCGGGAGACGGCTCTCCAAAGCGGGCGGAAGAAGTCGAGCGGTCGGCATCAGGCTCAGGTTCCACGAACCAATCGCTGGTCGATTTCGTCGTCGGCGAACTCTCTCGCAATCGCCCGCGCAATGACATCGTCATGGCGCTGTGCAGCCGGATGAATTATTCCTGGAACGAAGCCGAGAAGCTCATCCAAAAGGTCGAGCGGGAGAGCCGCAAGCAGATCACCGTGCGCCGCAGCCCGTTTCTGATGGTGTTGAGCATTGGCACGATTATCGGCGGCCTGTTGCTGGCAGGGTTCGGCCTTTATGAACTTTCGCAAGGCGTGCTCTTTTTCAGCGTTGACCTGATCGTCGTGTACTTCCAGATGCCGACACCGATCATGGTGATCACGGGCCTGGCGATGATCGGCGGCGGCGCGTGGGGCGCTCTCAGGACGATCGGCTCGCTCACCCGAAAGTAACGATACTTCACGCGGTCACACATTTACGAAGCCGTCTCATGCTCCCGCTGGACACTTGCGCCGCGCTGCGCGCAGCGCAGTGCGGTGTGAATAATCCGGCGGACTGAGGGCGACGGATTACTCACACCGCACCTGTGGCCACCGCAGGATTGAATGCTCTGCGCCCTCCGCGTTCTCCTCGGTGAAACAACACTCCATGCGCGTCCTGTTGATCGCCGATGTTCACGCCAATTGGGAAGCACTGCTCAGTCTTCAACGTGCCGAGCCGCAGCCTGATGCCGTGCTCTTCGCAGGCGACGCCGTCGGCTACGGCCCTGATCCGGGGGACTGCGCGCGCTGGTTGCTGACGCACGCCACGCTGGCCGCGCGCGGCAATCACGATCACGCGATTGCCACCGGCCAACTCGTGGGCATGCCGGCTGAACTCGACGGCGCTGCGCGTGAGACGCTGAATGTCTCGCGCGGGATGATCTCGCAAGCTGATCGAGCGTACCTGGGCCGGTGGCCGCTGTCGGCGTCCACCGCGTTGGGCGGCGCGCGATTCTATCTGACACATGGCACGCCACTCGATCCTCTCGGCGGGCAAATCCATCCTGCGACTTCCTCGGAATCCGAACTCCACAAGTTGTTTGATCCTGTCGATGCGGACATCATCATTCTCGGCCATACGCACCTGCCGGCGATCCGGCAGTTCGGCGATCGGTTGATCGTCAACCCCGGCAGCCTGGGACAGCCGCGCTACGGCACGCCGGACGCGACGTATGCCGTGTGGCAAGACGGCCACGTGCAGATCAAGCATCTGCACTACGACCACGACGCGCCCGCGCGCAGATTGCGACTGATGCCACTTAGCCCGGAGGTGGCCGATCAACTGATCGGTATTCTCGAAACTGGAATGCTCTCAGACGCGATGCGTGAAACGTAGAAGGAGACTCCCATGGCCGATCGCAAAAAAGTGACACTCCCGGCGCTCCTCAAGAAAATGACCGATGGCGTCCCGATCACGATGATCACCTGCTACGACTACTCGATGGCGCACTGGGTCGAGCAGGCCGAGGTCGATATGGTGCTCGTCGGCGACAGCCTGGGCATGACCATGCTCGGCTACGAAGGCACGCTGCCGGTGACGATGGACGACATGATTCGCCATTCACAAGGGGTGCGGCGCGGCTCGCCCACTTGTTGGCTGATCGGCGACATGCCGTACATGTCGTATCAACCCTCCGACGAAATCGCCGTGCGCAACGCCGGGCGCTTCATGGCCGAGGCCGGCTGTGATGCCGTGAAGCTGGAAGGCGGGCGGCAAATGGCTTCGCGCATCAAGGCCATTGCCGACGCGGGCATCCCGGTGATGGGTCACCTGGGTCTGACGCCGCAGAGCGTCTCCGCGCTGGGCGGGTTCCGCGTGCAGGGCAAAGGCTGGGAGCAGGCGCTGCGCATCGTCGAAGACGCCAGGCTCCTCGAAGAGGCGGGCGCGTTCTCGATCCTGTTCGAGATGATCCCCGATCGCGTGCAGCAGATCATCACCGAGCGCGCCCGGATACCGATCATCAGTCTCGGCTCCGGGCCGCACGCGCACGGCCAACTGCTGATCTTCCACGACATGTTCGGGCTGTATCCGCGCTTCAAGCCGAAGATGGCAAAGGTGTACGGTAACGCGGGCGAAGTGATCTTGAATGGCCTGAAGCAGTACGTGGCCGAGGTGACCGGCCGGCAGTTCCCGCAGCCCGAAAACTGGTTCGGCATTCCGGATGACCAGTTCGCCGAATTGAAGAAGATGCTGAATGGACGAATGACCAAGGACGAATGACGAATTCGTCTTTCGTCCTTGGTCTTTGGTCTTGTCGCGCAAGGAGGAATACATGACCGACGACTTGCGAGAGCGGCTGCGCATCTCCGAATTGCAGGTGGAGGAGATCAACGCGCTGCTGCTCGATCCCGATGCGAGAGTCATCAACGCCTTCCTCGACGTGGTGCGCAAGTATGGCACACCCGAGGAGATCAACCGCAAAGCCGAGACCGCCCGCCAGTTGCCCAACCTGCTGGCGCGGCTGGAGGCGATCCGGTCGCCGTATCTGGCCGATCTGCACTGGTTGATGGAGCAGCGCGATCGCGGCGCGTTCATCAGCGTGCCGGAGTATCGCCGCAAAGTGCTCGGCCCGCGCGCCGACTCGACGACTTTCGCCGACGACTTCGCCGTAACGCTGGAGATCAGCGCCTTTCAGTATTTCCCGTGGCTGATCGCGGAAGCCAGGCAGGCGATCGCCGGCGGCGAACTGATGCCGGGTCGCTACATCCGCGTGCGCAAGATGAAAGAATCGGAAGCCGACGACGGCGACCTGCTGGCCGTGGCGGCGGCGATGCAGATCATCGGCGCGACCTACGTCGAGACGCTGGACACCAAAGGCACAGACGGCTCCAATGTCCACCTCGGCGGACCGGCGACGATCACCGGCTACTTCGGCGGCATCGGCCAGCCCAACGACCACCCGCTAATGTGGCTCGACGAGTTCCTGTATTATTACACGACCTACGGCATCCAGCAGGTGCTCAACATCAATCCCGGCACGGTGCTGCTGGGCTACCTGCTGCATAAACTCGGCGTGAACAACGAGTTCAAAATCTCGGTGTTCATGGGCAACGATAACCCGTATGCCGTGCTGTGGACGCTGATCGGCGCGAAACTTTTCGCGCGCCCCGACCCCCGTTCGCCGGAGGCTCCGGGGGCAGGCGGCACAACGCCGCTGATCGGTTTCAACTTCAGTAATTCGGTGAACAACGAGACCATCGAGCTGTGCGCCGAGGTTCGCGGTGCGCTGAACTTCGAGAAGGTGGTGCGCTTCGAGCATCACATCACCGAGACGTGGAAGAGCATCGTCCGACAGCCGTACAATCGGCGCGACG
>DATBWU010000375.1:0-2656 GCA_036514635.1 Anaerolineae bacterium | reverse complement strand
CGTGCGAGGCGCTCGAAGGCGCGCGCCTGGGGTTCGTCGGCAAGCAGATCATCCACCCGAACCAGGTCGAGCCGGTGCAGGCTGCGTTCACGCCGTCCGACGACGCCATTGCACACGCCAGGCGCATCGTCCAGGCTTTCAAGGAGCATCAAAACGGCGGCGCGGGCGTGTTCGCGCTGGATGGCAAAATGATCGACATGCCGGTGGTGAAGGCGGCGCAGCGCGTGCTGGACAAAGCCAAAGCGGCGGGAAAGGCCTGAAACATGAAAATTCTGATTGCTGCCGATATGGAAGGTATCTCCGGCGTGGTGCATTGGGATCACGTTACGTCCGGTCACGCCGAGTATCAGCGCTTCCGGCGCGTGATGACGCACGACGTGAATGCCGCGATTCGCGGCGCGTTCGACGCCGGGGCTGAAGAGGTGATCGTCACCGACGGCCACTGGAATAATCTCAATCTTCTGATCGAAGAGATCGACCCCCGCGCACGGCTGAACTCCGGCGGGTCATCGCCGTTGTCGATGGTGCAGGGGATCGGTTCCGACGTGAGCGGCGTGATGTTCGTCGGCTATCACGCGCGCAGCGGCACGCCGAACGCGATTCTCGATCATACGTACTCCGACGAGCGCGTGGCGAGCGTGTGGCTCAACGGCAAGGTGACGGGCGAGATCGGCCTGAACGCGGCAATATGCGGCTACTTCGACGTGCCGGTGATCATGATCTCCGGTGATCAGGCCGCGTGCGCCGAGGCCGTCGAAACGCTCGGCCCGGTCGAGGTGGCGGTGGTCAAGCACGCGACGGGCCACATGAGCGCCGAGTGCCTGCCGCCGGAAGTGGCCCAGAAGAAGATCAGCGAAGCGGCCAGCCGCGCCGTGCATCGCTTGCGCACGGGCCGGTCGGCGCAGTCGTATCATGTCGAAGCCCCTGTCACGTTAGCGATCGAATTTGTCCATTCCGACATGGCCGATCGGGCAATGCTGCTGCCGGGCGCGGAGCGGCCGGAGGGCAAGCGCATCGAGTTTAGCGCCGAGGACATGCCGGCGGCCTATTGCCTGTTCCGAGCGGCGGTGGCGTTAGCCAGGGAATAGTTTCACAGCAGCGCCTAATCGATGCGAAGACAGGAGGAGACTCATGCCGCCGAAAGCCACATCGTTGCCCGATGTGGAGTTTCACCCGCTCACACCCAATCGCTGGTCGGACCTGGAAACACTGTTCGGGCCGCGCGGCGCGATCGGCGGATGCTGGTGCATGTGGTGGCGTCTCAAGCGATCCGATTGGGAGCGGCTGCGCGGATCGGGCAACAAGCGCGCATTGAAGAAGATCGTCGCGTCGGGCGCAGAACCGGGCCTCCTGGCGTATGCGGACGGTCAGCCGATCGGCTGGTGCGCGATCGCACCGCGCGAGGAGTATCCCGTGCTCGATCGCTCGCCCACGCTGAAGCGTGTCGATGATCAGCCGGTGTGGTCGGTCACGTGCTTCTTCATCGCGCGACCCTATCGGCGCAAAGGTCTGCAAGTCGCGCTGCTGAAAGCGGCGATCGAATACGCGGCCCATCATGGCGCAGCGATTGTCGAAGGCTATCCGATCGAGCCGAAGAAAAGCGACATGCCAGAAATCTATGCCTTCACCGGCATGGCTTCGACCTTCCGCAAAGCGGGCTTCAAAGAAGTGCTGCGCCGTTCTGAGACGCGCCCCATCATGCGCTATTGGATCAACGATTGAACTACGGAGAACACGGATGCCACGGATAGCGTAAAAACATCCGTGTCATCCGTGGTTATCTTTCTCTGAGACACTCAAATGGACGGATCAGAGTTGCACGTCGTGACAGGCGCGTTGGGCTACACCGGCCAGTACATCACGCGCCGGCTGCTGGCGCTGGGCCAGCGTGTGATGACGCTGACCGGCCATCCCGATCGACCCAACCCATTCGGCGATCAGGTGCGCGTCGCGCCATTCAACTTCGACGACCCGGCCGCACTGATCGACAGCCTGCGCGGCGCAGCGGTGCTGTACAATACCTATTGGGTTCGATTCAATTACAGCGGCATGACCTTCGAGCAGCCGATCGCGCACACGCGCACGCTGTTCCGCGCGGCGAAGGAAGCCGGCGTCCGGCGCGTCGTTCACGTCAGCATCGCCAATCCGTCCGAAGCCTCGCCTCTGCCGTATTACAAGGGCAAGGCTGTGTTGGAGCGCGCGCTGATCGAATCCGGGCTGTCGTATGCCATCCTTCGCCCGACGGTGATCTTCGGCGACGAGGACATCTTGATCAACAACATCGCCTGGCTATTGCGGCGCTTCCCGGTGTTTGCCGTGCTTGGCGCGGGCGATTACAAGATTCAACCGATCTTCGTCGAGGACATGGCCGATCTGGCGGTGACGCTTGGCGGCAAAACTGAAAACACGATCGTCGATGCCGTCGGGCCGGAAGTGTACACGTTCGATACGCTGGTGCGCTTGATCGCGAAGACGATTCGCAGCCGGGCGCGGATCGTTCATGTGCCTCCGCGACTGGGACTGTTCCTGGCGCAGGTGATCGGCCTGCTCGTCGGCGACGTGGTGCTCACCCGCGAAGAGGCCGACGGCCTGCTGGCGAACCTTTTGGTGTCGCGCGGCCCGCCCAGCGGGCGCATGCACCTGAGCGAGTGGCTGG
>DATBWU010000374.1:0-12535 GCA_036514635.1 Anaerolineae bacterium | reverse complement strand
GCAAAAGGGGAACTGATTGCAAAGCGCCTCAAGCCGCCCCGTGGTTTCGACGATCTCGCTCGGCAAAACCATCCGTCTAAGGGAGCAGCCAGTCATCGGCCCTGTGGTGGATGCCAAACGGCGTGTGTCCGAATACCATACGTGAGACCTGGCTCTTGTCTCGCCATAGTCGATTGGGAGTCAGGCTAAACAATGTGTCTCCGAATATCATTCGTCAAATTCACTCTCCAGGGAACTACAATGCGCTCACGTCCAAATGCAATCGTCATCGGCGCCGGAATCGGTGGCATCGCTGCCGCCGCAAGGCTGGCTCGCCACGGTTATCAGGTCACCGTGCTGGAAAAGAATGCGCGACCCGGCGGGCGCTGCGATCAGCTCGTCCGCGACGGGCATCGCTTCGACATCGGGCCGACGCTGTTCTTGATGCCCGACGTCTTTGCGGAAACCTACGCCGCGCTCGGCGAGCGCATGGAAGATCATCTCGACCTGCGCCGCATCGACCCGACGTATCGCATCCGCTTTGACGATGGCACGCACATCGCGCTCACGTCCGATCTCAACGCGATGCAGGCGCAGATCGAGGCGATCGAGCCTGGCGCATTCAGCGGGCTGCTGGGCTACCTGGCCGAGGGCCATCGACACTACCACGTGTCGTTGGAGAAATTCGTCGGGCGCAACTTCCACAACCTGCTGGAGTATTTCAGCCCTCAGAATCTGCCGTTGCTGTTTCAACTGAAGGTGCTCGTCAAGCACTACAACAACATCGGCCACTACTTCCGCGATCCGCATCTGAAGGCGGCGTTCACCTTCCAGAATATGTATCTGGGCCTCAGCCCATTCGACGCGCCGGCCACGTACTCGCTGTTGCAATATACCGAGCTGGCCGACGGCGTGTGGTTTCCGATGGGCGGGTTGTATCGCGTGATCGAAAGCCTGGCGTCGATCGCCGAAGCGAACGGCGTCCAGTTCGTCTATAACGCGCCGGTCAAGGCGATCGAGATCGAGGGCGACCACGCCACCGGCGTCGTGCTGCAGGATGGCGTCCGCCTGAGTGCCGATGTCGTCATCGCCAACGCCGACCTGCCTTACGCCTATCGGCATCTGTTGCCCGACGCCGCCGAGGCCGATCGGCTGGAGCGCCTGAAGTACACCTGCTCAGCCATCGTGTTCTATTGGGGCGTCGATAAAGTCTATCCACAACTGGGGCATCACAACGTCTTCCTGTCGGGCGACTACCGCGCCAGTTTCGAGCGCATCTTCAAAGACAAATCATTGCCTGACGATCCTAGTTTCTACGTTCACGCCCCGGCGCGAACCGATCCGGCGGCAGCGCCAGCCGGGCAAGACACGTTGTTCGTGCTAGTCCCGGTCGGTCACCTGGACGAGAACACCTCGCAAGATTGGGAAGCGCTGACCGATCGCGCCCGCTCGACGGTGCTACGCCGGCTGGCCGGCATCGGCGCGACCGATCTGGAGCAGCATCTGAAGTTCGAAGTGTGCTACACGCCGCGCGCCTGGCGCACGCTGTACAACCTGGCGAAAGGCGCGGCCTTTGGGCTTAGCCACACCTTCTGGCAGGTGGGCTACCTGCGCCCGCAGAACCGGCATCGCCGCTATCGCAACCTGTATTTTGCGGGCAGCAGCACGCATCCGGGCGCGGGCCTGCCGATGGGCCTGCTTTCGGCCCGGCTGACGACCGAGCGCATTCTGAACGAGGTCGGGGCGGCCCGCTCGATCCCGCGCCTGATCCCGGCAACGGCTTAGTGGAGCGTATAGCGTGACGACCTTATATCCTCAGACCTGGGAACGGACACTGCACTCGTGGGCGCATGAAGCCTGGCATTCGGTCGTCGCCCCGGCTCCACGCCGAGCCGTCGATTATCGTTTGCTCGATCGGGCTTACGCACACTGCGCTGCGATCACCGCCGAGTACAGCCGATCGTTTTCAATGGCCACCCAACTGCTGCCGCGCGACAAGCGGCGCGCGATCCGCGCGTTGTACGCGTTCTGTCGCATCACCGACAACATCGTCGATGGCCCAAACGGCAACGCCGAGGCCGTGCTCGGCGCGTGGCGGCACACGGCGCTCGCGCCGGAGCCGCCCTCGTACGATCTCGCCGCGGTGGCCTGGGCCGACGCGCGCGCGCGCTATCGCATCCCGATGCGCCTGGCCGAGCAACTGATCGATGGTGTGGCGCGCGACCTGCACCAGTGGCGCTATACGACGTTCGACGATCTGGCCGCGTATGCCTACGGCGCAGCCTCGACGGTGGGGTTGATGAGCCTGCGCATCATCGGCTTTGACGACGCAGCGGCGATTCAGTATGCGATCAAACTCGGCGTCGCGCTGCAAGTGACCAACATCCTGCGCGATGTCGCCGAAGATTGGCGCGCGGGCCGGGTGTATCTGCCTGCCGAAGAACTGGCCGCGTTCGGGCTGAGCGAAGCCGATCTGGCCGCCGGGCGCGTGGATTCCCGCTGGCGCGCGTTCATGCGCTTTCAGATCGAGCGTAACCGGCGGCTCTACGACGAGGCCTGGCCGGGCATCGCGCTACTGAAGCCGGATGGGCGACTCGCCGTCGCCGCCGCCGGCGAACTGTATCGTGCCATCCTGGCCGACATCGAGGCACACAACTACGACGTGTTCTCACGGCGCGCGCACGTGAGCGCGGCGAGCAAACTGATGCGCCTGCCCGGCATCTGGTGGAGAAACCGATGAGCGCGAACGGCAGTTTCACCGCAGACGCCCAAGGCGAACAGAGGACGCCGCACTCGCTGCGCCTCAGCGGTGAGAGATACGACTTCATCATCGCCGGGGGCGGCGCGGCCGGGTTGAGCCTTGCGCTGCACCTTGCCCGTAGTTCGCTCCGCGATCGCTCCATCGTCATCATCGACCAGAATGCCGAAGCGCGCAGCGATCGCACCTGGAGTTTTTGGACCAATCGACCGACCCTCTTCGACGAGGCTGTTTGCCGTTCGTGGAACCGGCTGCGAATTGTGTACGGTGACGCCGAGAAGGTCATCGACCTGGGCGGCTACCGTTACAACATGATCCGGGACATCGACCTTTACCGTTTCGCCCGCCGCGAGTTGTCGGCGCAGGCCAATGTGACATTCGTAGAGGGGCACGTGAATCGGATCGAGGATGGGGTCGATGAGGCCCGCGTGATCGCCGGCCGGCACACATTCACCGGACAATGGGTATTCGACAGCACCTTCGGGCCATCCGGCAACATACCCGATCCGGCCCGCTATCACGACCTGAAGATGCACTTCAAAGGTTGGGAGATCGAAACCAGCACGCCGGCCTTCGATCCGCAGGCGGCCACGTTCCTCGACTTTCGCACGCCGCAGAAACAATCGGTGCGCTTCTTTTACGTGCTCCCACTATCGGAGCGACGGGCGTTGGTGGAATACACCCTGATTTCGCCTGCTGTCCTCAGATCGGGCGAATACGAGCAGGTGTTGAGGGCGTACCTCGAGCAGACGCTTGGCATCCCGGAGTATCGCCTCGTGCGTGAAGAGGGCGGTGTGTTGCCGCTGACCGATCGACCCTTCGCGCGCCGGCTCGGGCAGCGGATCATGGCGATCGGCGCAAAAGGGGGCCGCGTCAAGCCGACGACGGGCTATGCCTTCACGCGCATTCAGCGCGACTCCGCAGCGATCCTCCAGTCACTGCTCAACGCGGGCCATCCTTTCGATGTGCCGGAGGATTCCGCGCGTTATCGCCTGTACGACGCATTGATGCTGGACATCATGTCGCGCCACGGCGAGGCGGTTCAATCCATCTTCGGCGCGCTGTTCAAGCACAACCCCGTCGACCGCGTTTTCCGCTTCCTCGACGAGACCGGATCGGTGTGGGAAAACCTCGCACTCATTGCGACCCTACCTCCGCGCCTCTTTCTGCAAGCCATACCGAGGCTGGCCGAGCGCCGTAGCGCCCCATCGAATCGCGGGCGCGTGGAAGCCGTCAACGGATAGACACCGGATAAACGGATAACAAACGGATGCCCCACTGTGCGAGCGGGGCATCCGTTTTCATCCGTTCCTATCCGCTTGTCCGCTTCAAGTCCGTTGACAGCCTCATCCGTTCCCAATCCGCTTGTCCGTTTCAAGTCCGTTGACAACCCATCCGCTTGTCCGCTTCCCATCCGTTGACAACACTTTCCCATTCCCGCTCGCCGGCTCCTGCCGCCGGAATTGGCTCATGTACAACTCGTGGAAGTAGCCGCGCGCGTCGAGCAGCTCCTGGAACTTGCCGCGCTCGACGATCTGCCCATCGCGCAAGACCAGAATCTGATCGGCGTGTTTGACCGTGCTCAGCCGGTGCGCGATGACGAAACTCGTCCGCCCGGCGAGCAGCTTCTCCAGCGCCGACTGGATCAGCCGCTCGGTGCGCGTATCGACGCTCGACGTGGCTTCGTCGAGAATCAGGATGCGCGGGTTCGAGAGCGCAGCGCGCGCAATCGAGATCAACTGGCGCTGACCCTGGCTCAGGCCGCTGCCGCGCTCGCCCAGCACAGTATTGTACCCGTCGGGCAATCGCTCGATGAACGAGTCGGCGTAGGCCAGCTTCGCCGCCGCGATCACGTCGTCATCGGTCGCGTCGGGCCGGCCAAAGCGGATGTTGTTCATCACCGTATCGCTGAACAGGAACGTGTCCTGCAACACGATGCCGATTTGCTCGCGCAGGCTGGCCGCCGTCACGTCGCGCACGTCGAGGCCGTCGACCGTCACCGCACCGCCGGTCACGTCGTAGAAGCGCGGAATCAAGTTGATGATCGTCGTCTTGCCGGCGCCGGTCGGCCCGACGACGGCGACGACCTGTCCCGGCTCGGCCCTGAAGTCGAGGCCGCGCAGCACCGGCACGCCTTTTTCGTACTCATTGCGCACGCCGACAAACTCGACCGCGCCGACGATCGGTGGCATCGGTCGAGCATCAGGCTTATCTTGCACATCCGGCACGACGTCGAGCAGGCCGAAGATGCGCTCGCCGCCGGCCACCGCGCTCTGGATGTTCGCCCACAGCACAGCAATCTGCTGAATCGGTTGGTTGAGGCGCTGGACGTAGGCCAGGAAGGTAATCACCAATCCGAGCGAGACCGCAGAGCCGAACAGGTCCTGTCCACGCAGCAACAGCAAGCCACCGACGCCCACGACCAGGGCCAACGCCGCATAGCCCAGCGCTTCGAGCGTGGGCGCGAGCGCGGCAGTGAACGCCACGGCGCGGATGTTCGCGTCGCGGTTGACCGCGTTGATGTCGCGGAAGGCTTCGATATTCTCCTGCTCACGGCTGAAAGCCTGCACCTCACGCACGCTGGAGATGCTCTGCTGCAACTCGGCGTTGACGTTGCCGATCGCCACGCGCGTCTTGCGGAAGGCCTTGCGCGCCTGTGACGAGAACCAGTTGGTGGAGAACCACATCAGCGGCACGACGGCCAGGCTGATCAGTGCGAAGGGCAGGCTCTTGCTGAGCATGTTGAACGCGACCCAGCCGATCAGCAAGATACTGCCGGCCACCTGCACCAGCACGAAGCTGATGGCCTGGTTAATCGTCTCCGAGTCGTTGGTGATGCGGCTCATCAGGTTGCCGGCCTCGTTCTCGGCGTAGTAGCCGAGCGACAGCCGGTGCAGGTGCTTGAAGACCGCCAGGCGCAATTGCTTGAGCACGTGCTGGCCGGTCCACGCCATCGAGAAAAAGGTCAGGCCGCTGGCGACCGAGCCGAGCAAAAACAGGCCGACCAGCTTCAAAACGATCCCGCCTAACCCGGCCAGCTTTGCCTCGTTGCGCATCGCCGCCGTCGCGGACGGATCGTACCAGCACGTGCTGGAAGCACCCTGCGCCTGAGCCGGCGCGCCGGGAAAATTCCCGAATCCGCTCGCTTGAGCAGGATTCAGATAACAGTCCACTGCCTGTCCGAGAAGATCGGGCGCAGTCACTTGCGTCCAGGTCGAGACGACGACGAGCGCCACGGCCAACAGCATCGCCGGCCAGAAGGGTCGAAAATACGATGCGAAGCGCCGCAATGTCTCGCTGGCATTCTTCGGTTTAGAAACCTCGCGTTCCATGATCGCACGCGGCCCATGACCAAACATATCGCCTCCCGTTGCGTGTTGCGTGTTCAGAGCCGGAACGGAACACGCAACACGCATCCCGTTTTACGCTTCACGCCACAGCCATGCTCTCAGCCGCCGTCTCATCCAGCTTCACGTCTTCACTCAACTGCGACTGGTAAATCTGCGCGTACAGCTCGCTGGTTTCCATCAGTTCCTCGTGCGTGCCGTGCGCGACGACTAGGCCCTTGTCGAGGACGAGGATCTGATCGGCGTTGAGGACGGTGCTGATGCGCTGCGCGATCACAAAGCTGGTGCGGCCCTTCATCAACCGATCGAGCGCCTGTTGAATCTTGTACTCGGTCACCAGATCGACGCTGCTCGTCGAATCGTCCAGGATCAAGATACGCGGATCGAGCAGCAAGGCCCGGGCGATGGCGACGCGCTGCTTCTGCCCGCCGCTCAGCGTCGAGCCGCGCTCGCCGACCGGCGTGTCGTAGCCTTGCGGAAATTCCATGATGAAGTCGTGCGCGGCGGCGGCTTTCGCAGCGGCGACGACTTCGTCCATCGACGCAGCAGACCGCCCAAAGGCGATGTTGTCGCGAATCGTGCCGCTAAACAGGTTGGTCTCTTGCAGCACGATGCCGATCTGCCTGCGCAGCGAATCGACGGTCACGTCGCGCAGATCGTGCTCGTCGATGAGAATCGCGCCTTCGGTCGGATCGTAGAAGCGCGGCAGCAGGTTGATGATCGTCGTCTTGCCGGAGCCGGTCGCGCCGAGCAGCGCGATCGTCTGGCCCGGCTGCGCTTCCAGGTTGACACCGCTCAGCACCGGCGCGCCGCCACCCGGGTAGCGGAAGGTGACATTCTTGAACGTGACGTGGCCGCGAATCGCGGGCAGCGCCTGTGCGCCGGGCTTGTCGGCGATGTCACTCTTCGCATCGAGAATCTCAAAGATGCGGCTGGCCGACGCGCTCGCCTGCGACATCTGCGTGATGATCATGCCTAGTTGGGCCAGCGGGAAGAAGACAAACACGAGATACAGGCTGAACTCCTGCCACTCGCCCAGCGTCAGCGTGTTGTTGAGAATCTGGTTGCCGGCCGCGTACAGCACCACCGCCTGGCCGAGGTTCGCGATCAGGAAAATGAGCGGGAACAGGAAGGTGAAGATGCGGGCGACCTTGATACCTTGCTGCATCACCGAGTCGGCGGCCTGGTCGAACTTGACGTGCTCTTGCGGCTCGCGCACGAAGGCCTTGACGACCTTGATGCCGGCCAGGTTCTCTTGAAGCAGTGTGTTCAGCGCCGAGAGCCGCTTCTGCACTTCCATGAACAGCGGCTGGCTGATCATGCCAAAGACCATAAACAGGATCATCGCGATCGGCAGCGTCGGCAGCACGACCAGCGTCAACGGGAAGTTGGTCAACAGCAAGACGATCAGCGTGCCAGTCAGCAGAACCACCGCCTGAAGTGCATAAATCAGGCCCTGGCCCATGAACAGGCGCACTTTTTCGACATCGTCGGTAGCGCGGATCATCAACTGGCCGGTCTGGTTGTGGTCGTGGTAACTGAACGACAGCCGCTGAATTTTGGTGAACAGGTCGTTGCGCAAGTCAAAGGCCATGCTTTGCGACAGGCGTTCGGCGTTGTACGCCTGCGAGAAGGCGAACAGGCCGCGCACGATAGCGAACGCAACGATCGCCACACCCGCCGCGATCAGGCCCGATTCTGCGTTGGCGCTGTTGGAAGCCAACTGCTCGCTCGTCCAACCGAGTTGCTGCAAGATCAGCGACTGGAACTGGGCAGGCACTTCGAGCACCTTCGATGCGATCACGCCGTTCGTAACCGAGTCGATGATGCTGCGTACCAGAGTCGGCACGGTCAACTGCGCCAGCGTGGCGATGAGCAGGCTGCCGTAGGCGATCAGCATGATCCGGCGATAATGACGCAGGTAGCCCAACGCGCGCCGCAGCGCCGAGAAATTCGGCCGGGGTCGTTCAGGTGTCCTCGATTGGCGTTTCATACGTCGGGATATCCTTTCACGATAGAATATTACGCTTTACGGTTTACTCTTTACGTTTTGCTCTTTACCCCATTGAGAAACACATCCACCAGCACATCCGCCTCACGCGGCGTCAGGCGTGCCTGCCGGCTTGCTCCCTCGAACGTCAGCGCAATGATCATGCCGTGCAGCAAGCGCGCCAGCAGGCGCGGATCGCCCGCCCGGATTTGCCCCTCGGCCTGGCCCGTCTCGATCAGATGCTGGATCGGGTGCATGAAGCCGGCGTGCATCTCGCTGAAGAGCTTGCCGGCGCGCGCCTTATCGAGAGACGCCAGATCGCGCCGTAGCATCTGAAACGACTGGCGCTGTCCGCACATCGTCTCGGCGTAGTGCAGCACCAGCCGCTTAAAGCGCGTCACCCAATCGCCTTCCGGCGCGAGCGCCCCGGCGATGGACTGCACCACCTGGTCGTGGCGGCGGCGGAGCACGGCCAGGTATAGGTCTTCCTTGTTCTCAAAGTGATAATACAGCGCCGCGTTGGTCATGCCGCAGGCCTGGGCGATGTCGCGAATCGACACACCTTTGTAGCCTTTCTGGCTGAACAGCCGCGCCGCCGCCGCTACAATCGCCTCGCGCCCGCCCGTGTCGTGTGGCATACGCCGCTCCTGCTGACCCAACGTTCAATCGAATCGGCCGGTTACTTACCAAACGTTCAGTAACGAGGCACACGTTACCACACATCCGGCGCTTGTCAACTGTCCCATTGGACAGGCGGGCCGCTTCGATGGGTGGGCGGCGACACTCGACTCAGATGAATGGAATGATGCCGCACGATTGTGAACGAATTGTGAACTCGCTGCGGAAGGGTTGCGAAAACACCGGCCGCGTGACGCCGGGCGCGTGCTGTTATAATGCAGGTACTTCAACCGAGCAAAGGATCGATCCACGTTGTTCCACATCTGCGACCTGACCACCTATGATGAGTTTCTCGCCGTGCGAGCCATTCAGCAGCAATGCTGGGGCTTCGCGGCGGGTGAGGGCCTGTATCCGCCGATGCTCAACACCGCCGCGCACAACGGTGGCACGGTGCTGGGCGCATTCGACGCGGATCGGATGATCGGGTTTCTGTTCGGCTTTCTGGGTCTGCACCACGGGAAGCGGCTGAAATTGTGCTCGCAAACGCTGGGTGTCTTGCCAGACTATCGCAATCGCGGCGTGGCCGAGGCGTTGAAGTGGGCACAGCGCGATCGGATGCTGGCGCTGGGCATCGACCTGATCACCTGGACCTACGATCCACTCGAAGCGCCGAATGCGCGCCTGAACCTGCACACGCTGGGCGGCATTGCATACGAGTACGAGCGCAACATCTACGGCGAGAATTTTGGCGCGCTGGGGCAGGGCTTGCCGAGCGATCGCTTCCTGGTCGAATGGTGGCTGAACAGCGAGCGGGCCGAGCGGCGGGCGGCCGGTCGGGGGATAGAGAGACAGGCAGATGATAGCCGGGTAGCAAATGTGTGTGGGGGTATGGGGGCGGAGAGGCACATCGAGTCGGTGAATCTCGCGCTGGATGTGCCTGAGGTGCAGGTGGAGATTCCGATCGATATTCAGGCAATCAAACAGACGAGCCTGTCACTGGCGCTGGACTGGCGGCTGGCGACACGCCAGATTTTCGAGGCTTACTTCCAACGCGGGTATTGCGCGGTCGATCTGGCGCGAGTCGGCACGGGGGATGCACAACAGAATTTCTACATCCTGAAACGCAACTGTTACTCAGGGCCAGTTGATTCGGGCGATCAGTCTCAGGTATAATTCAACCATGCCGAAGCGAACGGTGAGCCGCCGAAACTTCATCAAACTGGCCGGGGCAGCATTGGCCGGAGCCACCCTGCGCCCTCCGACGAGTGCATTGGCGCAGGCCGCGTTGCCGCCGGAAGACTACAACGCCAATGCCTTCGTCCCGCTGCGCCGGGGACGTGTGCTGGCCCCATCGGTTAGCGTGTGGGATCACATCGAGACGCCGCACGATGCCGTCAAGCGATTCGTGCGCGACGAGGTGATCCTGCTGGGGGAGGAACGCAGCGTGCCCGGCACGGGCAATCCTCACAACGACCTGTGGTATCGCACGCGAGGCGGCTGGGTGCACTCGGCGTGGATTCAGCCGATGGAGTTCCACGATCGTCCGGCGATCTACCGCGAGGTCGGGCCGAACGGTTTCTGGATAGAAGTGATCGTGCCTAAGACAGTCACGCGCGAAGCGCCATCCCTGGCCGCCGAGACAAAGTACGAATACATCTACGGCACGGTGTACCTGGTGACCGAGGTAGCGGTCGATGAGCGCGGGGGCGTGTGGTACGACACCCACGACGAGTATTACGACAAAGAGCTCGGCATCGAGCCGACGCACCACTGGGTGCGGGCACACGACGTTCGCCGCATTCACGAGTCGGAATTCGCGGCCATCCGCCCCGAAGTTCACGACAAGCGCATCCGGGTCGATCTCGACGCGCAAATCCTGACCTGCTTTGAAGGCAACGCGGTCGTTCTTCAGACGAAGGTCGCCACGGGCGCATCGTTCAAGCAGCCCGATGGGAGCATCGCGGATTACGGCACGCCCCAGGGCGATCATCGCTCTATCCTCAAAATGCCGTCGCGGCACATGCGCGCGCCCGAAGCCGAGCGCAACACGGACGCCTGGTTCGATCTGCCCGGCGTGCCGTGGAACACGTTCTTCACGCTCGACGGCATCGCCATCCACGGCACGTACTGGCACAACGATTTCGGCGTGGTGCGCAGTCACGGCTGCGTGAACGTGCCGATCCAGGTGGCGAAGTTCATCTACTGCTGGACGTTCCCCACCGCCCCATACACCGACGCCTTCGTGCGCGGCGACGTGCGCGGGATGAACAGCACTCAGATCGAAGTGGTGTGAGCAACGGATAATCAATGAATAAACGGATAGAAGCAACCGGGTTGCTCGGAGCAACCCGGTTTCTGTATCTTTTGTCGCGGCACAGCGCCTGTATCCGTTTATCCGCTTACCATCCGTTGCTCAACACGTCCTCGATGTGGCCCAGCGCCCAATCGAGTTCTTCTTTCGTCACGACGAGCGGCGGCGCGAAGCGGATGACGTTTTCGCGCGTGTCTTTGCACAACAGGCCACGTTCTTGCAACGCCTCGCAGTAGCGGCGCGCGCCGCCGGCTTCCGGTTTCAGCTCGACGCCGATGAGCAACCCGCGCCCGCGCACCTCTTTGACCTTGTCGCTCTCGATGCGCTGCAGGCGGCCCTTGAAGTAGTCGCCCAACTCGGCGGAGCGTTGGAAGAGGTTTTCCTCGACCAACACGCGGATCGACTCGCGCGCGACGGCGCAGGCCAGCGGGTTGCCGCCGAAAGTGCTGCCGTGATCGCCCGGCTCGAACACGCCCAGCACCTCGCGGTCGGACAGCACGGCGGACACGGGGTACATTCCGCCGGACAGCGCCTTGCCGACGATCACCACGTCGGCGCGAATGCCATCCCAGTGATGAGCGAACAACTTCCCCGCGCGGCCCAGGCCGGTCTGAATCTCGTCGGCGATGAGCAGGACGTTGTTCTTCCTGCAAATCTCGGCGGCCTGCTTCAGGTAGCCCTCAGGCGGAACGTGGACACCGCCCTCGCCCTGAATCGGCTCGACAAGGAACGCGACAGTGTTCGGCGTGATCGCGTCGGCGAGCGCCCTGGCGTCGCCGTAAGGGATGGTCTTGAAGCCCGGTGGGAACGGCCCGAAGCCGAAGCGATACTGCGGCTCGGTGCTCATGCTGACGATGGTGATCGTCCGGCCGTGAAAGTTATCTCCGCAGGCGATGATCTCCGCCTGGTCGGCCTCGACGCCTTTGACCGTGTAACCCCACTTGCGCGCGGCCTTAAGCGCCGTTTCCACCGCCTCCGTCCCGGAGTTCATCGGCAGCATCATCGGGTAGCCGGTCAGCTCGCACAGTTCTTTTTCCAGCAGCGGCAGCTGCGTGTTGCGAAACGCGCGCGAGGTCAGCGCCACCTTGCCCGCCTGTTCGATCAGCACCTTGACGATACGCGGATGGCAATGGCCCTGGTTCACCGCCGAGTAGGCCGACAGGAAATCGAGATACTTGTTGCCCTCCACATCGTACACCCACACCCCTTCGGCGCGTTCAATCACCACGTCGAGCGGATGATAGTTGTGCGCGCCGTAGTGCTCCTCGATGGCAATATAGTCTTGAGAGTTCATGCATTATCCTCGTTGGCTGATTTGAAACGACCCATCCGCGAGTCTTCGTCGATCTTCACGAATGTCCCCCGCACTCGCAGAGAGTCGTAGATGACGCTAAGGAGCCGTCAAAGAATTAGTCCGCCTGTCACCCTGAGAATCCCACAGCGCCGGGTGGCGATAGGCTCGAAGAAAGAAACTTGCGCGCTGCGTGCCTGCGCGGCGATGAATTCGCCGCGCTACCCCGCTGCGCCCGATG
>DATBWU010000373.1:0-13044 GCA_036514635.1 Anaerolineae bacterium | reverse complement strand
ATGCTGTTGGGCGTACGCCCGCCTCGACGGCGGGCGACAGGCGCGTGAAGAGTAGTCCGAGCGCCAGGCCAAGAACCGCGTAGCCGATTACGATGGCGCGGTAGCTCTCGGTCGACGTGAAGCCGCCGACCTGGAGTGCCTGTGCCAAACCCCCGCCGGCCAGCGCGCCCAGCGCCGTGGCGAATGATCCTGCCAGGTTGTACCACGCGAAAACCTGCGTGCGCTGATCGTCAGGCACGCTTTGCGATAGGGCTGCCTGCTCGATCGGCAGAAATGGGCCGACCTCGTTGCCGCTGGGGCTGATCACGCCGATCGTCGCCGCGATCAACAATACGGCGAAGTCGCTCGTCAGGGCAAATACTGCGCCCGCGAGGAGCATCAGCCCTGCGCCCGCAATCAACATCCGCTGCCGGCCAATGCGATCGGCATTCGTCGTAATCCACAGCGAGAGGATCGTGTCCCCAATCAGGGTCAACGTCAGCAACAAGCCGATCTGCGTCTCGCCCAGCCCGATCTGAGCGAGATACATCACCAGTACGACCGACAGAAAGCCGTAGGCGAATAGACGCACCACGCGCGTGCCGAAGAGCAGACGGCCATCCGCTGTCAGCGAGCGCAATGCTCTCGATTGAACCGGCATGTCCGGCGAGCGCTCTCTATCGCGCGAAGCGGTGGCAAATCAATCGCCCTGGGCTGCCTGCAGACGGCACCACGCATACAGCGCATCGTACACCGCGAACTGATGAGCCAGGTTCTCCTCATCGTTCGGATAACGCAAGCCGAATCCAGTCGCGATCGCTTCCAGGCCGCGCGCGATCGGATCGGTGTCGATATCGGCGGCGATGTCGGCGGCGTGCACGATCGTCGCCATGCGCTGTAGTGCGGCATCCGTCAAGCCGTACTTCACCAGGATCGATTCGAACGAGCAGCGGCCATCGACATGACCCAGCTCGACGCCGGGCGAATCGAACGGGATCGCGCCGCTCTCGGCGGCGACTGGGTCTACCTGAGATTTAGGCACAAACAGGAACTCGGCCTGGTTGTCCACGAAGCGCGAAATCAGCCAGGGGCAGGCGACACGATCGACGTGAACGTGCGAGCGGGTGATCCACTTCATAAAAAGCCTCGCTTTCCGGACAGGCTCTATTGAATTCAACAGTTCAAGTTGGCAGGAGTTCGACCGTGCCGTGCCCACCATCCACGCGTACGCGGTCGCCGGTCTTCAAGCGCAAAGTGGCGTCGCCACATCCCACCACTGCGGGAATGCCCAGCTCACGCGCGACAATGGCAGCATGGGAAAGCGGCGCGCCTACGTCCGTGACAATTGCCGCCGCGCGTGGGAAGAGCGGCGTCCAACCGACATTGGTGGTCACGGTCAGGAGGATTTCGCCAGGTTGGAGTAGATGCCCATCTTCCGCCCGGTCCAAGCGGCGAACGACGCCTTCCACCACTCCCATCGCCCCGGCAAATCCCTGAATGACGTTCGAGGACGTAGGCGGGAGCGACACGTGGGCATCGTAAACATCGTTGCGCCGCTTGGGATCCGCCGCCCATTGGAAGGGGTCGAACCGGCCGCTAATCACGGGCGGGTAGGGCGGCAAACTGCAATAGCGCGCATAGGTCTCTTTGCGGGCAGGCAGGAAACGGCAGATTGCCGTATCGCCATCGAGCACTGCTAATAATTCATCCATCATCAAGTGGAAAACGTCTTCTCCCAGGCCGGTCAGTTCCCCGGCGCGCAGGGCGAAGGCGCGGATCACGCCCATCACCCGCGTCAGCTCTGAGCGAGCCACTTCACGCTGCTGCGTCAGGTGGGCAGCGCGCTCCAGGCGCTTGTGGATAGCCGGGGCTTTGCGAGGGTAGCGGGCAACCAGGCGACTCCAGGCCGCGTTGAAGTTGCGCCGCTGTTTTTCTAGCAGCGCCTCCACGTCTACCGGGTGACGGGCACAATCGGTCAACAACTGATCAAATGCGGCCGGGTCTTCCGTCAAACGGGGATGCGATAATTCAAATTCGTAAGGGCTACGGTGACCGTACTGCTTCAGGTAAGCCTCCCGGCTCAACTCGCCCCGCACTACCCGGTTCAGGCCTACCACAGGCCCCAGGCTTTCCAGATACGATTGGCCGCCCAGATTAGAGATCAAAGCGCCGGCGTCTTCTTCGCCCACCATCTTTTGTATTTCACGCTGCAACTGCACCTGAGAGTTTTCGTTGGCCGCGCCGGTCATAGTGGTGCCGAAGCCGTAGTAGGGCTTAAGCTCGTTACGCCAAAAGTCGGCCAGTGTCTTGCAGTCGTTGATCTCTTGAATGCGCTGGCACATCTGGCCGCACCAGGCCGGGGCTTCGCGCACGAACTCCGGAATCCGCGCACGCCATTGGATCATCTTTCGCAGCGACTGGTAGAAAGCCAGCACTTCCACCAATTGCTGGCGAAATGTGGCCGGCGCCAGGGGACACACTACACCTTCCGGCACACGCCCCCACCAGCTTCCGATGTAGCGCAATACTTTCTCAGCATTCATCCCCGGCAGGATGACGAACGGAGTCACCTGAACCGTGAGGTTGAAGTACGAGCGCCCACCGATATTCGCACCGACGCGGTAGCCCAGCATCCGGCCTGTGCTATATCCAACTCCCCAAAGCATTCCAACCGACCAGCTGAGGAGCGTCATCACGCCCGGCTGAATCTCGGCGGCATTGCCATTGGACCACAAAAAATCTCCGGCCAGGCTGTCGTTCCACTCGCCGGTGACGGGATTGAAAGCCTGCATCGTCGTGATGGGGCGGGACTGGAGGATATACACCTTACCGCGAAAGATGGCCCACTCGATATCTTGCGGGCCTTTCAAATCAGATTCGAGGCGGCCGGCCAGTTGATAGAGCCGGCGCGCACTGCGTTTGAGTTCGATCGGGCCGTCGTATCGCCCTCCAGGTCGATGGAGCGTAAACGTCTGTGAATTCGCTTTCCCGGAAACCAGGGCATCACCCAGGCCGCGCACGAAGTTGCCCGTCATTTGCATCAGGTTTCCGGTCACCGGGTCGGCGGTGAACACTACGCCGGCGAATTCAGGCCGGACCAACTCCTGCACGATCACCGCCATCTCGTGTTCGCCGGATTGTCCCTGCGCCTGGCTGTAGGCCCGCGCCCGATCGCTGTGCCGCGACCGGCGCACCGTCGCAATCGCCCGGCACACTTCGTCGTCTGTGCGCACATCCAGTACAGTATCGAACTCTCCGGCAAAAGAAGCCTGGGCGGAGTCTTCGCTTAAGGCCGAGGAGCGAACTGCAAAGGCGATGTCTTTCTGCGCCCGGCGCAGATGTGCGAGATACGTTTGTGCCTGTGCCCGGGCTTCCGGGAGCAGCTCATCGCCGGCAAAGGCCGTGGGCAGAATCACGAACCCATCAGGAACGGGATAGCCTCGTTGGCGCAGGCGGGCCAACACACCACCTTTGCCCCCGGCCTGCCGTTGTTGCTCAGAGTTTAATTCGAGGAATGATCGGATCATCAGTTTATCCTCTCTACCCTGTCCCGAACTGCCGATCGCCCGCGTCACCCAGGCCGGGCACGATGAAACCGATGTCGTTGAGCCGCTCGTCGATCGCGCCGATGTAGATGGGCACGTCGGGATGCTGTGACGTGAAGTGCGCGACACCCTCCGGCGCGGCGATGATGCCCACGTACTTGACGCGCTTCGCGCCCCATTCCTTCAGGATATGCACGGTCTTCGCCGCCGAGCCGCCGGTCGCCAGCATCGGGTCGAGGATCAGGCACACGTCAACGGTGGGGCTGACGGGCAACTTGCGGTAATACTCGATCGGCTTCAGCGTGCGCTCGTCGCGCGACAGGCCGATGTGCCATACCTCGGCGGCGGGCATCATCTCCCAAATCCCTTCGACCATGCCCAGGCCCGCGCGCAGCACCGGCACCAGGCCGATCTTCTCTTTGAGCTGATGTCCCACCGCCTGGCCCATCGGCGTGATGACGCTGGTCTCTTCCAGCGCCAGGTCGAGGGTCGCTTCGTAGCACAACAAGATGGCGATCTCGCGGATGAGTTCGCGGAATTTCTTCGGCTCGGTTCGCACGTCGCGCAGCAGGGTGAGTTTGTGGCGCACCAGGGGATGTGTGCTGACGTGCAGTTGGGCCATACCGGCCTCCGGGGAATAGGTTGTCCGGTATTGTAGCGTCCCGTTGCGCGCTTGTCAAAGTATTTCAGGCTCTTCCGGCTTGGGCGGGAGAAAGCCTCACCGCAAAGGCGCGAAGGGCGCGAAGATTTAGAAAACTTGGCGCTCTTGGCGTCTTCGCGGTTCCATTTCCCGTTCGATCCGGTAGAGCCGTATTTCAGTGATGAGTTGGTTTGAGGCGCAATGGTTTCGTAATGCGCCTGTAAGCCTGCCCGGCAGTGGCGCGTGATACGATGTGAACAGATGGGGTGGGTGTTGCTTCCCCTATCGCCTGGGGTATAATCGCACCCGGCATGATTGACCGAACCGTGTCACCCCATCCACGCGAAGAAGAAGCTGCGCTCGATCGCGCGCTGCGTCCGGCTCGGCTGGCCGATTTTCCCGGACAAGACCGCCTCAAGCAAAACCTTTCGATCTTGATCGAAGCGGCAAAGGCGCGCGGCGAGCCGCTCGATCACGTCTTGTTCTATGGCCCGCCCGGCCTGGGCAAGACGACCTTGTCGCACGTCATCGCCAACGAGATGCGGGTGAACGTGCGCGTCACCTCCGGCCCGGCGATCGAGCGCGCGGGCGACCTGGTCGCGATATTGACCAACCTGAAGGCCGGCGACGTGTTGTTCATCGACGAGATTCACCGGCTGGGGCGCGTGATCGAGGAAGTGCTGTATCCGGCGATGGAAGACTTCGCGGTCGATATTATTCTGGGCAAAGGCCCGGCGGCGCGAAGCATCCGATTGAAACTGCCGCACTTCACCATCGTCGGCGCGACGACGCGGCTGGCGCTGATGACCGCTCCGCTGCGCGCACGCTTCGGCGCGGTGTACCGGCTGGATTTCTACGAGCAGCCGGTGATGGAGCAGATCATCCGCCGCGCCGCAGACGTGCTTGGCCTGCAGGCCGACGATGCGGGCATCGCCGAGATCGCCCGGCGCAGCCGGGGCACGCCGCGCGTGGGCTTGCGCCTGCTACGCCGCGTACGCGACTTTGCGCAGGTGCGCGGCAATGGGGTCGTCACCGGCGCGTTAGCCGCCGAGGCGCTGGTGCTGCTCGATGTCGATCCGCTGGGACTGGACGATCTGGATCGGCGTGTGCTGCGCGCGATCATCGAGAAGTTCGGCGGCGGGCCGGTCGGGTTGGAGACGATTGCCGCGTCGATCAGCGAAGAGTCGGATACGATCATGGACGTGGTCGAGCCGTATCTTCTGCAACTCGGCTTTCTCGATCGAACGCCGCGCGGCCGGGCGGCGACGCGCCGCGCCTACGAGCATCTCGGCCTGCCCTATCCTGAGCGGCCCGAGCAGGCCAGCCTCCTGTAGGTATGCAAAGATGGCCGACCTCACCGGTCAACGCCTGAGCCAGTACCTGATCCTCGAACGGATCAGCAAAGGCGCTACCTCCACCGTGTACAAAGCGTACCAGGAAAAACTGGATCGCTACGTCGCGGTGAAAGTCCTCTCGCCGCACTTCATCGACGAAGACGGTTTCCTCGAGCGCTTCAAGCAGGAAGCCCGCGCCGTCGCTCAACTCGATCACCCGAACATCCTGCCCGTGTACGATTTCGATCAGATCGGCGACATCATGTACATCGTCATGAAGTACGTCGATACGGGCACGCTCAAGGAGCAGATGGGCTTGCCGCTCGATCTGCGGCTGACCCTGGAGATCGTCACGCAGGTCGGCCTGGCGCTGGGCTACGCGCATCGGCAGGGCGTGATTCACCGCGACGTGAAGCCGGGCAACATCCTGCTCGGCGAAGGCAACTGGGCCTTGCTCACCGATTTCGGCCTGGCGAAAATCCGCGCGGGCGATCGCAAGTTGACCAAGAGCGGCATCGGCATGGGCACGCCCGACTACATGTCGCCGGAACAGGCGCAAGGCCTGCCGGTCGATGGCCGATCCGATCTGTATTCGCTCGGCTGCACGCTCCACGAAATGCTCACGGGCCGCGTGCCGTTCGAGGCCGACAGCGGCATGGCCGTCGTCGTCAAGCACATCACCGAGCCGCCGCGCCCGCCGCGCGAGATCAATCCCAAGTTACCGCTGGCTGTCGAGCAGGTCATCCTGCGCTCGCTGGAGAAAGATGCCAACCGCCGCTATCAGACCGCCGAGCAAATGGTGGCCGATCTGGCGCGCGCCGTCGGTACGCCGAATCAGTTCCTCTTGCCCGGCGAACGAAGCATGCCACCGCTGGCCCTGGCTCCGGCTGCCAAGCCGCATACTCAGGCACAGCCGGCTTCGGTTCGTGTCGCGCAGGCCCGTGATCGATCCGTCGACCTGGCGCAGAAGACGGCGGTTCATGCGCGCCGCGCAGGAACCTGGCTGTGGATACAACTTGGACGGGTCGGGCGCGCGATTCGAGAGGCATTGGCGCGCTTGGGGCGCTGGTTGCGCCGCGCGGCGGCTGCGATAGCCGCGTTGATCCGGCGTGCCATCGAACGCACCCGCGCAGTGTTCAGCGAGCGAATGGCCGTACGCACAGCTACGCGCGCGGCCGCCCGCACAGCCACGCCAGCGTCAGGCAAACGCGCGCGCACCTCGACGACGCGCGTGTTGAAGAAGTCACCAGCGGTCAAGGGACGCGGCAAATCCACTGCCGCGCAGCCGACGGTACCTGCATTGACCGCGCGCATGCAGCAGGCCGCAGAAACCGTGCGCGCCATGCGGGCGCGCGTCGACGCACGTCGAGCGGTTGCCGTTATTGCGATTATCCTGGTTCTGCTATTGCTCGTTCTGCTCATATTTAACGCGAATGCCGACGGCGCACCGGCGTTTGCGCAGCCAACCTCGATTGCGACTGCGACCGGGCCGGCTTCATCCAAAGCGACTCGCTCCGCCGAAACGCGGTCGGCGCCTGGGCTGGCGTCAACCGCTCAGCCCCCGCCGGCGGCGTCGCTGTCCGATGCACCTGCAGGAATGGTCACCGTGCCGGGCGGCACGTTCAAGATGGGTGCGACCACCGGCAGTTTCGATCCCGACGAGACGCCGCCGCACTGGGTGACGCTCGATCCGTTCTACATCGATGCGGTCGAGGTGACGGTCGCGCAGTTCGCAAGCTTTGTGAATGACTCCGGTTACGTCACCGATGCGGAGAAGAAAGGTGATGCCACAACCTGGCGCACGTACAACGCGCCCGATCGCCAGCGGCACCCCGCCACAGTTATATCGTGGAACGATGCCGTGGCGTTCTGCCGTTGGGTGGGCAAACGCCTACCGACTGAGGCCGAGTGGGAATTGGCGGCCAAGGGCTACACTGAAAACATCTATACCTGGGGCAATTCCTTCTCGCGCGATCTGGCGAACACTGCCGAGCGTGGGGTCGGCCAGCCGATGCCTGTTGCCAGCATGAATGCCGTCTCACCGTTTGGCGCGTATGATATGATCGGCAATGTGTGGGAGTGGGTATCCGATTGGTACGGTGGCAATTACTACGCTTTGTCCTCTTCGGAGAACCCGCAGGGGCCGGGCAGCGGACTACAGCGCGTGATTCGGGGTGGCTCGTTTAAGTCCAACGGCGATCGCGCCACGACGACGATCCGCCGCAGGGCCAGCGTGGATGGCTGGTCGGATGATATCGGATTCCGGTGCGTGCGGGACGTGCCGTGATGAATGTTGAATGCGGAATTCTGAATGATGCATGATTGAGGCAATGGGCCTGAATGACCTCGGCAAGTGGATGGTGATTATTGGATTCGTCCTCGCGGCCATCGGCGGGCTGTTGTGGCTGCTCGGAAAGATTCCGTTGCTAGGCAACCTGCCAGGCGATATTCGCATCGAGGGCAAAAACTTCGGGTGTTTCGTCCCGTTGGGGACGATGCTATTGTTGAGCCTGCTCTTAACCCTGATATTGAACATCGTCGCCCGGCTATTCCACAAGTAACTCACGTTGCGCACATGAAGAATTCACTACAGACTCCGAAAGCGCGCGGAGACCGCAGCGTTGAAAACCTCTGACCTCGATTACGATCTCCCCGAAGAGTTGATCGCCCAGACCCCCATCGAGCCGCGTGATGCGGCTCGATTGCTGGTGCTCGATCGCGCGAGCGGCGCGCTGGCACACCGACACTTCCGCGATCTGGGCGACGCGGCGCGCGTGCGGCGCGGCGATGTGCTGGTGTTCAACGATACGCGAGTGCTGCACGCCCGGCTGCGCGCGGTGAAGGTCCCGACTGGCGGTCGCGTCGAAGTGCTATTGATCAAGCGGCTCGACGCGACGACGTGGGAGGCGCTGGTGGGCGGATCGGCCGTGCGAGCCGGCGCACGGTTGCGAATCGTGCCCGCCCTTGAGCGGGATGCTATCGACTTTGCCGCAGAGGTGATCGCGGAGCTTGATCGCGGTGGGCGTGTCTTGCGGTTCAATCGCCCGATCGATGCCGATCTGAACGCGCTGGGGAGCGTGCCCTTGCCGCCATACATTCACGAGCCGCTGCGCGATGCCGAACGGTATCAGACGGTTTTTGCGCGCGCGCCCGGCTCGACGGCCGCGCCAACGGCGGGCCTGCACTTCACACCGAGGCTCATGCAAGCGCTTCGCGAGCAGGGTGTGGAGATGGCCTTTGTCGAATTGCGGGTAGGGCTGGACACGTTTCGCCCGATCGACGAGGACGAAGTCGAGCAACATCGCATCCACACGGAATACTGCCGCCTCAGTGCCCAAGCGGCAGAGCAAGTCGATCGGGCACGACAGGCCGGCGGGCGAGTGATCGCCGTCGGCACGACTGCCGTGCGGACCTTGGAGACGGCGGCTCGATCCCGAACCGATCGCCGTGTGTCGTCGTTCGAGGGCGACACGCATCTGTACATTACGCCTGGTTTCGAGTTTCACGTCGTCGATGCGATGATCACCAATTTCCATCAGCCGCGCTCGACGCTGCTGGCGCTGGTCAGCGCGTTTGCCGGACGCGACAAAATTCTGGAAGCGTATCGCGTGGCGATTGCCGAGCGATACCGGTTCTTCTCATTCGGCGATGCCATGCTCATCTTGTAAGAGGTGGATCGGGAACTCAACCCTGCAAACCGGCGTCTTCATAATCAGGAATAACTCTGGATAGAACGGGAGCAGAGGAGATGTCCATATATCGACATGTACTCCGCGTTGTGTTTGTGGCATTGCTATTGCTGTCGGCGGCGTGCGCGCCGCAGCTGCCGGCGACAGGCTCTGAGCCATCGGTCCCCACCGCGACGACGGGACCCGCAGTGACTGTGACACGGGATGCTATCAGGCCGATCAAGCCCCTTGAGACGATCAGTCCAACACAGCCGGCGCTCGTCGTTGGCGAAGTGCCTGACGACCTGCTGAACAGTGTTATCGATGATCTGGCGCATAGAACAGGGATCGACCGCCAGTCGATCGAGGTGGTGGGTGCACAGGCCGTTGTGTGGAATGATGGATCACTCGGTTGCGCGAAGCCGGGCGAAATGTATACCCAAGCGCCCGTCGATGGCTATCGAGTGATCCTGAGAGCAGATTCTAAGAATTACGACTACAGACTATCCGATACGGGTTTCTTCTTTCTCTGTGAGCAGGCCTTGCCCAAGAAATGACCTGAGGGCTTAGATAAGCCCTCAGGTGAAATCCCCCAACTACGTAAGTCTTACGCTTGTTACAGGCTCACTTCCTGAGCGTTTTCTCGACGTAGTACCAGTTGGCCTTCGTCGGGATGAACAGCGCTTCGGTGTCCTCGGTAGCGCCGCCGCGAGCGCCGGCACCTCGGTCGCCGTTGGTAAAGATCATCACTCCAATCTCAGGCGTGTTGCCCGGGAACAGGCCGTAGTCCACCACCGTGATGTCGGCCCTGTCGTGGCCCGGGACATCAACGGGCGATGCGACGTACTGTTCGCCGAGCGGCGTGATCGTGAATGGCCCCATGACATCGCCCGGGCCACCGTAGTAGTTGTCGAGAGCGTACACGTTCACCACATCCACGTTGGTCGCCAGTATGTCCGTGCCGGTCAGGCCGATCTGCTCGCCGCAGATGTACAGCACGGTGTTGCCGGTGACGGTAGACTGCTCAGTGAAGAAGAACGCGTCGGCGGTCGTCAGGAACGTCCCGGTCGCGTCGTAGGCGGCGGCCCATGCCAGGTTGCGGCCGTCCGACACGGTACTCAGCGGCTCTGACAGGTCCCAGTTGAACACAGCGTAATCCAGGATGCTGTCCCGGTCCGTGTCCAGATCCCACCAGAAGAAGCCCGGCACCACGGCGTGAGTCTGCCTCTCCCAGGTGTTCACGGCGAAGGCCCAGATGAACGAGGGCTGGGCCGAGCAGAAGTTTGCCGGTACCGGGAAGGTGTTCACACCTACTCCGCGCAGGTCAGGGGTCGGACTCTGCTGTCCACGGCCACCCTGGGGAAGGTTGGGGCTGACGCCGAGCAGCGAGTAGGCGTCGTTCTGCGCGGTGCCCACGCCAAAGTTGAACAGTTTGATTGTCGCGGTGTCATCCTTGAAGTTCAGGAACGGTGGCATCGCCTTCACATCGGCCGCCTTCCGAGGCAGCACGTGCCACGCCAGATGGATCGGATGGCTGCCATCGTCGAGGATCAAGTAGCCGTCGAACTCGTTCCGCTTCAACAGGCTGCCATTTGCGCCGCCGGAGCCGGAGTTCAGCCAGTTGCCACTGAGCTTGCTCCCGTCGATGATCATGAGCACGTCGAAGGTTTTGTCCCGGCCGGCCCGGACCTTCACCTTGCTCGGCGCAATCAGCTTGACCGCACCGCTGGCCGCGTCGTCGGCGTAACGGAAGGTGGGGATGACGTCGTAAGTGATGTCGCTGTGCGAGTAGTTGCGGACGCGAACTTCCTTCTCCAGGAAGATCTTGTTCCGGGCCACATCGTGGAAGCCGAAGCTGAGTGCGCCCGTCGGGTCATCGTCGTCCCAGGCCGCTGCCGGGGCCGCTACAGCCCGGTCGACGCGCACCTCGCCGCCGCCGATGCGGCTGATCTCCGCCAGGCCGCTGAACGGGTCGATGTCGATATTCGTCTCCCCGTTGTTCATCAGCCGGGCCTTCACCTCTAACGGGCTTAGCCCAGGCTCCGCCTGCAGCAGCAGCGCCGCCGAGCCGGACACCATGGGCGTCGCGCCAGATGTACCGCCAAACGGTGTCACGCCCGTGCCAGTGCCAGCCTGGGCAGACCGCGAAGCGCCTGGAGCGCCGATCTCCGGCTTGATCGTGATGTCCTGGAACTGTGGGCCACGCGACGACGTGCTGACCATCTGGCCGACCAGCGATACCCGGTTGTTCGGGTCGATGACGCCGGCTCCACCGCCGCCGGTGATGGCCGCCTTGATCGCGTTGGAATCAGCCTGGCTGATCATGTAGCCGGGGATGGTGAACGGCCCGCCCGCGCCAAAGGCACCCTCGAAGGGAGCACCGGGGGCCACCAGGCCGATGATCCCGGCGAGGCCGCCGCCGCGCTGGATGTTGTAAATCTTGACGCTGAAGTTGCAGGTGCCTCTGTCAACGAGCACGATCTTGCCCGCCAGAGATCCAGACGGGAACGGCTCGCTGCCCGGGCTGACGTCGTTGACGCCACCTGGGCCGACCGAGCATCCCTCCAGATGGCCACCGGCGCCGTTTCCGTACTGAACCGGAGCACTGATGGTTCCGACGAGCGGGGCGGACCACGGCTGGAACACCGCCTGGTAGTTGGTCCCATCCACAGTGATGAGCTGGAGGAAGGCCGACGGCGTCTGGGTCTGGGCCACCGACAGCGCCGTGTCTGCCGCCGATGGGGTATCGACGATAAAGGGCTTATCGGCGGCGTTGCCCGCTGCGGCGACGGTCAACACGCCCAGGTCGGTGGCGTTGTCCACCGCCAATGACAAATCGTCGTCGAAGGGCTGCCCGTAGAGTGAGCCGAGCGACATGTTGACGATGTCGACGTGATCAGAAGTATCGCTGTCGTCGTTGGGATCGACGGCGAACTCCATGCCTTGGATCAACGCGATGCCGGAGCACGCGGTCGAGATCGAAGAGCATACCTTGACAGCGTAAAGTGACGCCCCCGGAGCCACGCCGACGTCAGGCCCGATGCCGGCGATGATGTCGGCGACATGCGTGCCATGCCCGGCGCCCGATCCTTTATCCAGCGGATCGGGATCCGGCGCTTCGGGCGGGCTGCTACTACCACCGACCCAGTTCGAGCCGACAAAGTCGTAGCCACCTATCACCTTGGCCGTTGGGAAGGTGCCCGACTCGATGATCGTCGGATCGTTGCCGGCGAAGTCGGCCGGGTTGCCAGAACCACCCAGGTCAAAGTGGGTGTAGTCGACGCCGCTGTCGAGGACGGCGACCGTGATGCCTGTCCCGTCGAAGCCGAGGTTCTGCACGGCGGCGGCGCCGATGTAGGGCACTGTCTCACTCAGACTCATCTCGTAGTCTCGAACCTTGTCGATGCGCAGCACATTCGGGTCACTGGCAAGATCGGCGAGATGAGCCGCGTCGACCTCCAGGAAGACCGCATTGAGCACAGTCTGGGTTCGGGCGATCACTTTCGCCCCAGGCGCGAGGCTCAGCGCTCGACTGAGGAAGTCGACTTGCTGCCTCTCGACCTTCATCTTGTGGGCCTTTTGGGCCGACTGGTCCTGCAGCCCCGATTCAGCCACTGAATCGTCCACGAGCCGAACGATAACGCGCTGCGATCCCGTCGCACTACTGAGGTTGGTGTCCAACTTCATCGGCGTCTGGATGTCGTTTAGGTGTACCGGTTGGTCCAGTTTCGCATCCAGCACGTTTGGCGGTATCTGGGCCGCACTCAACCGATCGGGTCTGGCTCGACCCTGCGCAACGGTTGCCGAGGCAACCGAAAGGGCCAGGGCTAAGGCGAGCAGTAGATTCAAAACCGCACGTTTCATGAGACTCTTCCTCC
>DATBWU010000372.1:0-7209 GCA_036514635.1 Anaerolineae bacterium | reverse complement strand
TACCTGCCGACGATGGTCGGCCAGGGCGACCTGCGCCGCGCCATCGAAGCGGCCGGCTTCAAGGCGATCGTCGCCGAAGGCGCGTCGGGAGAAGACGCCGAGCGGCAGGCGCGCGAGGCCGAGTTCGCGCATCAGCGGCGGCGATTGATTGCCGGCGTGATGTTCACGCTGCCGCTGTTCGCGCTGTCGATGCTGAACGATGCCTCCCACGCCAGTCTGCTCCAACTGCCCGACTGGCTGATGCCGCTGTTTCACTGGAGCGGGCTGGGCTGGCTGTTCTTCGCGCTGGCGACGCCGGTGCAGCTCGGCGTCGGGCGCGATTTCTACGTCGGTGCGTGGAAGGCGTTGAAGAACCGCGCGGCGAATATGGACGTGCTGGTGGCGATGGGATCGAGCGTGGCTTACGTCTACAGCCTGGGCGGCGTGCTCGGGTTGTACGCGGGCCACCTGTATTTCGAGACGGCGGCGGTGATCATCACGCTGATCGTGATGGGCAAGTATCTGGAAGCGAAAGCCAAAGGCCGCACCAGCGAAGCGATCAAGAAACTGCTCGGTCTGCGCGCGAAGACGGCACGCATCGTGCGCGATGGCGCAGAGATGGAAATCTCGATCGAGGACGTGCGCGTGAGCGACACTGTCATCGTCCGCCCCGGCGAGAAGATCCCGGTCGACGGCGTCGTCGTCGATGGCCGGTCGAATGTGGATGAATCGATGATCACCGGCGAGTCGCTCCCGGTTGAGAAGAGGCCGGGCGATCAGGTCGTGGGCGCGACGATCAACAAGCAAGGCGTGCTCAAGTTCGAAGCGACGCAAGTCGGCAAGAACACCGTGCTGGCACAGATCGTCAAGATGGTCGAGCAGGCACAGGGGTCGAAAGCGCCGATCCAGAAACTAGCCGATCAGATTTCGGCGGTGTTCGTGCCTATCGTCATCCTCGTGGCCGCGCTGACGTTCGCCGGGCACATGCTGCTCAATCCAGCGGGCGGCTTCACCGGTGCGATGCTGGCGGCGGTGGCCGTGCTCGTCATCGCCTGCCCGTGCGCGATGGGTCTCGCCACGCCGACGGCGGTGATGGTCGGCACGGGCAAAGGCGCAGAGAACGGCGTGCTGTTCAAGAACAGTGAGTCGCTGGAGCGGCTGGGCCGCGTGCAGGTGGTGGTGCTGGATAAAACCGGCACGATTACGGAGGGCAAACCGGCGGTGACAGATGTCGTGATCAGTGATCAGTTATCAGTGACCACTGACCTACTGACCACTGATCACTTGCTTCGCCTGGCGGCATCGGTTGAACAGCGCAGTGAGCATCCGCTGGCGGCGGCGATTGTCGAAGCGGCGAACGGGCTGGCGTTGTCGGAGCCGCAGGGCTTCAGGGCGATTTCCGGGCGCGGCGTCTCGGCGACGGTCGATGGCCGGCATGTGTTGCTAGGCAACCTGGCATTGATGCAGGAGCAGCAAGTTCACCTGAACGGCCTCGCGTCCGAAGTCGAGCGCCTGCAAGCCGAAGCCAAAACGGCGATGCTGCTGGCGATCGACGGCAAGGCGGCGGGTGTGATCGCCGTGGCCGATACAGTCAAGCCCGGCTCGAAGGACGCGATCGCCGCGCTGCACGCGATGGGCATTCAAGTCGTGATGATTACCGGCGATAATCGCCGCACCGCCGAAGCGATTGCGAAAGAAGTCGGCATCGATCGCGTGCTGGCCGAAGTGTTGCCCGGCGACAAGGCGGCGAACGTGAAGAAACTGCAAGAGGAGAATCAGTCGGTGGCCATGGTCGGCGACGGCATCAACGACGCACCGGCATTGGCGCAAGCCGACGTGGGCATCGCCATCGGCACAGGCACCGACATCGCCATTGAAGCGGCAGACGTGACGCTGATCTCCGGCGATCTGCGCGGCGTCCCCAAGGCGATCACGTTGAGCAGGGGCACGCTGCGGACGATCAAACAGAACCTGTTCTGGGCGTTCTTCTACAACGTGATCCTGATCCCGGTGGCGGCGCTCGGTGCGCTCATCCCGATGCTGGCAGCGGCGGCGATGGCGTTCTCCAGCGTGTTCGTCGTGAGTAATTCTTTACGGCTGCGCGGGCTGACATTTACCGGCGACAAAGTGGCAAAGTGATGGTCTGATCAACCAGACAGTCGTCGCCTGGAGTTCAAACTCCGGGCTGAAGGCCTGGGAATCGGCTGAAGCCGATTGGCCGGCAGCCCGGTTGGCCGGGCTTCCATGCTTTCAGTCCGGCGTTCCCGGTCAGTGTGCAGCGCCTGACTTTGGAAAGACCCTGAGACCCACCAATCGTCGCCTTGTCACCCGTCATCCATCGAGACGTTCCATGCGAGTCGAGTTATTGTACTTTGACGGGTGTCCCTCGTATCAAACGGCCGAGAGGCTGCTGCGCGAGGTCATCGGTGAAGAGGACATCAGCGCCGAGATCGTGCGGATCAGAGTCGCCGACGAGACCGAGGCCCAGCGCTTGAAGTTCTCCGGCTCGCCGACGATTTGCATCGACGGCGTCGATCCGTTTGCGCGTGGAGAGGCGCACTACGGCCTGGAGTGTCGAGTGTTCGTGACGCCGGAAGGGCTGAAGGGTTGGCCGACCAAGGCCATGTTGAAGGACGTTCTAAAACGTAGAGGGTAAAACGTAATTACGCTTTACGTTTCACGTTTCATCGGATAGGACAATCATTCTGGCCGTGGAGCACAGACTCCGGGGCGAAAAGATCTCAGGAGGATAGCATGGCAATCGATCCGATCTGCGGCATGGAAGTCGACGAGAAGACGGCGAAGCACAAGGCGGAGTACCACGGGCAGACGTACTACTTTTGCGCGCCGGGCTGCAAGTACACCTTCGAGGAGAATCCCGAAGCGTACGTCGGCCCGAACCGGAAACCCGACGCAGGGCACATGCCGATGGGTTGAGCGTCCGCGGACATTCGGTCAGTTTCCAATCAATCCGGCAGCTTGTTATACAGTTTCAGGTAATTCTCATAACGCCACCCGGCAATGCGCCCCTCGGCGACCGCCGCCTTCACCCCGCACTGGTCCTCGCGGATGTGCGAGCAGTCCGTGAAGCGACAATTGGCAGCCGCGGGCAGAATCTCCGGATAGAACGTGATCAACTCGTCTCGGTACAGTCCGCGCAACCCCAGGTCGCGGATGCCCGGCGTATCCACCACGTAACCGCCCGTTTGCAGCGGCAGCATGATCGCCTGCGTCGTGGTGTGCCGACCCTGTCCCCGCTTGCGGCTGATCGACTTCACGGGCAGGTTGAAGCCCGGCTGGATGGCCGACAGGAGCGACGACTTACCCACACCCGACAGCCCTGCCAGGACTGTCGATTGGTCCCGAAGCACATCACGCAATGCGTCGAGTCCCGCCTGCGTCACGGCGCTGGTGAAGATCACGTGATAACCCAGGTCAGCATACGCCTGCACGGCGGCGCGGCATTCGGCCACGTCCTGGGCCAGATCGATTTTGTTGATGCAAATGACGGCGTGCAGGTTATTGCGCGCGGCGCCGATCAGGTGCTCGTCGATCAACTCGCGCCACAGGTGCGGCTGCCGCCACGACGCAACGATCAACACTTGCTCCATGTTCGCGGCGATGATTTGCTTCAAGTGATTGTAGTACGAGTCGTGGCGGGCCAGCGCGCTGCGACGCGGCAACACCTGCTCGACCCAGCCGTGGTCGGGTTCCGGCAAACTGAGCAGGGCGCGATCGCCCACGGCGACGACGTTGATGAAACCGGCGCCTTCGGCGGTGAGCGTGCCGCGAATATCGCACAGCACATTCCGGCCATCGACCTGGACACGGCACAGGTCTTTGGCGATCTCCACCACGACTCCCAGCCTAAACGGGCCGTCCGCCGCCGCAGCCTGCCAGTCGGCCTCGCCCAGGTCAACGCTGATCGCCTGACCGGACTTCTCCTCCAACGCCATGCGGCGCAGCCGCTCGTCGCGGGGCATGATGCGGCGATCGGGGATGATGCCCAGGTCGTTCGGTTGCAGTGGCAGCCAATCGGCGCGGTGCTTCTCTTGATTCGCCGCCGTGTTGTGCCGGATCAGTTTCTTGCGCGGTTTGGTCTTGGGCTGTTTCGATCCGCTCGCCAACGGCTTCACTCCTGTTCAACGCGCGGCGCGTGTTGCGTGCTGGGTGCGTCCTTATGCAACACGCACATTATTATACGTCGCCGTGGCAAGGAATCGATCCACGAATCCCCACGAATCTCCACGAATCATTCGGGGTCATCGGATTTTTCATGTACCCACCTCTGCGCCGCGCATGTAGCGTGCCCACAGGCTTCTCGTCAGCGCGACGGGATCGGCCCTGACGCCATAGCGGTTGAAGTACTGGCACACGCGCTCGACATCGCGTGCCAAGAGTGATCGCGCTTGCGGGTTGGCGCGCGGATCGACCGCCTGCGGGAAGTCGATGATCTTGATCGCGCCGCCCCAGTACAGAACGTTGTACGCGGACAGGTCGGCGTGGATGCGGTGATGGCTCAACATCAATGCGACGTTGTGCATCACCTGATCGAACAGTGTGCGCGCCTCAGCCGGTTCCAGCGCGACCTGATTGAGTGTCGGCGCGGCATTCACGGCGTCGCCGAGGTACTCCATGATGATCGCGTTGTTGCCGCAGGCGTAGGGCCTGGGGAGGTCGGCCCCGGCGTCGCACAGCATGCGCAGGGTCTCGTACTCGTGGCCGATCCACGAGCCGATGCGTAGTTCTTGCCCGAAGCGCGTGCCGTTGTGGACGGCGCGCGCGACGCGCTGGTCGCGCGCCTTGATCGTCTTGCCCGAGTCGTCGAGGAGACCGCGCCCCTGGCGGTATACCGCGTCGTTCTTCAGGCTGCGGAACATGCGCGGGCGATAGACCTTGGCTGCAAGCCACTCGACGCCGGTCGAGGGATGCGCCGCGCAGGCATACACCGACGCCTCCTTGCCACCCCGGACGGCGCGCAGCACATCGTCGATCAGTTTATCGGCGTAGAAGTCGCTCAGCGCGGCGAGGATCCACTGCATCTCGCCGTGATCATGGTGAGACGCTTTATAAGTCGGATGGAAACCCACATTCGCATCGTCGGGGCGCTCTGCGATCTCGACGACCGGATCGGTTTGTCTGCGTTTAGATTTGGTGTTGCGCCGCATCCGTTGGCGATGCTCGGCGCGCGTTTCAAACAGGGCTTCGTAAGTCTCGTCGTCAACCATCTCGGTCATCCTCGTCAAACGAATTGGCCACGGGGCCGGCGCGCGCCGTGGCCGGAAACAAAGCAGCCACAGGCGCGCGGCCCATGGCTGGCGAAAACAAAACGGCCACGGGCTGGAGCGCACCCGTGGCCGCATCATGCCTACGAGGAGGATCGAGCTACGCGATCGCCAGGCGCACTCCCACGCGCTTGAGCACAACGACAGCCAATTGTTCTGCCATGAAAGTGCGCCTCCTTTCGCTAAGATGGCCGCAGTTTAGCACGACTCGACGAAGAGGTCAAGGCGGAAATTCCAAACCCATTACCCGCTCACTGCTTCCAAAAGGCCGTGTCGGTGTTGGGCACTACCCGCTGGCGGCTTACTGGCCGGCCCCAGGATGGCGATCAATGCCGCGTAGTCCGTGCCGAGAACAACCGTATCGTCCACCACGGTGACCGGCAATTGATCCGACCACGTCAACTTGTGCAGCGCGGCGAAAATCTTCTGCTGTGCGTCTGCCGACATCCGATCGACAGGGACGAACTGAGCGTTCGCGTCGGGGTAGCTCTGCTTGAGGTAATCGGCCATCGTGTTGCAAGCCGCGCACCACGAGGTGCTGTAGATCATGACCTTCATGTCGTCGGGTGTGAGTATTGGGGTACAGGAACAGGCTGGGAAGATTGTAGCACAGAAGCGGAAAAGGAGCGTCGGGGCTGCGTTGGATAATCGCCGCCGATGCGTCGCTCAAGCGACAGGTAAACATCGCGCGAATGGAAACCGGCCGGCTCGCACGCGCGCGCTCTCCCAGGCGAAATAAGCGTTGCCCAGGCACCAGCCGCCCATCGTCATCGCCACAAACGGCGAGACCTTCCAGGCGAAATTCGCCGCCGACCATTCGGGCACAAAGAATAGGATGACGCCCAACACTGCGTACAGCACGGCCATCAAGCGAGTGAGCAAGCGCGAAGTTGGGGATAACATCGTTTATTCCTCCTCGTGTTCTAAGAAAACTAACCACCAGGTTATCTTGCAACCGACATTCGCCGCGCGCTCATCAGCATCGCCGCGCCGACGATCACCCCCCATCCGAGCGCGCCAATCCAGAGCCACGTGCCCGGCAGCGACCAGTCGACGCGATGCACTGAGGCATCGACGAGGATCAATCCCAAGATGGCGAAGGCGCTGAACGAAACCTGCGCCAATGCGACCGTCTCGCGCTCGACGCGGGCGGCGACGCGCGAGACAGCGTACAACCCTGCCGCGCCGGCCAGAAACGTCGCGCTGTACAGTTGACCGTGAAACGCGTCGAGCGCCCAGGGCCAGAAGCCGCCGAACAACGCGGGCGCAAGCAGCAGGCCCAGGCCATAAGCGCCGAGCGCGGCACTCATCGCCAGCAGGACGATGCGCCAGGTAGACGCAACCGGAGCCGCCTCGGCCGGCGGCCGCTTTCGGTACAGCCAGAGGTGATAGGCCGAGTTGACCGGCAAGATGAAATACAGCGCGAACCATGCCCACGTAAGCCATTTCTGAAAGTCGAAGCGGTTCACATACAGCAACGACACAACAAACACGACGAGCGTGAAGGTGAAGATGAACACCAGCACGGGCCGCGCCGGTGCCCAGCGGCCCACCCGCGCCATGTTCGCCACGGCAATCAGCGCGGACGCATAGATCACGCCCATGAACATCGCGTTGAACGGCGTTAACGGCCACGGCCACTGGGCACGCGCCTCCGAGGGCAGAACGAGCAAGAGAACGCTAGCGCCGGCCAGCACGAACACTTCGATCCACGACAACGCGCGCAGAAGCCGTGTGATAGGCGGGTTGCGGCTCGACATCTGCATAGCAGCGTCTCCGTGCCTGAAGACGGGATTCACAACGGGAGAGCATTCGGTAATTCGTGGGCAATGCCCGGTGACACACGCCTGCGGCGGGTGCAGTGCTCCCGTGAATCACCGGGCTGAAAAAGCGAAGCCTGCTGAAGCAGGCTGTTTGCCGCTTCAGCCGGATTGATCCGGCTTTT
>DATBWU010000371.1:0-9635 GCA_036514635.1 Anaerolineae bacterium | reverse complement strand
CGTGCTCACGTCCGACATCGTGTCGCGCGGCACGGCCCGGTATGGACGGCCACAATCCATCTCGATTGTTCCGTCTGCCTTGAAACCTGGCGCAGGGATCATCACCACGCTGCCTGTGCGGAACACCCAGTTGAATGAAGGTGATGTGATGCTCACCGCTTCAGGGCGCCCGGTATTCATTCTCCAGGGTGAGATCCCGGCCTATCGGGACCTCGTCCCCGGCATTTCTGGCGATGATGTTCGCCAGTTGGAGAATGCACTCCAGCGGTCGGGGTTTGATCCCGGTCCTGTTGATGGAACTTTCGATGAGCAGACCGGCGCAGCCGTGGCCGATTGGTATGCCTCGGCGGGATGGGAGCCGTTTGGGCCAACCCCCGATCAACTTGCCAATATCCGTGCCCTCGAACAGGAATTGGCCGTAGCGATAAACAACAGATCGGCGGCCTACGCCGCCGCCGCGGCCGCCCCCCTGGCGGTGGAAGCCGCACGCGCCAACGCCGAGAGCGCCAATAAGGCGGCCGCCGCCGATGTTGCCGATAAGGCCAGGCTCCGGGATTGGGCCACCGATGAAGACCGGGTTAAGGCCAATGCGGATCTCGAAGTGGCTCGCGCCGCCGCGACGGCCACTCGATTGGCAGGTGAAGTGGCCGTTCAGGCCGCCGTTGACGCTCAAAAGGCCGCCGAACGTGAGGCCAGGCTGGCCGCCGATTCAGTCGTTCGGATCGTTGCTGACCTCGACATTGCCCGGCGCAAGACCGGTGTGCAGGTGCCGGTAGATGAGATCGTTTTTATTCCCTCTTTACCTGTCCGCGTAGAGCAGGTCAATGTTGCTTTGGGCGATGCGGCGGGCGGGCCGGTGCTGACGGTGACCAATAATCAATTAGCGATCGACTCGTCCCTGGCCCTCGACGAAGCGCCGCTCGTTAAGCCGGGAATGCCGGTCGTCATTGATGAACCGGACCTCGGAATCAAGGCCACGGGTGTCGTGGCCAGGGTGGCCGATACCCCCGGCACCTTCGGGGTCGACGGGTTCCACATCTACTTCGAAACTCTTGTCGACGAGACTCCCACTACGCTCGAGGGTTTCTCGTTGCGCCTCACGATTCCGGTCAAATCAACCGAGGGAGCAGTCACTGTCGTTCCGGTCAGCGCGCTGTCTCTCGCCGCCGACGGGACGTCAAGAGTGCAAGTAGACAACAATGGGTCGCTTGAGTTCGTCGTGGTCGAGCCGGGGCTGTCGGCCGACGGCTTCGTCGAAGTGACGCCTGTTAATGGAACGCTGAAGGCGGGCCAGCTCGTGGTGATCGGGTTCACACAAAGATGACGACTATGACTAGCCCCGACACCGTTAAGCACGTCCTCGATCTCGACAAGGTTGGCCGGCAATTTGGAACCGAACCCGCCATCCACGCGCTCGTCGATGTCGATCTTCGGTTAGAGCCGGGCGAGTGGCTGGCGATCACCGGCCCCTCCGGCGCTGGAAAGTCAACCCTGCTGAACGTCATCGGCTGCCTGGATCATCCGACGAGTGGCAGTTATCTCTTCGATGGCATAGACACTGCCAAGCTGAGCGACAAAGAACGCGCCGGATTACGAAGCCGGCGCATCGGGTTCGTGTTCCAGTCCTTCCACCTGTTGCCCTACCGATCGGTATTGGAAAACGTGATGCTGGCCGAGGTGTATCGCAAGCAATCCCATCGCGGCCGGCGAGAACGCGCGCTGGCAGCGCTAGAGCGAGTCGGGCTGAGTCACCGCGTCGATTTCTTGCCGACGAAGCTGTCCGGCGGCGAGAGGCAACGAGTCGCCATCGCCCGCGCCCTCGTCGGTTCTCCCAGCTTGCTGTTGTGCGACGAGCCGACCGGCAATCTGGATTCAAAGTCGAGCGCCAGCCTCCTCGATCTCTTCGAGACGTTGAACCGACAGGGCCTCACGCTGGTCATCGTCACCCACGACGAAAACGTCGCCAATCGGGCCGGCCGCCGCGTGCACATCATCGATGGTTCACTGACGGACACCACAAATGGAGAAAGTAAAAAGAAGCCGTCGAACTCCGTAAGACCGAGCGTGAATACGAGCGCAGTTTCGCGGTCAGGCCTCACGCTGCGTGACCTCTTCAGTGAGGTGATTGCGGGGATGTTCGCCAGGCCGGGGCGCATGGCGCTGACCATTTTGGGCATTGTCATTGGAATTACGGCCCTCGTGGCTACACTGGGCCTGTCCCGCACCGCCAACAATCGCATCATCAGTCAATTCGATGAGCTGGCCGCGACCGGGATTGTGGTCACCGCCAAGCCCGGCCCGGGGGGTGTCGATCCCAAATCAATTCCCTGGGACGCGCCGACCCGTCTGCGCCGATTGAATGGCGTTGCGGCTGCCGGAACGTTGAGCGAGGTGAATATCGGAGACGCGCTGGTTAGCTCGTCGCTCGTGAAAGACCCTCAGAGCCAGACCGCTTTCAAGCTGTCGGTCAAGGCCGCCTCGCCTGACTTGTTCGCAGCGGTCAGAGCTGATCTTGAGACCGGACGCTTTCCAGATAAGGGATATTCTGATCGGATGGATCGGGTCGCTGTTCTTGGCCCGGGGGCCGCACTCCGGCTCGGTATTGTGGGCGTCGAGCAGCTCCCGGCCATCGCCATCGGCGATAACCTCTACCTGGTCATCGGCATCCTGCGCGGTGTCGCCCGCCAGCCCGATCTACTTGGCGCAGTGATCATCCCGGAAGGCACGGCACGCCGTGATTTCGGCCTGGCCGGGCCTGGCTCGGTGATCATCGAGACCCGCATTGGGGCGGCGTCTCTCATCGCCCAACAAACCCCATTGGCGCTGCGGCCCGATCGGCCGACGATTCTAAGAATTGAGGTTCCCCGGGAACCCCAACGTGTGCGCGATGCGGTGCAGAGTGACCTGAACGTCATGTTTCTCTTGCTGGGCGGCTTGTCTCTGATTGTAGGCGCTATCGGGATCGCCAACATTACGCTCGTGTCGGTGATCGAGCGGATCGGCGAGATCGGGCTGCGCCGCGCCATCGGAGCAACGCGCGGGCACATCGCCACGCAGTTCTTACTCGAGAGCGCTTCTATGGGCGTTATCGGGGGCATCCTGGGTGCCAGCCTCGGAGTTCTCATCGTGGTTGCCATCTCCGCCTTCCAGGTTTGGACGCCGGTGTTAGACCCGGCGGCACCTTTCCTCGCCCCACTGGTCGGCGGCGGGATTGGCCTGGTGTCGGGAACCTATCCGGCCTTGCGCGCTGCACGCCTGGAACCGGTCGAGGCGTTCCGAAACTGAGCGTGACCACGTTCGTAGCGACTTGAAAGCCTTAACCTGGACGAGCCGGAACCGGACAGGCGCTTGATAACCACGGAGGCACGGGGACACGGAGAGCGGCAAGTTTAACCACTCCGTGCCTCCGTGTCTCCGTGGTGAAATCTTTGCACAGAAGGCAAAGATTTCACGGGTAAGATTTTACCTGGTGTGCTTGTAACAGTATAATCGCGGTATCGATTCGGTAGACAGGATGTTTTGAATGCGCGTCTTAATCGTCGAGGACCAGCCCAACGTCTCGAACTACGTCAAACGGGCATTGGAAGAACAAGGATATGCCGTAGACCTGGCACACACCGGGCGGGAAGCATTGGATTGGGCCGAGGTCGTTGAATATGACCTGATTGTTCTGGACATTATGCTGCCGGAGGTGGATGGCATTACCGTCTGTCGTCGCTTGCGGAATCAGGGTAATCCGGCTGCTATCTTGATGTTGACGGCCCGGGATACGGTCGATGACCGCGTGACCGGGCTGGATGCCGGAGCCGACGATTATCTGGTCAAACCGTTTAATTTGAAGGAACTGCTGGCACGACTCCGGGCGCTGGCTCGTCGTCACACTACGAAAACTTCAACTCTGAAAGTCGCAAACCTTAGCCTGGACACCCGTACCCGCGCGGTGATGCGCAGCGACACGCTCATCAAACTGACTGCCAAAGAATATGCCATCCTGGAATGTCTGATGCGCGAACCCGGCCGTGTTTTGACCCGTACCGAAATTGCCGAGTCGGTTTGGAGCTATGATGTCGACAACCAATCCAACGTGGTCGACGTCTACATTCGCAACTTACGGCGTAAAATCGATGATCCTTTTGACCTGAAGCTCATTCACACCGTACGCGGAGCTGGCTATCGCCTGTCGGACCAGGATAGAGATGAATGAAACGCTTGAGAACGCTTCGGGTTCGCTTTGCCCTGTGGACAGCGGGATTACTGTTTACCGCGTTAGCGCTATTCGGCGTCTTTGTGTACTCGAATATGTCACACAGTTTGGTCACGGCAGTTGATGAGACGTTGCAGCTAACCGCGATTGAACTGACGGCAGAAGTCGAGATGGAGAGGGGTGCTCTGGTTCTCATCGAAAATCCAATCGAGGATACGCAATACGCCCGACTCCGTGAACAAGGCTTGAGTATGCGGATGCTGAACCTGCACGGACAGTCGGTGCAAGACTATGGGCCCTATACAGATTTACCACCCCCGCAACTAGATATGACCGTCCCCAATCAACCCGGCGAGTTTACGACCATTACCGACCCAAACAGCCAGGACCCGCTTCGCGTCTATACTTCTCCAGTTGTTCAATCTAACCAGGTCGTGGGCATACTACAAGTTGCCCTCAACCTGAACAATGTCAGAGGCACCCTCGATTCGTTACTCATAACCCTTCTCTTAGGAGTGCCGCTCATCGTGATAGTGGCCGGTAGCGGTGGGTACTTTTTAGCGGCGCGAGCCTTAGTCCCGATCGACAAGATAACCCGTACTGCCCGTCATATCTCCGCCAACGAGTTGTCGGCCCGGCTGAACCTGCCCCAGACCGATGACGAGGTGGGGCGGCTGGCCGCCACCTTTGACTCGATGCTGGCCCGGCTGGACGATGCGTTCCGGCGCGAACGTCAATTCACTGCCGATGCGTCGCATGAATTACGTACCCCGCTGTCCGCGATGCAGACGATTATCGGCAGCACATTAGCACGGCGGCGTTCCCCGGCAGAGTATGAACAGGCATTGATTGACCTGAGCCTGGAAGCCGAGCACATGAAAACATTGACCGAAGGATTACTCCATCTGGCCCGTGATGATGCAACCGGGCAGTCTGCAAAATTCGAGCGAGTCGATTTATCTATACTGCTGAAAGACGTCATTGACTCTCTCCGTCCATTAGCAGAAGATAAGGGACTGCAGCTCATTGACCATGTGCCGGGCGATGGCTTAACTCTGATGGGAGACAGTGATGGACTGATCCGATTATTTGTGAACTTGCTGGACAATGCTATCAAATACACCGAACAGGGATGCATCGCCATTTCGGCCAGGCCGAAAGACGACAAATCGCTGGCAGTCACCATCAGCGATACGGGCATTGGCATTCCCCCTGAGCATTTGCCCTACATATTTGACCGTTTTTATCGTGTTGATGGGGCCCGCAGTAAGGATGGCATCGGCTTGGGATTGGCTATTGCCCAAGATGTAGCCCGCGCTCACGGCGGTCAGGTAGATGTAGAAAGCGAAGTCGGAAAAGGGACAGCGTTTGTAGTGCGATTGTCAACAAAGTCATGGTGATGAGGGCCGCTACGGCGCTATTGCATTGGCCGTGAGCTTGGCGTCGCGGGAGACCAGGGGCAGGTAGGTCTCGTAGGGGGGCGGCGTCGCCGGAGGCGGGACGGAATTTGTCTCAGACCAGCCCAGGTCGGGCGCAGCGCCGGCATAGCCCGACGCGGGAATGTCTAAGACCGTTTTCCCATTCCATTCGAAGTGGGCGGTGCCGGCGTCGATCGCCGGACTGCCAGGCTGGAGCCGGTAATTTGTGTCTAGCAGAGGGTCGTCGAATACTGTGCTGTTCAGGTCGATGTTGCTGCCCTGGTGATGCGTGCCGTTGTTCCAGAACAGGTTATAGGCAGCGATGGATCCGGCGTCGACGTTCTTGAGAGCCACGTCGACGGAATCGACAAACAGGTTGTTGAGGGCAATCAGGTTGTCGCCGCCGGTGACTGCGTAAGGATTGCCGCTGAAGGTGTTGTTGAAGAGATGAATGCGCTCGGGGATGCTGGCCGCGCGGAAGTCTTCTCGGGTCTCGCCGTTGTCCATGAGTCCCAGCCCGACCATCGCATTGCCGGCGATCAGGTTGCGTTCGATGAGAAAAACGCGGTCAGACACACCGGGATAATCAATGAGCTGGATGCCGTCCTCGCCGTTGCCGGAGATGGTATTCTTGCGGATGATGATGTTTAGGGTGGGGCCGGTGTAGGTGTGCAGGCGAATCTCGATGCCGTCGTCGCCGTTGTTGCGGATCAGGTTGTCTTCGACGAGGGCTTCCGTGGAGCCATCGAAGTCGATCGCATCATCGCTGTTATTCTCGAAGACATTGTTGCGCGCGACACCCCCGCCGGCCTCATAATCGATCGCATCGCTATTGTCAATAAAACGGTTATTAAGGATATGGAGTCTTCCGAAAGCCCTGATACCGTCATCCCCATTTTGGATGGTGAAGCCGATGATCCGAGTCTCCGGCCCAACCGATTGATTGACCGTGATGGCCGCGCCGCGCCCGCCGTCGATGATCGTGTCGTTGATAAGGTGTTCATCGCCGGTCGTGTGGTATTGGGAAGCGAGAATAATCGTCTTGCCGGAAAGGGTGAGCTGTTCGGTGTACGTGCCGGGGGAGACGAGGACCAGGTCGCCATCCCGGGCGGCGTTGATGCCGGCCTGGATCGTTGGATAGTCCTGGGGAATGCGAATGGTTGCGGCGAAGACAGGGGCAGGCGCAGCCACGGTGCTCAAGATCAGCAACCCGGCTGCAACCAAAACGGCCAGCCATGCGAAGGGGCGCGCCAATCTAATCTGCTTATCCACGAGAAACATCTCTAACTGGACTTTGGCGAATGCGGGAAGCGCTCCCGCCGTCCTCGGCGGGAGGAGCATTTTCAAGTCTGCAAAAGCCCAGTAAATAGTAGAGGGGCAGGCAGCTGCCCGCCCCTACCGGAGGGTTATACAGGAGTTGTCAGGTAGCCCCAACCGTGCCTCACTCCGCCGGTGAGGTCTGCGCGTACACGTCCTGGCTGACCTCGTAGGCGTGCTTCTCCAGTGCCAGAGCCTCCGCGCGGACCTCCGCCAGAGCCTCCGGGCTGAGCTGCACAAGCTCGACCAGCTCTAGCTCCTCTTGCGTTGCATCCGCTCCTCTCCAGCCGACTCGAACCTCGCCCACGCCGCGCGCGTAGTACTTGATCTGGAAGGCGCCCGTCTCTCCCAGGCTGGACTCGGCGATCACCAGAACGTCCTGGTAGCAGTCGACGGGGACACAGGTCTCCTGGCCCATCTGCTCCACCTGCCCGTAGTCCGTCCAGTCGACTGCAGGGCCCCACCCTTGAAAGTAACTGGGCATCCCCAACTGCGGCTGTGCCATCATCTTGATTCCCGCTCGCGCATCTGCCAGGCCGGCGATCCAGGTTGGGGCCGCCACGAAGTTGCCGTCCTCGTATTCTTCGGGGTGCTCACCCAGGTACCAGACGTTGCCGTCGTTGTCCTGCGCGTAGAAAGCGATCTCCTTCTCTACCACCTCGCCATCTCTGTAGTCCACAATCCAGGCGACGACCGTGCGCACACCCTCGATCTCCTTGGTCAGGTCGGTGACCGTGAACTCCAGGCGACGAGGAAGGCTCTCGCCATCCTCAACAGTGGTCCCCTCATAGGCCCACTGCGTGCCCGGCTGCATGGGCGACCATTCGTTGTCGATGTTGGTCGAACGGTCGAAATTGTTGGGATCGAAGTCCTTGAACTCCGGCTCTGAGATCACACTGCCGGCGGTCGCTTCTGGCGTGTTAGTAGGCTCAGGGGCCTGCGTCGGCTGGGCCGGAGTTGTCGGCCCACAGGCCGAGACCGAAATCGTCAGAAGCAACGCAACTGCTACACAGATGGCGTGAAGACGTCGCATCTCCACTTCCTTTCCTTGGGCGTATCGCGTGCCGACTTGTGTGCTGGAACGACTTCCTCGACGAACGCTGTTCTTCACCATTCGAACTCACTCAGTGCACCCGGGCGTAAATGAGTCAACGGTTTCATTAACCACGGAGGCACGGAGACACGGAGTTTTTCTTCGTGCCTCCGTGTCTCCGTGGTTCAAAACGGTCGGTGGGCTTCCACCGCACGGCATTCAGGCAGATTGAGTGGCGCTGCCAGCGCTGCCGCTCGAATTCCGAGCCTTCCCAAAACGCAAGTACAGCGAGGGCACCACGAACAGGTTGAGCACCGTCGAAGTGACCAGGCCGCCCAGAATCACGATAGCCATCGGGTGCTCGATCTCGTGACCGGGAATACTGCCGGCGATCGCCAGGGGCACCAGGGCCAGGCCGGTGGTCAATGCCGTCATCATGATCGGCGCAATCCGCTCGCGCGCCCCGCGCAAGACCAGCTCCGGCCCAAAGGGCACGCCTTCCTCTTCCTCCAGATGCCGGAAGTGACTGATCATCATGATCCCGTTGCGCGTCGCAATCCCCAAGATTGTGAGCAGTCCGACCAGCGAACCGAGCGAGAGGACGCCGGTAGTGATAAACGCCGCCAGGATACCGCCCACCAGCGCCCAGGGCAAGGTGAAGAACGTCAGCGTCGCCAGGCGGAAGTTCCCGAAGGAAGTATACAACAGGAAGAAAATCGCGATCACGGCGACCAGCCCGGCAATCGTCAAGTTCTGCTGGGCCGCCTGCCGCTCCGCGAACTCGCCGATCACCTCCGCGCGGTACTCCAGTGGGAACTCGACACTCTGCAGGGCCTTTTGGACGTCCTGGGCCACGGCGCCAAGATCGCGTCCCCGCACGTTGGCCGAAACGTCGGTTTTACGCGACTGGCCTTCGCGCTCGATGACGTTCGGAGCCGGCACGATGCGAATGTCGGCCACGTCCGCCAGACGCACGTGACCGCCATCGGGCGTGTCGATCAGCAGCTCGCCAATATTGGTCAGGCTGTTGCGCGTCTCAGGCGTGCTCCACACGTTCACATCGTACGTCTTCCCACCCTGGAAGATGTCGCCGACTTCTTCACCTTGCATCAAGAACGCCGCCGCCCGGCGCACCTCGCCGGGTTTGATGCCATAGCGGTAGGCCGCGTCCAGGTCGACCTTGATATCCACCTGCGGCACGTCGACGTGCTGCTCCTTCTTCAAATCCACGATCCCGTCGATCCCCTCCAGGGCGGTCAGCACCTCGTCCGCCTTGCTGCGCAGCACCTCCAGATCAGGGCCGTAGATGCGCACGACGACGGTGTCGCTGGCTCCCGTCAGCACCTCCCGGATGCGCTCTTTCAGATAGGTCTGCACATCGCGAATCAGCCCGGGGTAGCCGTCCACCACCTCCTGAATCTTGGCCAGCGTCGCGTCGTAGTCGACCGACGGATCGACGCTGATCCAGTTCTCGGTGAAGTAGATACCGTACGGTTCATCCGCCAACATCGCCTGCCCGATGTGGGAGCCGCAGTTGCGCACCCCGTCAATGGTCAGCAGCTCACGACAGGCCTGAGCCGTGATCCGCCACATTTCCGGGTGGGACGTGCCGGGCTTGGTGATCCAGTGCATCAGGAAGTCCCGCTCCTTGAACGACGGCAGC
>DATBWU010000370.1:0-2061 GCA_036514635.1 Anaerolineae bacterium | reverse complement strand
GAAATTCGCTCAGCTTCTGCGAAATGGTGCGGGTCAAGATATCCAGCGTGCCGGGCCCGGCAGGGCAGATCATCCGGATTGGCCGATTGGGGTATTGCTGAGCCTGCGCGCTTGCTGCAAAAAGAAGCAGCGCCAGCATAGCCATAGCAATGATACGCGGCTTCGCCAAAAGGTTCACTTTGAGATCTCCTTGTGCACGGTGCAGGTTCGCTGTTGCGTAAACGCAACCATCGATCGGATTCATGCTGCGTCAATTAAGTTCGATTCATTCTAGCTAGCCTGGATTTCCACGCCGTATAAATCACCTAACACAGGGCCGGTTTTTAATCGGTCTTACGCGCTCATGCGCAGTCTGTGATTGTGCCACCAAGGCACCTTGGTGGAGGCGTCCAGGATGCCCGAGGCAATGATGATCGGCAGGTGAGCGCGGCGATGGAAGTGCACGTGCACCTCGCGCTCGGAAACGCTCACATCGGCGGGGGTGTCGATGAGATCGCGGAAGATGTGGCGGGCCTGGGCGTCGGCGTAGCCGCGCATGCGTCGCGCGAGTAGGCGATAGAGTCCGCTGGCGATCACCAGCAGCGCCATATCGAAGTCGACTTTGAGGCCGACCGCCGAGGAAAGCGCATCCATGTGGAAGAAGCGCACCGCGTCGGAGAGCGCGTTCTCGATCAGCATGCGCTGCGCGTAACGGGTGATGAGCTTGGCTGGCGTGGTGTGGCGCTCGTTGGTGATGAGGATGGTCGGTTCCTCGTGGCCCAGGTCCATGATGAACAGCTGGCGGAAGGTGGCCCCGGCCAGTTGCACCGGCTGCTCGAACACGCGCGGCGTCTTGAACTTGCGCGCCGGCACCTCCAGGGTGACGCGGCGCCAGGCCGAGGGGGCCAGATGCTCGATTTCGGTGAGTAGCGCGGGCGATCGCCGCCTGAGCGTAATGAAGGCGATACCCATGTGCTCCAGGCGCGCGAGGTGGGCGTAGGTGGTGAGCCGCGAATCGAATACCAGGTGGCGGGGATTCTCGCCGTGGTGTTTGTTCCAGAAGGCGACGAAGCGGAAGATCTCCTCGGCTTCCTCGCCCTTCCTGAGATCGGCGTTCGAGTAGCAGAATGCCCGTCCCTGGGCGTCTTGCGCCAGAAAGGCGAGCACCGAGGGCTGCCGGCGGCTGCGCATCGAGACGTAGTGGCGCTCGACTTGCGGGTCCTCTCCGTAATAGGGCACCGAGTGGAAGTCGAGGTTGAACGAGTCTCCGGCGAACAACTGATCCTTGGCAGCCGTGCGGTGCCAGGCCGCCAGCAGGCTGGTGGTGCGGGCGTGGTCCAGGCGCGAGGAATACTCCGAGAGGAAGCTCTTCTTGGGGATCGCGTTGAGCCCGCAGAAGAGCGCGAGCCCCGGGTCGGCGACCAACGCCATCACGTGGCTCTTGCGTTCGATCGACCAGAGCTTCAAGGCGAGCGCGGCCAGGAGCGCCTGCCCGCACGGGATCATGGCCGAACCCGGCAGCCGCGCCGCACTGGCCAGCGTGTGCACCTGAAGGCGCACCAGTTCGGGCAGGAACAGGAACAGCCCGCCGCAGCGGGTTGCGAACTGGGTGCCGGGGACCAGGGAGAACTCCCGCACATCGGCCACCGGTTCCACCGTCGGCCCCGGCCGTGCCGAGCGCTCCTCGTCCAGCCGCCGCGGCAGCGGTGCAAAGCCTTCGGCCCACAGCACCTCGCGTACCGCGGTCGGGCTCAAAGGCATCTTCTGCTCGGCGAGCGCCGAGGCTATCTCGTACACCGAGTGGTTCTGCTTCCGGAGCGCCACCGCCAGATCGCGCGCTTTGGATTTCTTCGGCTGCTCGCGCGGCCCAGCACTGGGCGAGGCGAAGAACTGGGGATCCGCGTCGCGGCGAAACTGATGGCAGAGCACGCGAAACGAGCCGGGGCTATAGCCGAAGTCGCGTGCCACTTGGTGCGAGCGGCGCCCTTCGAGGAAGTAGGCGCGCAACGCCTCGTACATGCGCTGGCGTGGGTGGGACGGCTGCTTAAAGAAGCGGCGGCATGTCGTTATGTCTTTAGGTGC
>DATBWU010000369.1:0-16821 GCA_036514635.1 Anaerolineae bacterium | reverse complement strand
CCACGTCCCGCTGTTGCTACATCTCGGTTGGTCGTTGACGACGAGCCATTTGAGCCAGGTTCCCTCTACGCTCGAAAAAGTCGGGTCGAACTCGCCGGTGAAAACGTCGTTGACCCCGACACTGGCGACGGCCTGGATCTCGAATCGCCGATCCGAGATGGGCCAACCACCGGGCCTGCTGACCCGCAGCGTGCCTTCCGTAGTCACGCCAGAACAGACCACCTTAAACCCGATGCGAAACTGGTTGACAGCCGAGAGATTGGGATCGACATCGAAATCGACAACTCTGTTCTGGTCCGTCGTACCCGCGAACCGAATGGGCATCGGTGTCGGAGTGGATTGTTTGGCGATAAAGGACAGGTAGATATTCGACTTCACGGTAGGCGTCGGCGAGGGGGCGGGGGCGCTGTTCGTATTCAGCGCCACGTCGTCTATGGTGAAGCCGGCGTGGGTGACGCTGCTGTTGCTCACGAAAAGGAAAGCGACCCACACCCGGCTTTGACCCAGCCGGCTGCTCAGATCAAGCGTGCGTGAGTAGTAGCCATTACCGGCGTCGCCATTTGTCCAGTCGCCACAGTATTTTGAACCCGAGAGATTCACGCCATCTGCGGAGCTGCCTGCGAACAGGTAGTCGTAGGGGCACCCGGTCACACTCTCGCTGCGCCCCCAAACATGAAAGGTCAGGCTGGCGCTGGTTGCCTGGCTCAGGTCAAAAGGACCGTAGATCGCCCACGTGCGGATGTTGTTAGGATAAGTCGCCGAACAGAGGCGGCTGCTTCCCTGTGCGCCGCCGCCGACAGACCAGCCGCCGAAGTTCCCGGCGCGAGGATGGCAACTCCGCTTGCCCCACTTGTACTCGCCGCCATCACTGCTACTATCGTCGATCAACATCCAGCCCGGGGCGGGCCAGGTGCTTTCAAAGTTTTCATGCATGACGGCGGCGGTGATTGCCATCCGGTCCACGACCAACGGTGACGATGACTGCACTTCGGTCACACCATCGACGGTGATGCGTTCGTCAGACAGCCGAACGGATGCCGTAACCGCAATCCGTGCGACGCTGTCCACCAGGATGATCAACAGGCACGCGATAGCCAATCCCAGGATGTATCGCTTTGACATGACAATATCCTCCTGCGCTGGCGATTGCGCACATCTTGAATGCTCGCCGACCGTGTCCGCGCGGTCGGCCCGCGAGGACGCGGGCCTGGAGCACTTTGTGGATAATCACCAGCCTCCTGCTGGCGCTTGCTCTGTGATGGCTCAAACCATTCCGTTTGACCCGACCTGCATTCAACAGTAAAATGCCGTATCCACTTCCTGAGCCGACGCAGCGATGCCCGTTCGACCTTGACCTCATCCTAGCGCGAATCGGGGCGCACGATCTATCAATTCACTCCATAAGTTCTCCTGCTTCTCTCCAGAGGAGAGGCCATGCCGTACGAAACACTCGACGGGCAGCTCATCGCAGACCTGCACCAGGCTCTGCGTCGGTATCGGGCCGACGATCTGGGTGAGACGACTCTGGCGCGTTCCTTGTCCCTGGTACAGGCCAGGCTGCAAGCCGGGGCGAAATCCGACACGCTCTTTCATCGCAGCGCCGCGCTGCGCGAGATTCTCCTCGAATGCCTGAACGCCCTGCGCGAGCAAAATAAGGCCGATGCGTCCCGGCTCCTAATGGAGCGTTTCGTCAAGGGAGAGACGGCGAAAAAGGTAGCCTATGAGTTCGGCCTCCCGGATTCCACGTTTTACAACAAACAATCCGAGGCTGTGTCTATGCTGGCAGCCATCCTCTGGCAGATGGAACAAACAGAAGTCGAAAGAGCGAACACTCAGGCGCAGCTGGCTCTGCGGAAACTGCCGGCTTCCACTTACACGCGCCTGTTTGGCGTCGCCGATGTGCTGAACAGGCTGGCCGGCGCTCTGGCCGATGCCGATGGCCGGTGGCTGATCACGTTGGATGGATTGGGGGGTGTGGGGAAGACGGCTCTGGCCCGAGAGGCGACGAAGCAGACGTTGATCGCTGGCCGGTTCAATGACCTGGTATGGGAGACTGCTCAACGTGAGCGGTTTGCCTGGAGTAGCCGACAGCCGATTGCCCGGCCGGCCCTGACGTTCGAAATGCTGCTGGATGCCATTGCCGTCCAGTTAAACCACGCCGACATCCGCCGCCAACCACTCGACCGCAAGAAAGCAGACATTCGATTCCTCCTCTGCGAAGCGCCCTACCTTATTGTCTTAGACAATCTGGAGACGGCTGACGATGTCCAGCCGATGGTGGACGAACTTTGGCCGTTGACTAATCCCAGCAAGGTGCTCTTGACCAGTCGCGAGCGGCTCACCCGATACGAACAGAATCATTCGATTCATGTGACCGCCCTGGATGCGAATGCAGCTATAGCCCTCATGCGCTACCACGGCGCTGAGCGCGGTATCGATCAGATCTTGCAGGCAACTGACGAGACGCTTCTTCCCATCCAGGATGTCACGGCAGGCAATCCCCTGGCGATCAAACTGGTGGTGGGTCTGGTGGAACGCCGCCCACTTGCCAACGTCTTGGCCGCACTCCAAAAGGCAACAGGGGAGGCGCGCGAGTTTTACACCTTCATCTATCGTTATTCGTGGGATAAGCTCTCGAAGGCAGGCCAAGCCTTGCTGCTGAACATGCCTCACCTGCCGCCCGGCGGCGGCGATTGGGACGACCTGTTGGCAGTCAGTGGCTTGCCGGAACCCGATCTGTCCCCAGCAGTCGACGAATTGATCGGCCTGTCACTGCTGAACGTCGGCGGCCCAGACGAACATCGCTATAGCATCCACCCCTTGACGCGCCATTTTATCCTGTCGGAGTTAGTGCAGTCGTGATGCCCGCGCGATAGCACATGAGAGATATTACGAAGCCGATTGTGATGGACACCTCTGCATCGAGGCAGGTTGCGTTTCAGGCCGGCGCTCGCCGCCTGGGTGTTTTTCTGGTCGAGTACCTGGATCGGCATCGCCAAGACCCGGCGGCGATCGGCCGGAAGCAGGATCAGATTCTCCAGGGGATGATCTCCTGTTACGATGCCGGGGCCTGGTCGATCGTCATCGATTGTGCGCTGAACTCGCACGAACACATGGAACGCAGCGGCAATTGGGAGACCTGGGAGGACTTTCTGGGCATGGCGCTCCGGGCCGCGCAGAAGATCGGCGACGAGACGGCACGCGCAAGGCTCCTCAGATACATCGGCCGCATCCAGTATCTGCGCGGGTGCTGGGCAGAAGCGTTGGAGTCGTTGAACCAGGCTCTCGCTCTCATGGAGCAACTGGGCGAAGTAAAAGAGCAGGCCCTGGTGCTCCGGGCCATCGGTCGGGTCCGCACCGATCGGGCCGAGTGGAGCCAAGCCCTGAACGACTTTCAGCGAGCTTTAGGTCAGTTGGAGGCTCTGGCCGAGCCTGCCATCGTCGGGCAGCTCTGCATCGACATCGGCGAGGTCTACTGGCGGCAAGCGAACTGGGACCAAGCGCTCGCCTACTTCCACCGGGCGCTCCCGCTCGTCGCCGCGCATGGCAGTCGCCGCGATCAAGGCCGTGTCAACCACGGCATCGGCAATGTTTATCTCCAGACGGGGCGCTGGGCCGAGGCGCTACAGCACTATGCCCTGGCGCAGCAGGCGTATTCGGAAGCCGGTGAGCGTCGCCGACAGGCCCTGGTGTTAATGAACACCGGTATTGTGCAGGCGCAACAGGGCCAATGGCCGCTCGCCCTTACCGGTTTCGAAGCAGCCGAAGAAGCCATGCGTCAGATCAACGACGTTCGAGGATTGTCGCAAGTCCTCGACAACCTGGGACAACTTCATCGGTTGCAGGGTGATCTCGATCGGGCGTTGATTTGCCATGAAGGTGCGCTCCGGCTCTATCGCCAGTTGGGAGACGACTACGGAGCCGCTTCGACTCTTGGCAACATCGGCATTATCTATCGCTGGCGCGGCGCTTGGGATCAGGCGCTGGATGCCTATGCTGAAGCGGAGGCTGTGCTCCAACGTGTGAATGACCGCCATGGTTTGGCTACCGTTTGGACGAATGCCGGCCGGATTCATCAAATGCGGGGGGATTTGCGCCAGGCAATCAGGTGTCACGCCCGGGCCAGGCGCGTCTTTGCCGCCCTGGGCGACAAACAGAAGTGCGCTGTAACTTTGAATAACCTGGGCAGCGTCTGCCGGGCGCGAGCCAGGTGGGCTCGATCACTGGCTTACCATCGGCGGGCGCTCGCCCTTTATCAGGAAATAGGCGATGATTACGGCGCGGCACAGACGTATGATGATCTTGGCCTGGTCCGGGCCGGGCAGGGGGAATGGGGCGAGGCCATCTCTCACTATACGCGGGCTATCGCCGGCCTGGAGAAGTTAGGCGATCAGTACATCCTGGCCGAAGTCTACTGGCACTTAGCCCAGGCGCACTTTCAACAGGGGCACTTACGCGAGGCGCGCCAGGCCGGAGAAACGTCCCTGGCGCTGTACCGGACAGTCGGCGCACCCGAGACGGCGGAGGTTGAGCGCTGGCTGGATCACTTCTCTACGGCCCTGTGAGAATCTCGCCAGTATAAACCACCTCGAATGCGCTGCCCGGAACCGTCTTGAGCTGATCCAGGTCCTCGTCGTTCCAGCGCGAATCGCTTGCGCCGGTGATGTACCAGCTCGTGCCGTTGTCGGCGACGATCATCCCGTACTTCTTGAGCGCTTCGAGGATGACGCGCGCCTGTCCGATGAAGCCCGAAATGTCGTAACCGGCTTTCAGCCGCAGGCGCAGTCCCATCGGCGGATAGTTTGAGTTCGCGTCGTCACTGGCGAAGTGCGTGGCCGGATGGATGTAGCCGCGCTGCGAGCGCTTGACCGTGAAGCGCACCGCGTGCTTGATCGCGCCTGCGGCGACTTCGTCGTAGCGCACCAGCCCGGGCAGGATGGGCAGGCCCGCCGCGTCCGCCGAGGTCCAGCCTTCGGGGCGCAGCGCGTTGGATTTCAGATCGAACTTCGCGCTCGACCACACTTCCCAACCCGGCCCGACGTACCGGGCGTTGTACAGTTCGTACAGAATGCAGTTATCCTTTTCCAGCACCAGGACGTGACGATCGCCGGTAGAGTCCGGGCCGCCTTCGATCGGCGCGCCGGGTGGAATCGGATACGGGCCGGGGTCGCTCTCGCCGGGGTAGCCGTCCGGGTGAAACGTGATCGGCACGCTCGGCTGCGTCGAGGCGACGACGGTGTAGGGAATGCCGTAGTAGATGTACGAGCCGAAGTCGGCGTGGAGAAAGTAGTTTGTGTTGCCGCCGGCAGTGCTGATGCTGTTGATGAAGTTAGTCGAGTTGGAGTGGATAGGATAGCCCGAGATGTCCGTGTTCCACGGGTTGTCCGGCGGAAAGACCTGGCAGCCGGCGATGGTCGGTCCGCCCGCTATTCGCGAGATGAGCGGCAGATAGCCTGTGTAGTCGGTCGAGGCGAGCGGTAGGATTGGATCATGCTGCGCGTTTCGTAACGTGACGCGCGCCGGGTGCGCGTCGAACCGGCTGTGAGCCGTCGCCGCCGAGATCACGGCGGCCAGCATCGCCAATGCCAGCCCGGCGATCGAGAGAGTGCACAAGATAAGCCGGCGCGGTCGGGACATGCTTCATTCTCTTCGCCGACCCGCCTCGCAATCAATGGCGTAAAAGTCCTGCACGTATGGAACCGACATTCCGCGCTCTCTGCGTCCTCGGCGGTTTGATTCCCGCCAGAGTCGGGAGAGCCGATAGTTTCTAAACCGGCGCAGTCAAAATGCCGACGAGCAGCAGGACCACCACGCCCAGCCCGGCCTGGATCCAACCATGCATCGCTTGCAGGCGGATGGCCCGGAGAAACTGCGGCGACGGCGGCGCGCCGGGCGCGGGGGCCAGCGCCGCCGCGCGCTTGGGCAGGATGTTGCCCAGATAGAACCCGTTAGCGATCATCACTACCGCGACGACGATCTTGACCGACAGCACATTCACTCCCAACAGATAAGCCAGGCCGAATATCTGGTTCGTCTGCAAGATGCCCGTGACCACGACGACCAAGATCGCTACCAGCATCCAAGATGTCAATCGTTGCGATAGCGCAGTCATGAACTTCATGCGCGCGAGCGGCTCGAGCGCGGATTGGGCCGTCGGCACAATGATCAGCGGCATCAAGAACGATCCGCCGACCCAAATAGCGATGCCCATCAGGTGGAACCAGAACAGGATGGCGAGCATGTATTGACTCCTTTGGCTCAGGATGAAAACTCGAATTGCAATTGATGATGAAGGACGAAGGACCAACGACGAAGGGTGAACGTGTTCGTCATTCGTCCTTTGTCGTTCGTCAGGCAACGGCCTTCACTTCCTCCAGCACTGTCTCCACACTCGGCGGGCCGACCGGGACAACCTCCGCGTATCGCACGATGCCTTCTCGATCGACGATGACCACGGCGCGGCGGCTGTAGCCTTTGTCCTCGCGCCACAGGCCGTAGGCTTTAATCACCTCGCCCTTTGGATGGAAGTCGGCCAGCAGCGGCAGGCCGGCGATGCCGAGTTCTTTGGCGAAGGCGCGATGCGAGTGCACGCTGTCCACGCTGATGCCCAGCACCTGGGCATTCACTGCCTCGAAGCGAGACAGATTCTTCTCGAACGAGGCAAGCTCCGTCCGTCAGGTATCGGTGAAGTCGAGGACGTAGAACAGCAGCACGACCACCTTGCTGCGCAAGCCGGACAAGCTCAGCGGGCTGGGGCCGATGCTGGCCGGCAGCGAGAAGTCGGGCGCAGGTTGCCCCACGGCGATCGGTTCAGAGGACATCGGCATCTCCTGTCTGTTCGACGCATGAAAACACATCGAAACAACGACGCGCGAAGGAACAAGCGTCCCTTCGTGCGCGGTGTAAGTATTTTCGGTGCAGCGATGCTGTGTCCAAGCGGGTGTCTTGGCTTGCGTCGATGATACAATCACCGCCGCAAAAAGGCAACTCGGAGTGCTTCGAGGCGTGTGTTTCAAGTTGGGCGAACTGAGGTGACCGGCACTTGCCCGATGATCGGACATGGCTCGCTTTAACCCGAGAAAGTGCCGGTCACCTTCAGCGGCTTGTGCGAAGCCCTATGTCTGCGCTATACTCGCCTCGTCACAGTGTGGTGCGGCCTGTATGTTATCTTGGGAAATCGGAGAGGGCAGATGAGCGTTCTGATCCTGACGCGGGAAGAAGTCGAGCAACTGTTGCCAATCGACGAATGTATGAGCGTGATGCGCGATGCACTGATGGCGCTGGCGCGAGGGCAGGTTCACCAGCCGCTGCGCACCGTCATCCGTCCACCCGATGCCGCCGGAGTGATGGTGCTGATGCCGTCGTATCGGTTGGGTGAGCGAGCGGGGTATGGATTGAAAGCGTTTTGTGTCTTCCCCGGCAACCCGCGCGGCGGTAAGGATGCGCACCAGGGTGCGGTGATGCTGTTCAGCGCGGAGACGGGCGAGTTGCTGACCTTGATGAATGCGTCGGCCATCACCGCGATCCGCACCGCCGCCGTATCGGGCGTGGCAAGCCAATTGCTGTCGCGCGACGATTCGGTGGAGCTGGCGATCGTCGGCACGGGCGTGCAGGCCCGGACGCACCTCGCCGCGATGGCTGCCGTCCGCCCGATCCGGCGCGTGCGCGTGGCGAGTCGTAACTTCGATCACGCGCGCGCCTTCGCCGACGAGATGGGCTTTCACGTGCTCGCGCCCATCGATCCGGTGGGTAGCGTCGAAGAGGCGGTGACCGGCGCGGACATCATCGTCACGGCGACGACGGCCGCCGAGCCGATCCTCAGAATCGAGTGGATCAAGCCCGGCGCACACATCAACGCGGTCGGGTCGAGCATTCCGGCGGCGCGCGAGATCGACGCAGCGGCCATGGCTGCGGCCAGCCTGTTCGTCGATCGGCGCGAGTCGGCGCTCAACGAGTCGGGCGACGTTCTACTGGCGATGCGCGAGGGCGCGATCGGGCCGGATCATATCAAAGCCGAGATCGGCGACGTGCTGATCGGCGCCAAGCCTGGGCGCACATCCGACGACGAGATCACGCTGTTCAAATCATTGGGCCTGGCGGTGGAGGACCTGGCGTCGGCGGAATATGTCTATCGCAAGGCGCAGCAAGCCGGCGTGGGGACGTGGGTGGAGTTTTAGACGAGCGCCTTGAGTGAAAGTGGGTATGGCGAGAGAAATCGGCGCTTGACATTTTACGCCAAGTTGTGATATATCTTGGCGCAACTCCAATACCGCAATAGCCGTGAAGAGGACAAGTACGCGCCGGATGCGGCCAGAGAGTCGGGTGCCGTGGTGTGAGCCTGAACCGCGTGCCCGCGGAATGGACCTCGGAGCTGCGCAGGTGAATCGTCGTAAAGCGTAGCCTGTGCCGGAACTGCCCCGTTATCGCAGCAGAGGATATTCGAGCGTTTCGATATCCATTCGAGTGAGGCTGGCCTGAGAATCCTGCTGCGCGTCACCGGCAGGGTTTTTCGTTACAAGGCAAGCTTAATCTGGGTGGCACCACGGGGAAGTCCCCTCTCGTCCCAGGATGAGAGGGGACTTGTTTGTCCGTACGCCGTCCGTTCCGCCCTATATCATCCATACCAGGAGGCCACCATGAGCGACCGATACAAGTTTCTGCTGCCCGAAGAGGACATTCCCAAGGCGTGGTACAACATCAACCCGGACATGCCTGCCTCACCCGGCCCTTTGCTGCACCCCGCGACCAAAGAGCCGGTCACGCCCGATTTCCTGGCCGTGCTCTTCCCCATGAAGTTCATCATGGAAGCGGTGAGCATGGAGCGCTGGATCGAGATCCCCGAGCCGGTGCGCGAGATCTACAAACTGTGGCGACCCTCGCCGCTGATCCGAGCGCGGAGGCTGGAGCAGGTTCTCGATACGCCGGCCCACATTTACTACAAGTACGAAGGCGTCTCGCCGGTCGGCTCGCACAAGCCGAACACCGCGCTGGCGCAGGCCTTCTACGCTAAAGAAGAAGGCGTGAAAGGCATTACCACCGAGACGGGCGCAGGCCAGTGGGGCTCGGCGCTGGCGATGGCCTGCAACTTCTTCGGCCTGGAATGCCACGTATATATGGTCCGCGTGTCTTACGACCAGAAGCCCTACCGCCGCGTCATCATGGAAACCTTCGGCGCGACGGTCGTGCCCAGCCCTTCGGACAAGACCCAATACGGCCGGAAACTGCTGGCCGAGAATCCAGATCATCCCGGTTCATTGGGCATTGCCATTTCCGAAGGCGTCGAAGCCGCCGTCACTTCGGGCGGGAAGTACAAGTATTCGTTAGGGTCGGTGCTGCCGCCCGTGCTGATGCACCAGACCGTCATCGGCCTGGAGGCGCTCAAACAGTTCGAGATGGCCGGCGAATACCCGGACATGGTGATCGGCTGCATCGGCGGCGGGAGCAACTTCTCCGGCTTCACCTTCCCCTTTTTGCATCAGAACTTCACCGCCGGAAAGAAGACGCGCGTCATTGCCGTCGAGCCGATGGCCTGCCCAACGTTGACCAAAGGCCGGTATACGTTCGACTATGGCGATAGTGCTGAAACGGCGCCCATCGTCAAGATGCACACGCTGGGCCACACGTTTGTGCCGCCGGGGATACACGCGGGCGGGCTACGCTATCACGGCATGGCTCCGCACGTATGCGCCCTGTACGATCACGGCGACATCGAAGCGGTGGCCGTGCATCAAGTGCCGACGTTCCAGGCGGCGGTGCAGTTCGCACGGGCGGAGGGCATCGTCCCGGCTCCCGAATCGGCCCACGCCATACGTGTGGCGATCGACGAGGCGTTGAAGTGCAAGGCGGAAGGCAAGGGCCAGGTGATCGCGTTCAACCTGTCCGGCCACGGCCACTTCGACCTGAATGCGTACGATGCCTTCCTGCACGGCAAGCTGGAAGACTACGAGTATCCGCGGGCGCTGGTCGAAGAAGCGATGAAGCATCTGCCGGAAGTTCCGGCGATGTAATTTTCTGCTCTTCCGGGTTCAACGGGAAAAGCCTCACCGCGAAGGCGCAAAGACCGCGAAGCATTTGAATAACTTGGCGTCCTTTGCGACTTGGCGGTTCAATTCCCGCTAAAGTCAGGAGAGCCAATTTTCTTTTCACAAGGCGAAACCATGTATAAAAATAACCGTGCTCACAACTTCAATCCAGGCCCGGCCGCTATGCCCGAGCCGGTGCTGGAGCAGCTCCGTGACGAGATGCTCAACTACGCCGGCACAGGTATGTCGGTGATGGAGATGAGTCACCGCTCGAAGGAATTCGAGGACATCGTCCATCGCGCCGAAGCCGACTTGCGGACGCTGCTCAACATCCCCGAATCCTATTCCATCGCGTTCCTGCAAGGCGGCGCGAATTTGCAGTTCGCGATGGCGCCGATGAACTTGCTGCCCCAAGATGGCTCGGCGGATTACGTGCTCACCGGCAACTGGTCACAGACGGCGATCAAGGAAGCGCAGAAGATCGGCAAAGTTCACATCGCCGCATCGACCCAAGACGGCAACTTCAACCGCATCCCTGCGCCCTCCGAGCTGCAACTCGATCCGCACGCGGCCTACCTGCACTTCACGTCGAACGAGACGATCCAGGGCGTCGAGTGGCCGAGCGAACCGGTCTTGCCCGACGGCGCGCCACTGGTGTCCGATGCATCTTCGGACATCGTGAGCCGCCCGATCGATGTGACGAAGTACGGTCTGATCTACGCCGGCGCGCAGAAGAACCTAGGGCCGTCGGGCGTGGTCGTGGCGATCATTCGCAATGACCTGTTTGAGCGCATTCCGGCCAACCTGCCGGCAATGCTCGATTACAAAGTGCTGGCCGAGAGTCACTCACTGCATAACACGCCGCCGACGTTCGGCGTGTACGCAGTGGGGCTGGTGCTGAAGTGGCTGATCGACATCGGCGGGGTGGCCGAGATTCAGAAGCGCAACGAGGCCAAGGCGAAGCGGGTCTACGACGTGATCGACGCCAGCGGCGGGTTCTATCGCGGCCACGCGCAGCCCGATTCTCGATCGCGCATGAACGTCACCTTCCGCCTGCCCACCGAAGAACTCGAGAAGCACTTCGTGAAGAAGTCCGAGGCCGAAGGTCTCGTCGGGCTGAAAGGGCATCGCTCCGTCGGCGGGCTACGCGCGTCGTTGTACAACGCGCTGCCGTTAGCCTCGGCGGAAGCGCTGGCGGAGTTTATGCGGGAGTTCCAGAGAACGAATGGATAAAACGTGAAGTGCAAAACGTAAAACCCGGTGCTGAGGATCGGCTCCACGTTTTACGTTTTAGCCAATAAGGATGCCACATGACCACATACAGAATTCTCGTCTCTGATGGCCTGTCCGAAGCCGGCTTGAATTTGTTGCGCACGGCCGGCGAAGTCACTGCGAATCCGAAAATCACACCCGCCGAGTTGATCGAAGCCCTGCCGGTGTATCATGCCCTCGTCGTCCGATCACGCACTAAAGTCACTGCGCAGATCGTGGCGGCGGGCGAGAACCTGAAGGTGATCGGCCGCGCGGGCGTGGGCGTGGACAATATCGACGTGGCGGCGGCAAGGGCAAAAGGCATCACCGTCGTCAACAGCCCGCTGGCCGCGTCTGTCGCCGTGGCCGAGCACACCCTCGCGCTCATGCTAGCCTTGGTGCGCAGGGTGCCCGCCGCCGATGCGTCGCTGAAGCAGGGCAAATGGGAGAAAAGCGCGTTCATGGGCGCGGAGTTGTCGGGCAAGACACTGGGGTTGATCGGCATCGGGCGCATCGGTGCGGAAGTCGCGAGCCGCGCCATCGCCTTCGGCATGTCGGTGCTGGCGCACGACCCGTATCTCAGCGAGGCGCAAATCCGCGACCGGCGCGCGGAGCCGGTTTCGCTCGACGATCTGCTCGCGCGCGCCGACTTCGTTTCGCTGCATCTGCCGCTGTCCGCCGAGACGAAAGGACTGATCGGGCAGCCGCAGATCGGGCGCATGAAGAAGGGCGCGCGGCTCATCTCCGCCGCGCGCGGCGGCGTGATCGATGAAGATGCCTTGCGTGCGGCGCTCGATTCAGGCGCGCTGGCCGGCGCGGCGCTCGACGTGTTTGCAGCCGAGCCGCCGCCGCCCGATTCAATCGCCACGCACCCCAAAGTCATCGCCACGCCGCACGTCGGCGCGCAGACCGCCGAAGCGCAGACGCGCGCCGGGCTGGCGATCGCCGAAGAGGTCCTCGCCGTTTTGCAAGGCAAAGAGCCACGCTGGAAAGTGATCGCTAACGACTGATCGGCAGGGCTTGATTCACGACGAAGGCACTAAGCTCCCCGAAGTTCTTAGTGCCTTCGTGTCTTTGTGGTAAAACTCCTGTAACATGACATTAGGCCATCGCGGGGATGCCCGGCGTCACTTGTATATCGAACCACGTTGGCTAACATGGTTATACCCGATCCACATTCGTTTTCAGGCCTTATAGGGAACGAGATCATGAAAGCCTACGTGTTAATTCGGTCGCAGTTGATGGACACCGCAGGCGTCGTCGAACAGATTCGGAAGGTGAAGGGTGTGACCGCGGCCGACATCACCTTCGGGCCGTATGATGCCGTCGTCCAGATAGAGGCGGACGATCTCGAAACACTCAGCCGGATCATCATCCACGAAATCCGAACCCTGCCCGGCGTGCTCGACACACTGACCTGCCTGGCAGCCATCCCGCCGCGTTAGAACCTTGTGGCGAGGATTTCACCGCAAAGGCGCAAAGTGCTTGAGAAACTCAGAGCCTGTCTGAAAAGCAGGAGGATTGCGGCCGGATCGCCGACTCACTTGCCCTCGTAGCGAAGCGGAGTGGGGTTAGTCGGCATTTTGACCGGCTGAAGCCGGTGCGCCCAGGCTTTTCAGACAGCCTCTCAGCGTCCTCTGCGCCTCTGCGGTGAGACCATCCCCTTTTTAAGCACTCTCCTGGGGTGCGCTGAGATTGTCTGGGCTGTATTCGGGAGGGGACGATGTATGACCTGATCATTATCGGCGGCGGCCCGGCGGGCCTGACGGCAGCCGTGTACGCCCTGCGCAAGCGGCTGGAGACATTGCTGATCAGCAAAGACCTGGGCGGCAAGACGAACACCACGCTCGACCTGCCCGGCGTCGATACGCACTACGTGATCACCGGGCAAGAGATCGTCGGCAAGTTCAGGCGCGAAGTGGAGTACCTGGACTTCGTCCGCGTGCTGGACGGCGCGGACCAGATCGAGGCACTGGAGCGCGGCTACGCCGTCACGACGACGAGCGGCAAGCGTTTTTCGACCAAAGCCCTGATCGTCGCCACCGGCGCGGCGGCCCGGCGCTTGAATGTTCCGGGCGAACAAGAATTTGCGATGCGCGGCCTGTGCTACTCGGCGGTGTCCTACGCGCCCCTGTTCGTCGATAAGCGCGTCGTGATCGTCGGCGATCGGCCGCTGGCGCTTCGCGCCGCCGCCGAGCTGGCGCGCATTGCCGCTGCGGTGACGCTGGTCGCGCCGGAGGCCGATTGGCTCGATCTGCCGCTGGGGCGCAAATTGCAGACGGCGCACAATGTGACGGTGCTGGCCGGCTTCCAGGTGCGCCAGGTGATCGGCGATCGTTACGCGCACCGCATCGTCGTGTCTGGCGATACCGGCACGCGCGAGATCGATATGGACGTGGTGTTCGTCGAGCTTGAACTGCTGCCACAGTCGGCGCTTGTCGCGCACCTGGTCGATCTCGACACGCGAGGCTACATCGTCATCGATGCGAGCAATCGCACCAACCGGGCGGGCGTTTTTGCAGCGGGTGACGTGACCAACGTGCACGCCGAGCAGGTGTTAGTCGCCGTGGGCGAAGGTGCGAAGGCCGCGCTCAGCGCCTACGACTATGTCTTGAACGAGTGGGATTAGAGTCGCGGATTCACTCCCCGCGCCGCGCGCCCTTGCGCAGGTCTCGCGCGCGGGCCTGCAGGTGCTGGAAGTAATCGGTCTCGGTGATCTCGGCCACCTGGCGCGCTTGCAAGGCGGCATCCAGCTCGATGTGCAGCTCGTGGATGCGCTGCTGCAGGCGCGCTTCACGTTCCCGCGCCTCGCGCACCGCTCGCTCGAAGATCGACGCATTCTCGATCGCGGGCGCGACGAGCGCCGCCAGCGCGATCAACAGTTTCAAATCGCCGGCGGTGTAGGTGTGCGAGGCTTCAGCGGCCAGCAGGATGACACCGATCACTTGCTGCCGGGCCTTGAGCGGCGCGCATACCAGGCACTCGATGCGCTGCTCGTCACCCGCCGGGGCGACGATGTCGGCCCGGCCGGCTGACACGATCTCGCCGAGAAGATCGACGTGCGACTGAAAGTCGATCGAGCCGAACGCGGCCACGTGCTCCCACTGCTCGCCGTCGAGGAGCATCACAGCCCCCGCTCCCGACGCGATCAAACGGCCGGCTTCGGACAGCGCCATGTCGGCCACGGCTTTCACGTCGAGTGAAGCCGCCAGTTTCTCCGACAGGGTGTACAACAAGTTGAGCTCGCGGTAACGGTCGAGCACTTCGCCGGCCAGCGATTTCGTTTCGGATTCTTTCGCGATCAGATGCGCGATCAACCCTGCCATCGCCTGGGCGGGCGGTCCGCCGGCGACCCAACCCAGTGTCTCGCCGCCGAGGACGATCGGGTACCGGCTTGCCGCGCCGGTGACTTGGCCGATGAGTGGCGTCCCGCCGGCGTCGGAGATACCGATCGGCGCGCCGCTGGCCTCGATCAGCGATACGAGAATCGACGCCAGCTTCTTCTTTCTGCCGAATATGCGTCTCAGGTCTGCGTGCGGCATGGCAACCTTCACACTGGGAAGCCGATTTGTCGCCAGCCCGGTTCACCGGGCTTCACGTTCTTAGCCGGGTGATTTATCGCCCGGCGTGGTCGGCAGGGAACGGAGAGAACCTACCCGCCCAGCACGGCTCGCGCCTTCTCCAGGAGTTCGTCCGGATCAAACGGTTTGGTCATATACACGTCGGCTCCGGCCTCTTCGCCTCGCCGCTTGTCGTAGCCCTGCCCCTTGGCTGTGAGCATGACCACGTACACGTCGCTCATCCCCAAGTCGCGCTTCACCGTGCGGCACACGTCGAAGCCGTTGAGGCGGGGCATCATCACATCCAGGAACACCAGGCGCGGCCGCTCGGCCTGGATCAGGCGCAGCGCCTCCTCGCCGTTGTCGGCGGTCAGGATGTCGATGCCCGCGTCGGCCAGCTCTTCGAGCGTCTGCTCGATGAGCAAGCGGATGTGGGTCTCGTCGTCCACAATCAGGATTTTGGGATTCATGCGCATTCTGCTCTCGTAACGCCCGGTGGTCTCCCTCTCCGGTGTTGGTGGGCAGATGGGCCTGTTTCTCACCGCAGAGAGCGCAGAGAGCGCTGAGTAGCTTGAGACTCTCTGCGATCTCCGCGTGCTCTGCGGTGAGACCAACACTCTGAGAGGAGACTCCCCACTAATTGATTCGTGAAGATTCGTGGAGATTCGCGGATAACGATTTCGGATCAGAACGAGGCGAGGGCCTCGGCCATGTCGGTGTACACCTCGAAGAACTCGCTCATGCCGGTCATGTGCAGTGTGCGATCGACTTTAGGTTGTGGATTGAGCAGCTTGACGTTGGCCTGCTTGCCGGCCACCTCGCTCCGATCGCGGCTGATGGTGTGGAAGGCAGCCCACCCGTGCTCCGGATTGGGTGGTTCCTCGCCCCGCATCAGCATGGCGATGCTATGCAGCGCGACCAGGCCGGAGCTGCTCATGTAGGGCACGTTGGTCATGTCGATCAGCAAATGCTCCGCGCCTGCGCTGCGCACCTCGCGCGCTCTGGCGATCAGCTCGTGATAGTTGGAGCCGTCCAGGTCGCCGTGGATTCTCAGCACGGTCACGGGAACCCGGCTCACGAGCCGATCGATGATGATCTGCATGTCACACCTCCTCGGCAGGATGCAATGGATGAGTTTTCTTGATCAGCGTCAACTCGTTGCCGCCCTGCGGCGTGACGCGATAGGTCATGCCGTCCGTCAACCGGCGGGCCAGGAACACCCCCATGCCGCCGACCGGACGTTGTTCGAGCGGCAGGCTGATGTCGGGCAGCGGTAACTGTGTTGGATCGAACAGCGGCGCTCGATCGCGCAGGCGGACGATCAGCACATTCCCGTTGCGCCCCATCTCGATCTCGATCGGCCCTGGCCGGCCCCGATAGCCGTGAACGATGATGTTGGTCGCGCATTCGTCCACGGCCTGCAGCAGGTCGAGCGTCGTGTCGTGATCGATCCGCAGCGCCGCCGCCGTGTCTTCGATGAACGTTCGGATGGCGGCCAGACTCCGCAGCTCGGCCGAAAGCCGCAGCGTGGAGACGGGGTGGCTCAGCATAAGAATCTCTCTGCGCTCTCAGCGTCTCGGCGGTGAACCCCGGTCTTGATCGGCAGTGCGAAGGAGAACGTGCTGCCTTGCCCCGGCTGGCTGTCCACCCAAATCCGCCCGCCGTGATGCTCGACGATCTGCTTGCAGATCGACAGCCCCAACCCACTGCCCTGCGGCTTGTCGGTGAGCGTGTCGCCGACCTGGACGAATGGCTCGAGCACTCTGGGCAGATCGGCCTGGGCGATCCCAATGCCGGTGTCGATGACCCTGACCACCAGGTGGCCCTCCTCGCGCCGGGCGCGGCACGTCACCGATCCACGCTCGGTGAACTTGACGGCGTTGGAGATCAGGTTGATCACCACCTGCACCAGCCGGTTGTGGTCGCCGATGATCGCCGGCAGATCGGGTGCGACGTCTTGAATCAGCGCGAGGGGCTTCGGCGCGAAC
>DATBWU010000368.1:0-4949 GCA_036514635.1 Anaerolineae bacterium | reverse complement strand
TAGCGGCACGTTGGCGCTCCAGCTGGCCGAGCCGGTGGCCGCGCCGACGTAGTCTCGATCTGTGCTGACTTGCACGCTAACGCCTGTGCCGCTGGCCGTGCCGTTGAGCGTAATGACCGGGCTGTTGACGGATACGGGCTGCGCACTTGGATTCTGGATGACCAGCGTCGGGAATCCGCTCGCCGTAGCGTCCCACGCCGCCGACTTGACCGTGACCGCGCCTTCATCGTCGGAGACGCTGACGGTTGCCACGTAACTGCCGGGCAGTGCCGCGCTGCGTATGCCGTTCGCGGCCAGAGCGCGTGTGCCGTCGCCGAAGCTCCACACCACATTCGTAATCGCGCCATCCGGATCGTCGCCGCTGATACCATACTGCTGCGTCTGCGGTAGGTCGTTGAGCGTCGTGGGGGTCAGCGTCACCGTAAAGTCCGGTGGGATATTCTCGCGCTTGGGGAAAGCCGCAATGTCGTCAACGTGGATGACCATGCGCCGGCCCGATCCGCCGAAGTAGCCCACGTCGATCGGCGTCTGGTTCGCCAGCGCCGTAAATGTAAATGCAACCTTGAGCCACGCGCTGCCGTGCGTCCGGGCCAACAGATAGCCACTGCGCCCCAGCACTTGCCAGTCCGAGTTGTAGGCTTGAATCTGAAAGCCGCCCCAGTCCGTGCCCGTCTCAGACACGATCTTGATCCAGGCGGTAACCTTATACGCGGTGCCCGAGGTCGTATCGATCCATGTTCGCATAATCGTATTGGACAGCCGCGCCGAATGGTTCCCGGAGTGTGCTTCCGCCGTTGAAACGGTTGAGCCATTCGGTTCCCAGCCGTTCAAATTGCCGCTCTCGAACGTGCCATTCGCAATGAGATTGACCGGGGGCGCGGAGACCGTACTGCTTGTGCTGACGGTCGGCAGGTAAGTCGTATAGGTGATCGCGGCGGCGCTGAGTGCCGGTGACTGCGCCACGGGCGAAGCGGCATCGGGCCCCGGCTGTTCAAGCACGGTCGGCGTGACTAGCCACAGGCCATCATTCGAGATCGCCGCGCGAATGATGACGCCCGCGATCGAGCACATCACGGCCAGGATAGCCAGCCAGACAAATCGCCTAGGCGGACTTTTCAGTTCGAGGTGCATTAGCATATATTATCCCCCAAATCACCCAGGCCTCCACTGTGAACACCGCCGTATCGCTGGACGAATACCCCTGGCGTCACTGAGAACGATGGTGTTCCGCATAGTCAGCGGCGCATTGTTCCAGTGAAGCGCCATCTCGCCCCACGGGTTGATGATGCGAAACGGATGCACCCACGATGGTTGCGCCTGGTCAATATCGCCTGTATTGTTCAGCTGGGTGTCGAAGAAGTCAGGGTGGTTCTTACGGTATTCTAACGGCCCTACGGATCAAGTGTCTATGACCCTAGAGTTTGATTCGCCCCCAATTATGGGGTGTCAAGATGAGACGATGATCCTATTGGCACGCAAAAGCAAAAGGCCGTCAGAGATAAACTGACGGCCTTCATTCGGCGATCGTCGTTGACGTAGGGGCAAATCGCTTCGGCGTTATGCTTGACACGCGAGGGCGTGTTGTGGTCAATCCCTCAGATCACGCCGGTCTGGCGATCTGGCGATACAGTTCGAACAGCTCGGCCATCTCCTCGTCGGGCGTTTTGACGGTGGGCGCATTTGCGCGCAAACTATCGAGCAGGCCAGGCTCGTCGAGGAGCCGTGCGATCTGCTGAGCCAGGTCGTGAGCGTCGTTCACGCGGAACAGCAGGCCATTCACGCCGTGCTGTACGAGCTCCGCCATGCCACCCAGCGCGGCAGCGATGACTGGCGTGCCAGCAGCCTGCGACTCTAGGATCGCGATCGGCGAGTTTTCGTACCAGATCGACGGTGCCACGTTGACATCTAGCGCCGTCAGAATCTCCGCTACCCGACCGTTCTCAAAGCGACCATGAAACTGGATGCGCCCGTCATTGTCGGCCAGGCGGCGCAGCCGGCGCACGTAGTCCGGGTGGGCTTCCAGACCGCCATAGATGTGAAGCTCGATGGGCTGCCGTGCCTGCACCCGGCGAAAGGCTTCGATCAGCAGATGGACGCCTTTGTGCGGCGCAATCTGACCGGTGAAACCTATACGCAGCACCCCATCGTCGGCCGCGCGATGCTGCCGGATGAACGGTTCCCGATCCAGGCCAAAACGCAGGACGCGCAACCGCTTCGGCTCGATGAACGGCGCGAAGCGTTCCGCCAGGAAGCGCGAGGGCGCAATCACGGCAGCGGGTATCGTTAAGGCCGCCAGCAGGCGCGCGCGGCGATGGGCGATGGCGCTGCGTCCCGTGTCCATCGCCAAGCGCCCGATCAGCGATCCGAATACGCCTTGCGTCAGCCGATCGGGGATGCGGTAACGACGACTCTCCAGACGCAGGCACCATGCACAGCCGGCCGGGTCTGAAGGGATCGCCTCGCATAAGGTCCCATCGCCCCGCAGGAGGGTGATGCGCGGGCAGAGGAACCAATAGTCGTGCAGCGTCAGCACCGTGGGAATCCCATTGTCGGCGGCGGCTTCGAGTGGCGCCGCGCCGAGCAAGTAGCCGGCCTGGAAGTGAGCGATGTCCGGCCGGTGTTGCCGAAAGTAGTCCGTGAACCACTTGCCGAGCAATGGGTTGGCATAGCGCCATGCTTGAGGATCGGGAGCATGGATCAGATCGAAGAACAGTCGCCAAACGGTGAAGCCTTCGTAGTTGTCTTCCTCCACGTGCAGCGTGCCATCGTTCTCCCGGTCGATGGCTTCGATGCAAATGACCTCGACGTGATGGCCCTGAGCACGAAGCCGGCGCGCCAGTTGCAGGGTGTACAGCTCAGCGCCTGCGCTGTATCGAGGTGGAAAGTGGTGTACGGGCAAGACGAACTTCATGAGCCGGTGATCTCGGCCGAAGAGTGCATATTGCGAATGAGGCGCCATTCCTCTTTCCCCAGCACGCCCAGCAGCCACGCTAGCACAAAGTAAGCCACCACGCCCAGGGTGATGTTCACAAGAAGGGGCACGGATGAGCGCAGCAGGAACATCAAGGCGCCCATGCAGAGCGCGGCCAGTAGCGGGCGCACCAGGCTGGTTCCCAGATTCATCTTCCGTAGCAGGGCACGCAGCATCCACACATACTGCCCGACGAGCACCGCCTCCGTGGCGAGGGTCATCATCGAGGCGGCAATAAATCCGTACTGGGGCACCAGCAGCAGATTCATTATGACGTTGAGACCTGTGCTCACGATGATAGCGCGTGCGACATGCTGCTCCTGTCCAGAGATGACCACCACGTAGCCCAGAAACTCGGAGGCGAACATGAGCGGGACGACCCAAATCAGGATCTGAAACGCCGGGACGGAGGGGAGATAAGCGGCGTCGAACAGGAACGGCACGATCTGTTCAGCCAGTACCCACGTCCCGACCGCAATCGGGAGCGATAAAGCCATCAAGTAGCGTAACGCGTGCTCGTAGATGACGGGAAGCCGGTGAGGCGCACTCACGGCTTGACGTGCCAGTGACGGATAGAGTGCGGTGTTGAATACATTTGACAGGAGAACGGCCGAGAAGATCAAGTTGTAGACCGCGCTGTAATAACCCGTCTCAGCATCGCCACGATAGATATTGAGCAGGACACTGTCGAACTTGTAGGACAAGCCCAGCGCGAAGCCGATCACACCGAAGGGCAGGCTGACGCGCAGCAAGGTCGGCCAGACTTGCCGGGCCACGCGACCGGGACGCACGCCTAAGCTGCGAACCGCGCGCCAGCACATCCACGTCATGCAGGCGATCGCCAGCAGGTTGGCGATGATCAAGCCGAAATAGCCCCATCCCAGCCATAGCACTACCGCACCGGCTACGACAAAGACGAATTGATTCAACACCTTCGCGCCGGCCGCTACATCCAGCCGCTCGAAACCCGCCAGCGCCGCGTCGCTCGAGCCTTGCACGGCATACATGATCAGGCCGAGCGTGTTGAGGGCGATCGCGGCTACCATGACCGAGGGCCGCCCGGTGAGCCAGGCGGCCAGGATCAACACGACTGCGGTGAAGACGGAAAGCAGAAGGCGCAAGGCCAGCACATTACTGTATAGCGCCTGAATTTTGTCCATGCCTGTTGGGTCGTCTCGCGAGCGCGCGATCTGGCGTACGGAATAGGCGCTCAGACCCAGATCGGAGATAACTGCGAAAATGCTTCCGAAGGCGAGCACTGCCGAATATTGCCCAAACGCCTGCGCCCCCAGGCGGCGTATCACCAGGATACTGAAGGCGAATGACAGCACTTTGATCCCTAGTTGTGCTACTGCCCCGAAGATGGAATTGCGCAGTACGGTCAGTGAGAATTGCCTCATGCTGGTGTTTAGGCTTTCCGGCTGTGGTAGAAACGTCTGATTAGCATTTCGGTCTCCAGGTTCAAGGCCGGTTGCGCGTCTGTCATTAACCGGGTTGCCACCAATGCTTCCAGTTTACCGCGAAGGTTGCTACTCTCAATCAGGAACCAGATCAGTGGCACCGCTGCATCGTAAAGTGTGGCCCGGCCCATGGCTAGACGGAGACGACGAAGTGCGGCGGAGAGCACGTAAAATGGCAAGGCCGCGATCTGGCTGAGCATTCGGCGGGCTTGATAGCGTAAATCGCGCGGATATCCCGGATAGTGCCTGTACATCGTGTCTAACAGAATCTCGCCGAACCCGTATTGGCGATATTGCCGGATGAGTCCCGCCATAGTTGCGCGATGATGGTGATAGATAATCGCCCGCGGCGCGTAACACACCTTGGTGCCGGTCAGGAGTTGGAGCCGCCACGCGAGATCGACGTCCTCGGCCGTGACCAGATTGATATTGAAGCCGCCTATCTCGTTGAGGTGGCAGCGGCGAAACGAGGCGTTCGCTGTATAGAGGTGTGGCAGGAATTCATCGTCCCCGCTCAC
>DATBWU010000367.1:0-12801 GCA_036514635.1 Anaerolineae bacterium | reverse complement strand
TCCGTTGACCACATCCGTTCCCGTCCGTTTGTCCGCTTCATATCCGTTGACCACATCCGTTCCCGTCCGTTTGTCCGCTTCATATCCGTTGACCACATCCGTTCCCATCCGCTTGTCCGCTCCACATCCGTTGACCACATCCGTTCCTGTCCGCTTGTCCGTTCCGTATCCGTTGATCACCCCGTCCGCTTTGACCATTCGTTTTCTCCGCGCTATATTTGACCTACGCACGCGAGTTGGCGCGCAGTCTATGACCAGACATCCGTCTCTCCACATCCAATCGATCCTCGACGCCCTGCCGAATGGCAACGGCAGCGGCAGGCACGTCGTCGAGCGCGCCTACGCCGTAGCCGAGCACGCCCATCGCAACCAGAAACGCGCTTCCGGCGAGGCGTATATCCAACACTGCCTGGCCGTCGCCAAGATTCTGGGCGACCTGAGACTGGACAGCCCGACCATCGCCGCCGGCCTGCTGCACGACGTCCTCGAAGATACCGAGATCACGTATGAGCAGATGCAGCGCGACTTCGGCAACGAGATCGCCACCCTGGTCGATGGCGTCACCAAGTTGAAGCAATTCGACCAACTCGACGGGCGCGACATTCACGACTACGATGACCGCGAGCTTGAATCGCTGCGGAAGATGTTCCTGGCGATGGTCGATGATCCGCGCGTGATGATGATCAAACTGGCCGACCGGGTGCACAACATGCGCACGCTCAGCGCGCTGCCGGACGAGAGGCGCAGGCGCATCGCGCGCGAGACGCTGGAGATTTTCGCGCCGTTGGCCAACCGGCTGGGCATCTGGCAGATGAAATGGGAATTGGAAGACCTGGGCTTCCGCCATCTCAACCCCGACAAGTACAAGGAAATCGCCCGGCTGATCGACGAGCGCCGCGCCGACCGCGAGGCCAGCATCAACAAGATCATCCACCGCCTGCTGGAGCGCATGAGGGCCGATGGCATCACGGCGGAAATCTCCGGGCGACCCAAGCACATCTACAGCATCTGGCGCAAGATGGAGCGCAAGGGCGTGTCGTTCGATCAGGTGTACGACGCCCGCGCCGTCCGCATCATCGTCGATAGCGTGGCGCAGTGCTACCAGACGCTGGGCATCGTTCACTCGATGTGGAAGCCGATCCCCGGCGAGTTCGACGACTATATCGCCACGCCCAAAGACAACATGTACCAGAGCCTGCACACGGCGGTCGTCGGCGACGATGGCCGCCCGCTCGAAGTACAGATTCGCACGCACGAGATGCACGAGGCGGCGGAGTTGGGCATCGCCTCGCATTGGCGCTACAAAGAGGGCGGCAAGCGCGACCCGAAGTACGAGCAGAAGATCGCCTGGTTCCGCTCACTGATGGACTGGCGGCAAGACGTGGCCGACGCGCGCGAGTTCATGGACACGCTGCGCACCGACGTCTTCCAGGATCGCGTGTACACCTTCACGCCGCGCGGCAAGTTGATCGATCTGCCCGCCGGATCGACGCCGATCGACTTCGCCTATCACGTCCACACCGACGTCGGCGACCGCTGCCGGGGCGCGCGCGTCAACGGCAAACTCGTGCCGCTCGATTCGCAACTCCAGACCGGCGACCAGGTGGAGATTCTCACCGCCAAGCGCGGCGGCCCCAGCCGCGACTGGCTCAACCCGAACCTGGGCTACGTCAGGACGCAGCGCGCGCGCAACAAGATCAAGCAATGGTTCAAGCGGCAGGATCGCGTCGCCAACGTGGCGCAGGGCCGCGAGATTCTGGAGCGCGAGCTGCGCCGGCTGGGCTTGGAGCAGAAGATGTCGCTCGACGACGTGGCCGTGCTCTTCGAGTACGAGAAGATCGAAGACTTCCTGGCGGCCATCGGCGCGGGTGACATCTCGACCTCGCAACTGGCGACGCAGATCATCGAGTACGAGCAGAGCCAGTCGCCCAAGGCGCGGGACGCCACGCCCGACGAAGTGACCTCGGCCCCGCGCACCACCGGCCCGGCCGATTTCACCGTGCTCGGCACGGGCGGGCTGATGACTTCGCTGGCGCAATGCTGCCACCCCGTGCCGGGCGATCCGATCATCGGCTACATCACGCGCGGGCGCGGCGTGCGGGTGCATCGGCGCGACTGCGCCAACATCCTGCACAGCGACGAAGAAGAGCGGCTGATCGAGGTGTCGTGGGGCACGACGGAGACCACCTACCCCGTCGTCATCAAGATCACCGCCTACGACCGGGGCGGCCTGCTGCGCGACATCGCCTCCGTCGTCGCCGGCGAAGGCATCAACATGACCAGTGTCAACGTCAGCACCAGCAAGCAAATGGCGGCTTTCGTCGCCACGTTGGAAATCTCCGGCGTAGCGCAGTTATCGCGCGTGCTCGACAAAATCGAGCGGCTGCCCAACGTCACCGAAGTGCGCCGGCAGACGAGTTAGCCCTCTCCCCTCTCCCGAAAAAAGTTCGGGAGAGGGGAGAGGGGTGACGCCGAAGGCGTCGGGGTGAGGGGTGAGGTATAATGCTTTCACCCCCACCTTCCACGAGGCATTCATGCGCCGCCATTTGATTCGCTTGTGTGTGCTCGCCGCGTTCTGTCTTCCCGCCTGCCAATCGACACCGCCGCTCAGCGACCTGCCCTTCCACGACGATTTCAGCGCTCCCGGCGGCTGGCTGCTCAACGACACCGATCAGGTTCCTATCTTCTACCAGGACGGCGCGCTGCACATCATCGTCAACGTGCCGGATCAGGCGACCTGGTCGGTCATCGGCAAGCGCGCGGGCGACTTTGTCCTCGACGTGGACGCGGCACAGGTGGACGGCCCGGACAACAATCACTACGGCGTGATTGTGCGCTTCGCCGACCAGGACAATTTCTATCGATTGGACATCTCCGGCGACGGCTACTACAGCATCCAGCGCAAGCGCGGCAACCAGTTCGAAGTGCTGATCAACTGGCCGGAGTCGCCCGCTATCAAACGGGGCGTGGCGACCAACCATCTGCGCGTCATCGCCGCAGGGCCGACGCTCACCCTCAGCGTCAACGGCACCGAGCTGGGCCACATCGACAATGTCGACATTCTTGAAGGCGATGTCGGCCTGACCGCCGGCACGTTCGCCGACGAGACCGGCGTGCACGTTGCCTTTGACAACTTCGCGGTCAACCCGCTGGAGAAACCCGAGCCGTGAGCACCTGCATCTTCTGCCGCGTCGTCGCCGGGGACATGCCCGCGTCAATCGTCTACCGCGACGACGACGTCGTCGCGTTTCACGACATCGCACCGCAAGCGCCGACGCACATCCTGGTCGTCCCGGTTCGCCACATCGCGTCCGTGGCCGAGCTGGGCGACGACGAGCGCGATCTGGCCGGGCGATTGATTACCACGGCGGCGCACATCGCCGCGCAGGCCGGTCTGCAGACGGGCTTTCGGCTCGTGATCAATACCGGGCGGCAGGGCGGACAGTCGGTCGATCATCTGCACGTGCACATCCTCGGCGGCCGGCAGATGAAATGGCCGCCGGGATGAGTCACCGTTCATAGCCAGGGGAGCATAACCACATGCCGCGCTCAGACTTCGAGTGGCAGATCGGCGCAGACCAATGGGACGAGCAACGTGCTGAACCTTGGGCAGCCGAGCCTTCGCCGCTGGACGACACGCCCGGCCGGCGCGAGGGGATCACGCCAGGAACTCGAAGCAGGCGCGTCGTCCTGATTGTGCTGACGGTCATCGGCGTGATTGTCGTTGGCGCACTGTTGATCATCGCCCGGCGCATCGACGAAGTCGCCACACCTCTCGTCAAGGACATACTCGCCACGCACCAACTGGTGCAGCACGCCGCCGCCGAATCGGATATGGAACTGCTCCAGACGCTCATCGACCAGTCGGGCGGCGAAATCAATCGGACTGCCCTTCAACATTACCTGCTCCGACAACCTTCACCATTCGACCGGGGGCCTTTGGGATTGCACGTGCAGGCCGGCGAGCCTCAGGACGTGCACGTCGACCTGTCGCCTGACTTGAAACGAGCCGAGGTCGTCTCCGAATATGCCTACACCATCGACGCCGGTGGAGGCTTGGCGGAAACCGTGCGTCTGCGCCAGACGATCCCCTATCGCTTAAGCAATGGTCGCTGGCGGCTTTCGCCATCGGGGGACGATTTCTGGGGAAGCGCGTTGACGAGCGAAGGTCAATGGCTGACCGTCGTCTATCCAGAACGAGACGAATCGATCGACAAACGGCTGGTCGGTGACCTGGATGCTATGTTGGGCAAACTGTGCGCCGACCAGACCAACCTTGAATGTCCCAACGATTTTCACGTCGAATTGACACTCGACAAGGGGTTGAAAAGCCTGATAGACCTGCTCGGGCTGCCAACTTCTTCCAACTACAGATTTAGCCAGCCGAACATCGCCGACATCAGCCTGCCTACACCGACCCTCGTCGGCCTGCCGATCGACGAAGCCGGCTACCAGGCGCTGTATCGAGGTTACGCAGTTCAAATCGTGCGACAGGTGGTGGTTGAACTGGCCAACCGTCAGGCACTCGACCCGTTCATTGCGCAGGCGGCGCTGAACAACCTGTTCGTACGATTGAAGCTGCGGCCCTGGGTCCCGGCAGATCCAGGCAAGCCTCTGGCTGCCGCACCGCTTCCGCTGCCGGATCAAGACATGGCCATCGTGTGCTCCGAAGGCATCACACAAGGGAACAGCCTGTATCGATACACTCCCTCGACGGGCGCCTGGATCAAGGAACTGTCGAATCGCAATTTCGTGTGGATGAGCAGCCCGCCCAATCACGACGGTGTGATCTTGCAAGAGCACCTCGGCAGCGAAAACCTCGTCATCGCGCACATAAGCTGGTGGCGAAACGGCGAGGAGATTCCTTTGCTCGACGCACCGGCGAATATCTGGCCCGCTTCCCAGCCGGGCTACATCACACCACCGGATCAGTACCTCCTCGTGCTGACCTACGGCATTGATCAAAACGCCAACTCAGAGCCAATCACATCGACCCTGATCAACTTGAGCCACTGCACCTCGACGGGCTGCTCTACGCGGGTCACTGCCATCTCCGGCCTCCCGGCGTATTCGCCCGATGGCGTTCAGATGATCGTCTGGGATATAGATCATACCAGCCTGCATCGGGCTTTAGTCAACGGCCAGGCGCTGGCCCGGATCGAGAACGCTCTATATCCCTTCTGGCTTAATAACGACACATACGGCTACGTCCACTGGCGCGACGGCACGCAGGCCGCCGTCGAGCTGGAACTGGTCATGGCCAACACCGGGGACGACAGACCCCGCACGCTCTTAGCGGAGAAAGACTTTCAGGCGGCTCTGCCCGAGCGCGATCCCTCCGAATGGCGAATTGCCGGTCTCGGCCCGGTGATGGTCAATCCGGCCAATCGCGACGTGCTCCTGATCGTCGCTTATGCCACGCAAGAAGCACTATCCGTATCGCGCGACACACTGGGCAGAAGCTACGTCTTCCTGTTCGATCGGCGAACCGGCGATCTCTCGCTGCGAGTTCAATCCAATATTGGTAAATGGTTCAACTCCACGTCCTTCTCACCGGACGGCCGCTGGTTGACTACGAGTGAACTCGATCCGGCCGGGTCCACGACGTCAATCATTTTGCACAACATCGCCCGGAACGAGACACAGACCCTCCCTTCACTCGCGTACGACCCGTATATGGGCATCGCTCCGAGTTACGGCTGGTCCGCGGATGGGCTATGGCTCCTCATCCTTGACAGTGGCGTTCTCCGCCTGAGCGCGCCTGCTTACAACTACCAGCAGACCATCGTACCTGAATCGCCGGGCTGCGTCCTCGCTGCCTGGATCAACCGCGAGTGACTTCTCGCGATCTCCCGACCGCTAATGCTCCCGCCGGATAAGTTATCCGGCGGGAGCCAAAAACAATGGGCTTTTTGGGATTTCCCGTGATCGCCCGGGAAAGAGCGATAAGCGTGAGGCAATTGCCGAACGCTCTCGCGTGGGAAGGGGGAAACGTGTTCCCCTCCTCGTCGGAGAGGGGTCAGCAGTTACGTTGTCTATTCGTGGACACCGGGCGCGCTAGAGTTCGATGATGCCCGTCACCAGCGAGCCTTCGTCGGTGGGCTGCAACCGAAAACCGAGTTTCTCCGCGACACTCTGCATTTGGAGGTTGTCGTGCGAGATGCTGGCGACGATGCGGCTCAGTTTCTCGTCGCGCCCGATCTGGATCAGCCGGTGCGCCAGCTCTTTCCCCAGGCCCTGACCCTGGAACTGATCGCTCACGACAATCGAGAACTGCCCTTGGTTCACGCCGTGCAGTTTGCTCAAGCGGGCGACGCCCGCGATCGAGCGCTCGCCCGTCTGCACGTCGGTGCGCTCGGCGACCAGCGCCATCTCGCGGTCGTAGTCGATGAAGCAGATGCGCGACAGCCTCTCGTGCGCGATGCGCTGGCTTAACTGCAACGGGCGCAGAAAGCGCATGTACACCGTGCGATCCGACAGGCTCTCGTGGAACTTCACCATCAACGGCTCATCCTCCGGGCGGATGGGGCGAATGATCAGGCGCTCGCCTTTCTCCGATATCCATTCGCCGACATACTGCGTCGGATACGGGCGAATTGCCAGATCGGGCAACTGATCGCCGGTCACCTCCGGCCCGTGCAAGACGACCCGCGCATCGAGCGCCAGCAGGCCGTCGGGCGAGGCCAGCAGCGGATTGATGTCGATCTCCTTGATCCAACGTTGTTCGACGACCAGTTGGCTGAAGCGCACCAGCAATTGCTCCAGTGCGGCCAGATCGACCGACCTGCGCCCGCGCACGCCCCGCAGCGCCTTGTAAATAATCGTCTGCTCGACCATGCGCCGCGCCAGCGTGGTGTTGAGCGGCGGCAGCGCCAGCGCGCGATCTTTGTACACCTCCACCAGTTGGCCGCCCGAGCCGAACAGCAACACCGGCCCGAACTGCGGATCGATGCTGCTGCCGATGATCAGTTCGTAGCCTTCGAGGTCGATCATCGGCTGGACGGTCACGCCCTGGAAGTGTTGCGCGCCGGCTTTCCGCGCCACCGAGGCCTGGATGTCGCGAAACGCACGGCGCACGGCGTCGGCGTCTTTCAGGTTCAGTTGCACGCCGCCCACATCGGTCTTGTGGGTGATCGTCTCCGAATACAACTTGAGAACCACCGGGTAGCCAATATCTTCCGTCGCCTTAACCGCTTCCGCTTCGGTAGTCGCGATGCGCGTCGGGACGACGGGGACACAGTACGCCGCCAACAACTGCTTCGATTCGAACTCAGTCAGGATCGTGCGGCCCGACTCGCGCACGGTCTTGATAATCTTCTCGGCCAGCGCGCGATCCGGCGAGCATTCCAGCGTGTCCTGCGGCAGCGTCGGCGTCTCATAGATGCCCCTCAAGTTGTAGGCCGATTTCCACATGTAGGTGAACACGCGCGCAGCCGTGTCGGGATAACCGAATGTCGGGATGCCGGCGCGGTTCAAAGTAGTCTCGCCGATTTCCACGTCCTGCCCGCCCATCCAGCTCGCCAGGATCGGCTTGCCGGTGCTGTTGGCATACGGCGTGAGCACTTCCGCCGTTTTCGTCGGATCGGTCATTGCCTGCGGGGTGAGAATGACGAGCAGGCCATCGGCATTTGGATCGTTCGCGGCGATCTCCAGCGCCCTGACGTAACGCTCCGCGCTGGCATCCCCAATCACGTCGATGGGATTGTTGTGGCTCCAGTGCGGCGGCAGGATCTTGTCAAACGCATTCATCACGTCCGGCGAAATCTCGGCCAGCTCGCCGCCGTTGGTGATCAGCGCGTCCGTCGCCAGCACGCCAGGCCCGCCTGCGTTAGTGAGGATGGTCAGGCGCGGGCCTTTGGGGCGCGGCTGCTTGGCCAGGACTTCGGACATAGCGAACAGATCGGCGATGTCGTTGACGCGCAGCACGCCGCAGCGGCGGAACGCCGCTTCCAGCACTTCGTCGCTGCCGGTGAGCGAGCCGGTGTGCGACGCGGCGGCCTTGGCCGCGCCCTCGGTTCGCCCCGGCTTGATGACGATGATGGGTTTGGTCAGCGCCACTTCGCGCGCCGCCGAGAGGAAGGATCGGGCGTCGCCGATCGTCTCCATGTACATCACGATACTGGACGTGTTCGGATCATCGCCCAGGTAGTAGATCAAATCGCCCCAGTTCACGTCGAGCATCGAGCCGATCGACACAAAGGCGCTGAAGCCGACATTCTCGCGGAGCGACCAGTCGAGGACGGCGGTGCACAACGCGCCGGATTGGCTGATGAAGCCGACGTTGCCGGGCCGGGCGATGTTGGCGGCGAAGGTGGCGTTGAGGCCGGTATGCGGGTTCATCACGCCCAGACAGTTCGGGCCGATAATGCGCATCCCGCCGCGCCGCGCCTGCGCCAGGAGCTGCTGCTCCAGTTTCGCGCCTCCCTCGCCGATCTCTTTGAAGCCCGCCGAAATGACGATCGCGCCCCTGACGCTGCAATCGACGGCCTCGCCGACCAGTTGCGGGATCGTCGGCGCGGCGGTGACGAAGATCGCCAGATCGACCGGCTCGGGCACAGCCGAGATGCTCGGATAGGCTTTGATGCCCAGGACGCTGGCCCGGTTCGGGTTGATGGGGAAGATGGTTCCGCCAAACGGGCTGCTGATCAGATTCCACAACACGGTCCGGCCAACGCTGCCGTACTTTTCGGTCGCGCCGATGACCGCGACATTCTTCGGCGTGAAGATCGCATTGAGCGCGTGTTGCTCGTAGCGCGTTGGGTCGCGTACTGGATCCAGAATAGTAGTCTCGACAGTTGCCATAGCATCATCCTCACAGGAATTCAAACCGACTCTATATACGGTAAGCCCTTCGACGTGGCAAGTGCTTTCCGTTGAGCAATTGAGTGACGATCATCCGCTTCCCGACAGTGCTTCGATCTCAAACCGCTCGACCTGAAATCGCGGCTCATGTGGGCTTGCATCCACCGCGATCGCCGGCGGCAACAGCCGAACGGGCCTTCCCCGATGGGCTACGTGGGATTATACCCGATCGGCGACACAGGCTATGCGGCAAACGGAAGGTTGTGGTGCTTGACACTGCTTTTTCAGCATGGTATGATTAACGCCGGTAGTCTTAGCACTCGCGAGTTGCGAGTGCTAATCATTGGTGAGGCCTGGTTATGCAGGATTTGACGCCCCGCCAGCAGACCATCCTGGTGTTCGTCCTCCGCGAATACGTCGAGACGGCTAAGCCGGTCGGCTCGAAGGTACTCGCGCAGAAATATGGCCTGGATTACTCGTCGGCGACCATCCGGAACGAATTGGCACACCTCGAAGAGGCGGGCTACCTGACCCATCCGCACACTTCGGCCGGGCGACAACCGACCGATAAGGGCTACCGCTACTTCGTTCAGCGGCTGATGGGCGAGGTCGAATTGCCCATCCACGAACAGCGCACGATCGCGCACCAGTTCCACCAGTCGCGGCTCGACCTGGCGCAATGGATGCAGTTGGCGGCCAGCGTGCTGGCGCGATCGGGTATCGGAACGCGCCCGGATGGCTCTCGCTCCACCGCGTTGGTGGCCCTCGTCACACCGCCACACGCGCGGCAGGCGCGGCTGAAGCACATCCAGTTGATCTCCACGCAGGGACGATTGGTGTTGTTGATCGTCGTTCTGCAAGATGGATCGGTGAAGCAAGAGATGCTCACACTGGCCGAGCCGGTGAGCCAGGAGACTCTGTCGGAGGTGAGCGGGCGTTTGAACACCGCATACGCTGCGCTGAACGGCGAGGAACTGGCCTCCCGGCGCAGTTCGATCGACGACACACTCGGTGCGGAAGTGCTCGGCGTGGTCGCCGACCTGATGCGCCGCATGGATGCGTGGGCCGCGACCGACGTGTATCGCGACGGGCTGACCGAAGTGCTGAAGCTGCCGGAGTACGAAGGGCGCGAGATGGCCGAGGCGCTGCTAGGTGTCCTTGAAGAGCACTCGCTGCTTGAGGAGGTGCTGGTCAAGGCGTCCGGATCGACGATTGGCGGCGTGCAGGTGGTTATCGGCGGCGAAAACAACTGGTCGGAGCTGCGCGATTTCAGCATCGTCATGGCGCGCTACGGCGTGACGAATTACGCCACCGGCACGCTCGGCGTGATCGGCCCGATGCGCATGCCGTATGGCCGCGCCGTCAGCACGGTGCGCTACGTGTCGCGGCTGCTCAGCGACCTGGTGTCCGACATGGCGAACGGCTGAGAGGTGATAGAGAGTGGAAGAGAATATCCACGACAAGATAGACGACATTCTGAATACGACATCCGACAATGGGCAACACCCGTCTGCGGAGGAGAGTGCGACTCAGCAGGCACTCCCCAAAGGCGAAAGCGTAGAGGAGAGCGCGGCGGAACAGCCGCCTGAGAAGAACGAAGTTTCCGAACTTCGGGCAGAGGTCGATCGGCTGAAGGGCGCAGCGGCTGCGAACCTGGAAGGCTGGCAGCGCGAGCGGGCCGAGTTCGCCAACTACAAGCGGCGCAACGATGCCGAGCGCAACCAGTTGGTTTTCCTGACCGGCGTGAAGATCATCGAGAAACTGTTGCCGGTGATCGACGATTTGGATCGCGCACTGGCGAACCTGCCCGACGACCTGAAGGACAATGGCTGGATCGACGGTGTGCGGTTGACGCGACGCAAGTTGATCGGGATTCTGGAGAGCGAAGGGCTATCGATCATTCCGGTCAAGCCCGGCGATCCGTTCGACCCCACGCTTCACGACGCCATCACACACGAAGAGTCCAGTGAGTTCGGTGAAGGGCAGATTATCGCCGAAGTGCAGACCGGCTATCGCATCGGCGACCGCGTGCTGCGGCCGGCGCTGGTGCGCGTGGCCCGGTAAGAGAGAAACCCGGTTCGGATCAAGGCCGGGCTTCTGAAATCAGGAGACTTTTATGGGCAAAATCATCGGCATCGATCTGGGCACGACCAACTCCGTCGTCGCCGTGATGGAAGGCGGCGAGCCAGTCGTCATCCCATCGAGCGAGGGCAGCCGACTGTTCCCCTCGGTCGTGGCCATCAACCCCAAGACCGGCGAGCGGCTGGTCGGCCAGGTGGCGCACCGGCAGGCGATCATCAACCCGGAGAACACGATCTTCTCGGTGAAACGGCTGATGGGCCGCAAGTTTCGCGACGCCGAAGTGCAAAAGGCACTGAAGCGCCTGCCGTACAAGATCGTCGAAGCGCCCAACGGCGACTGCCGCGTGGTGATGGGCGACAAAGAATACTCGCCGCCGGAAATCTCGGCGATGATCTTGCAGAAGATCAAGCAGGATGCCGAAGCCTACCTGGGCGAGACGGTCACGCAGGCCGTGATCACCGTGCCGGCGTACTTCAACGATAGCCAGCGCCAGGCGACGAAGGACGCCGGCAAGATCGCCGGGCTGGAAGTGCTGCGCATCATCAACGAGCCGACCGCCTCGTCGCTAGCCTACGGCCTCGATCGCAAAAAGGACGAGACGATCGCCGTGTACGACCTGGGCGGCGGCACGTTCGACATTTCGATCCTCGACGTGGGCGACGGCGTGTTCGAAGTCAAATCGACCAACGGCGATACTTACCTGGGCGGCGACGACTTCGACGAGCGCGTGATCGACTGGGTGTGTGAAGAGTTCCGGAAGGATCAGGGCATCGACCTGCGCCAGGATCGGCAGGCGCTGCAACGCCTGAAGGAAGCCTCGGAGAAAGCCAAGGTCGAACTATCGAGCCTGATGGAGACGGAACTCAACCTGCCGTTCGTCACCGCCGACGCGTCCGGCCCGAAGCACCTGCAAATGAAACTCACGCGCGCCAAGTTGGAGCAGTTGACCGCCGACCTGATCCAGCGCTCGATCGAGCCGTGCCGGCGCGCGCTGGAGGATGCCAAGTTGACGCCGGCCGACATCAACGAGGTCGTGCTGGTCGGCGGCATGACGCGCATGCCCGCCGTGCAGGAGGCCGTCAAGAAGTTCTTCAGCCGAGAGCCGCACAAGGGCGTGAATCCCGACGAAGTCGTCGGCGTCGGCGCGGCGATTCAGGGCGGCGTGCTGGGCGGCGAAGTGAAAGACGTGCTGCTGCTCGACGTGACGCCCCTGACGCTGTCGATCGAGACGCTGGGCGGCGTGGCCACACCGCTGATCCCGCGCAACACGACCATCCCCTACCGCAAGTCGCAGATCTTCTCGACCGCGTCGGATGGGCAGACCAGCGTCGAGATTCACGCTACGCAGGGCGAGCGGCCCATGGCCGCTGACAACAAATCGCTGGGCAAATTCATCCTCGACGGCATCCCGCCCGCCCCGCGCGGCATGCCGCAGGTCGAAGTGACTTTCGACATCGACGCGAACGGCATCCTCAAGGTGTCGGCGCAAGACAAGGCGACAGGCCGCAGCCAGCACATCACCATCACGGCCTCGTCCGGCCTGAGCGACAGCGAAGTGGAGAAGATGGTCAAAGAATCGCAGCAGTTCGCCGCCGAAGACCAGAAGCGCCGCGAGCACGTCGAGGCGCGCAATCACGCCGACAACGCCGTGTACACCGCCGAGAAGACGCTGCGCGACCTGGGTGACAAAGTGCCTGCCAACGCGAAGAGCGACGTCGAATCGAAAGCGAATGCGCTGAAAGGTGTGCTGGAGACGGCGAGCACCGATGAACTCAAGCGACGTGCGCAGGAACTGATGGACGCGCTGCAGCGCATCGGCGCGACGATGTACGGCCAGCAGCCGCCCGGTGGAGAAGGCCCAGGCACGCCGCCTCCGGGAGGCAAAGGCGACGAGGATGTAGTCGAGGGCGAGTTCTC
>DATBWU010000366.1:0-5905 GCA_036514635.1 Anaerolineae bacterium | reverse complement strand
ACAGGGCGTGTCCGACGCTTCGCGTCGGGGGCGCGCTAGGCGAGGCACGACGCCGCAGAAAGATGCGGGGCAAGCGACACCAAGAAACACCCAGAAAACCTTAGTGCTGCTTTGTGTCTTGGTGTCTTGGTGGTGGGTTTTCAGACGGTCTCTAAGGCTGTCGACGAACTGAAAGGGAGGAAGTTATGGAAATTCGTCTCGCCGATCAACGCATCTTTGCACTCAACGAAACGCTCACACTCGATCAGATCCGCCAGCGGGCGATGGACAAGCGCGCCAGCGCCGTCGCCGGGGGCATCGGCGGCCTGCTGCAGCGACCTAAGGTAGACGAGATCGATCTGCTCGACAGCCAGAAACGCTTCGAGCCGTTTTGGCACGTCGTCGCATCGGCGCGTTACCTGTACGATCGATCACATAAGTACAACGTGCCGGTCAGCGGGCCGGAGGTCGAACAGGTCACCGTATTGAGCGAGAAGTACCCGGTGGCCGATCTAGGTAAGGCGGGTCGCGCCTTTACCCTGAACGCCGTCGAGCACTGCCACGAAGAATTGCGACAGGAGGTCTTTGCCGACGCGCAGGCGGGTAACGCGCTGGCCGATGCCGCCGGCCTGGTGCGCGGATCGAAGGTCGAGATTACGGATCCGGCGACGCTCGCCGCCGACGGCGCGCTCGTCGTTCCGCCCGAGACGCGCGCCTCGTTCGTCGTGCGCCAGTTGATGAACCAGTTGATGAAACCCGTGCAGGCCGACACCGTTCACGAAGAAGTCATCTCGCTCGAAACGATCGACCTGTATTACCGCCCGGTGTGGGCCTTCGAATTCCATTGGAAGCCGAAGGACAAGCGCGGCGTGATCGAGTTCGATGCCGTCACCGGCCAGATGCGAACCAGCCAGTCGCTGATGCCGAAATTGGGCAAGATGCTCTCGCGCGATTCGCTGTTCGACATCGGCGCGGATACCGTGGGCATGCTCATTCCCGGCGGCAACCTCGCCGTCAAGATCGCCAAGATCGCGCTCGACACGAAGAAATAGCGCGCTGCGTGGTTGTCCGGATCACGGCACGCAACACGCGATTTGCGCCGGCCGGCCGAATAATCTACGCTCTTCGTGGATTTCAGGGAGGTGGGCAACCGATGCAACGAATCTGCAACAGATAAACGAATACGGCCCGCGCACTGGCATATCTATCGTGGATTCGTTTATCCGCCTGCCCTTGCGCGCAGCGCGGAGGTTGCCCATCCGATGCATCGACCTTCTTGAAATACCCATTGAGCTATAATCTATGTCCCTCCGCGTGTGGGCCGAGTTCTTGCCTTATGAAGAGGCCTCGGCCCCATCCACTATCCAACTCCTGCGCCGCTTCGACGTGACGCTGTGCTTGAGCGTGCCGGATGGCTCGGTGGGCGATCCACTGGCGCGCGTGCTGCGCGCGTATGCCGACGCCGGTCTCGGCGTGGCGCTGTGGCTGTTGCTCCCCAAGTCGATCGGTTACTGGCCGTCGGAGCGCAACGCCGAGGCTTTTTCGGCGCACCTCGATGCTGTTTTCGCCTGGGCCGATCGGCAGGGCGTGCGCGTGCCGTGGATCGCCGTCGATCTGGAGATGCCGCTGCCGCAGGGGTTGGCGTATCGCAACAGCCGGGGCTTCGGGCGATTGTTCACGCTCGGTCGCCTGGCGTTGAGCAACCTGAACGCGCGGCGCTTCGCGCGATCCGTCGAGCAGTATCGAGCGATTCTCGGCAAGATACACGCGCATGGCGCGAAGGCGCTGGGCGCTGCGCACGACTACGTTGCCGAAGACTTCCATCTGGGCCGGCCCATCGTTCAGGACTTTCTCGAAACGCCCGTCGTCGATGTGGCGTGGGATGTCGTCTCGACGATGATCTATAACTCGATGATCGCCGGGGAATTCCGCGTTGCGCTCGACGACGCACGCTGGATGCAGTACGAGATCGGCTGCGAGTTGAAGCGGGCCTTTGGCGAACGGGCCGGCCTCAGCCTCGGGCTGACCGGCATCGGCGTGCTGGGCGACGAGCCGCATTATACCGATCCGGCACAGCTCGCGCTCGACGTCGCCGCGGCCCGGGCGGCCGGCATCGACGACATCGCCATCTTCAACCTGGAAGGCATCCTGAAATCACCCGATCCGGCGGCGTGGTTTCAGGTCGCCGTCGACACGCCGCCGCGGATCCCGCGCCGGACGGCGTGGGCAGCAAAAGCGCGCGCGCAGCGACGCCGGCTGGCGCGGACGATCGGCTGGTGGAGGGCAATACGGCACTAGGGTTTGACATTTCAAATTCGGCATGATACACTCTCGGCGCATTCATCTTCCGCACTCATCCAGCAGCCGTTTTTCGGACTCATCGGACGGTCAGATTCATACACGCCATTTTTACTTCGGGGCCTTCAATCTACTCTGTGGCGGTATGAAGGTGCGTTAGCCGAGATGTGACCGCCCTTCGCGAAGGTTCAATGCCCTGTCTCGGGTGAGTGCGCCATTCGTCGCATTCACCCGTTTTTGTTGTCAGGCGCCTTGCGCCGAGGTGGCTTTATGACGGTGGAGTTTATCGCCCGAATTATCGGTATGATCTTGTTGAGCGTGGCCGGTCTACAGCTGGGTTCAGTGCTGGCGGATCTGGGGGGTGTGCCGGCCAACGCGCGTGTGCCCTACGTCTTAATCGTCATGCTGGTGGGTGCACTGATCGGGTTGATTCTGACGCCCTGGCTCACCACGCGGCCCTATCGCCTGCTGCGGAGGCGAATCCGGCAAGTCCCGGCCTCGCAACTGATCGCCGCCGTGATCGGTCTGATCATCGGCCTGATCATCGCCGTCCTGTTGGCGTTTCCACTCTCGTTCCTGCCGTCGCCCTTTCGCGAGGTGCTGCCCCTTCTGGTCGCGATCGGGTTCGGCTCGCTGGGGATGTACACGATGATCGCCCGCCAGCACGATCTCGCCGTGTTACTGACGGGGCGATTGCCAATGCGCGAGCCGAAGGATGCGAGCGCTGCGCCTAGCGAGCGTTTTATGCTGCTCGATACGTCCGTGATCATCGACGGGCGCATTGCCGACATCAGCCAGACCGGATTCCTCAACGATACCATTCTTGTCCCGCGCTTTGTGCTGAACGAATTGCAGCACATCGCCGACTCGTCGGACGTGCTGCGGCGCAATCGGGGCCGGCGCGGGCTGGACATCCTCCAGAAACTGCAGAAGGATTCCCGCGCGCCGATCCGCGTCACGGACATGGATGTCGATGACGTGCGCGAGGTCGATGATAAGCTGGTTATCCTGGCTAAGCGGCTGCGGTGTCCCATCCTCACTAACGATTTCAACCTGAATCGTGTGGCCGAACTGCAGGGCGTGCGCGTGCTCAACATCAACGAGCTGGCGAACGCCGTGAAGACGGTATACCTTCCCGGCGAGACGATGCAGGTGCAGATTATTCAAGAAGGCAAAGAAATCGGCCAGGGCGTCGGCTATCTCGACGACGGCACGATGGTCGTCATCGAAGAGGGCCGCCGCCACATACACTCGACCATCCCCGTCGTCGTCACCAAAGTCTTGCAGACCGCCGCCGGGCGCATGATCTTCGCCAGGCCGGGGAATAACTGAGAAACAGGAACCATCCGATGCCGATTCAAGTCTACAATGTCCTCACTCGCCGGAAGGAAGAGTTCGTTCCGATCCATCCTGACCGGGTGACCCTGTACGTGTGCGGCCCGACCGTGTACGATCACGCGCATATCGGTCACGCCAAGACGTACGTGTCGTTCGACATGCTCGTGCGCTACCTGCGTTTCCGAGGCTTCAAGGTACGCTACGTCCAGAACATCACCGACGTGGGCCACCTGCTGGACACCGGCGAAGACCGCATCCTCAAAGGCGCACGCCGCGAGCGCAGCGAGCCGATGGAGTTAGTCGAGACGTATACGCGCTCGTATTTTGAAGATATGGATGCGCTGGGCGTGACCCGGCCCGACATCTCGCCGCGCGCCAGCGCACATATCCCGGAGCAGATTGAGCTGATCAAGCAGTTAATCGAAACAGGCCACGCCTACGAGGTCGACGGTTCGGTGTACTTCTCTGTCATGTCGTTCCCGGAGTACGGCAAACTGTCCGGCCGGCGCATCGAGGAGGAAGAGGAAGGCGCGCGCGCTGGAACGCCCTTTAGGGTCGCGGCGCGTGAAGAGAAGCGCCATCCGGCCGATTTTGCGTTGTGGAAGAGAGCCGGGCCGGAACACATCTTGCGCTGGCCCAGCCCGTGGGGTTGGGGCTATCCCGGCTGGCACATCGAATGCTCGGCGATGTCCACCAAATACCTGGGCGGCACGTTCGACATTCACGGCGGCGGCATCGACAACATCTTCCCGCACAACGAGTGCGAAATCGCGCAGTGGGAAGCCGCCACCAGTAAGCCTTTCGCCAACCACTGGCTACTCACCGGCTCGCTCACGCTCGACGGCGTGAAGATGAGCAAGTCGTTGGGCAACGTGCTGACGATCAAGGACGCGCTCAAGCGCTACAGCCCGCAGGCGATCCGCTTCTTCGTCTTGAGCAGTCACTACTCCAACCCGATCGACTTCAGCGACGCCGCGTTACAGGCGGCCGAGAAGGGCGTCGAGCGACTGCTCTCTCCCGTGCGGCAGGTGCGCGATCGGCTGCGGGTGGTGGCGAACTCGACGGATAGCGCGGAGTTTGCCGGCGTGCTGGGCGAGCACCGTGCCGCGTTCGTCGATGCGATGGACGACAACTTCAACGCGCCCGCCGCGCTGGGCGTGCTGAGCAAGCTCACGACCGACGTGAACACACTGCTCAACAGTGGTAAGCCTATCGGCAAGGCGATGCTCGAAGCGATCGACAAAACCTACCGCGACCTGGGCGGCAGCATCCTCGGCGTCGTGCCGGATGCCTTCAAGTCCGAAGCCAACCTCGACGTGCTGGACGGCCTGGTGCGTATCCTGCTCGACATGCGCACCGAAGCCCGCGCGAACAAGGACTTCGCCCGCGCCGACGCGATCCGCAGGCAGTTGGCCGATGTCGGCGTCGCCGTGGAAGACGGGCGAGACGGCACGACGTGGCGACTGATGAAATGACGAATGACCAAAGACGAACGATGCATTTCGTCGTTCGTCCTTCGTCCTCCATCGAGTTGATCTACGGCCGCAACGTCGTCCACGAGGTGCTGCGCGCGAACCGGCGCGAGGTGTACACGCTTCTCGTCGCCGAAGGCGCGCAGGAGAAGGGCACGCTGGCTGATGCACTGGCGCTCGCCGCGCAGCGGGACATTCCGATTCAGCGCGTCACGCGCTCCCGCCTCGACCACATCACCGACGCGCACCAGGGCGTCGCCGCCGAGTGCGGCCCCTATCCCTACGTCAACGTCGAAGACATCCTCGACCTGGCCACCGAGCGGAACGAGCCGCCGCTCATCCTGATCCTCGACATCATTCAGAATCCGCAGAACCTGGGCACACTGCTGCGCACCGCCGAAGCGATGGGCGTGCACGGCGCGATCCTTCCCCAGCGGCGAGGCGTCGAAGTGACGCTGGCCGTCGTCAATGCTTCGTCCGGGGCGAGCGAGCATCTGTACCTTGCGCGCGTGGTGAACCTGGTTCGGGCGATGGAAGAACTCAAGGCGCGCGAATTATGGATCGCCGGCCTGGAGCACAAGGACGATCGGGCGATCGATTTTTGGTCGGCGGATTTGCGCGGCGCGTTGGCACTCGTCATCGGCAACGAGAGCGAGGGCCTGCGCCGGCTCGTCCGCCAGACGTGCGATTACTTGCTGCGCATCCCCATGCGCGGCCACATCGAATCGCTCAACGCATCGATCGCCGGGTCGATTGTGTTGTACGAGGTGTTCCGGCAAAGGCGGGCGGCGATTCAAAGCAGCGGCTAGCTCGATCTA
>DATBWU010000365.1:0-9788 GCA_036514635.1 Anaerolineae bacterium | reverse complement strand
AACTCCGAGGAGCGTCGACTTGCCGGAACCGTTCTCGCCGACGACGGCGTGCACCTCGCCCGCCCGGCAGTCAAGGCTGACTTCCGACAGGGCCTGCACCGTGCCAAACTGCTTGGAGATTCCCTGAAGCGAGAGAACGATCTCGCTACCCGATCCGGTCGACGACATCTTCAAGAAACTCTCACTCACTACGGGTACATTGCGGCGACGATATCGATTGGAACGAGGGATGAGACGGGATACTCACCCGGAACGTCGCGGTTGCACGACGACTCATCCACCTGCCGCATTCGCGCGGGCACGATGACGCCTTCTGCCGGCGCTGCATAGCCCTTCAGATTCATCATCGCGGCCGTGAGCGCGATACGAGATTGGAAGTTGCCACCGGCCGAGTAGAAGATCTTGAAGTTGGGGTTGTTCATGTCGGCCCACTCGCAGAACAACCCGACCTCATCGGTTCGCAAGGTGAGCACGATATCCAGGGGAAGCCCGGCCGCTTCATACGCCCGCAGCCCGCCCAGGAACCCGTCGGCATACTCGTAGCTGATGCCCTTCAGGTCGGGATCGCTGCTGATGAACCCGGACACCGCCTGCAGCGCCCCCTCGCGCGTCCAGTTGGTGTCGGCTCTGCCAATCAGCTCCAGGCCCGGTCCAAGCGCGGCTTCCTCGCACGCTTGCCATGCGGCCGAGAGCGGATTGCCCGGCGTGCCACCCAGGAAGGCCACCTTGCCCGTGCCCACCTCCTGGTTCAAAACCGCAGCAAAGTTCTGTCCCAACACACACACGTCCTCGCCGACGAAGGTCAGGTAATCCGTACCCGGCTCGCCGATTTTGCCGTAGGCATACGGCACGTAGGGGATCCCTCGCTCGGTCGCCTCGCGCACGGCGGGCAGCAGCGCATCGCCCCCATCGGGATAACCGATGATGATGTCCACGTCCTGCGCGATAAAGCTGCGGATGTCGGAAATCGCCGTTTGCGTGTCATACCGCGCGCTCGAGTACATGATCCGGCCGATTTCCGGGTAGGTCAGCGCCTGGAGTATAGCCTCCATGTGGGTAATCTCGCGCCAGACGTTCTCACCGAAGCCGTCGGCAATGGCCAGCGTCAGTTCGCCGCCGCTCCCGGTGTCGCAGACCTTATCCTTCCAGCATTTGATCGCCAGCGTGCGCATGGCGTCATCCACAGGCAGGCCTGCTCTGTAGATTGCCGCCAGGGCGATCTGCGGCACACCTTCGCTCGTGCCGAGCGCTTGGGTCAGCAGGGCTGGGTCGGCGTCATACCGCTCGCCGTACTGGTCAAGGCCCGACTCCGCAGTAGGCGCGGCCGGCACGGCAGTGGGCGCCGCGGTGGGCGCCGCGCTGGTACATGCCGCCAGCACCAACATCAGAACTACGACCACGTTGATTCTTGCTAACCGTTTCATTGCTCTGTCTCCTCCTCCCTAGAAGTGGTACGGCGATGTGTTGTGATGATCTTGCCCGTGACGGTCGCCGGGTCAGTCACGAGGTCGTTGGGCCCCCGCCCTGTGCTTCTGACATCGGCGCCGAAGGCGCCGGTATGTCCGTTCGAATGGGTCCCAGAGCTTCGTCGTCCCCTGGAACGTCGTCTGATTCGACATCGACATCCTTGAACCCGGAAGTATTCCGGAGCACACTCTCAACCACTGCGATGATGCGATCGCCCGAGATGACCATGCCGCCGATAATCGCAGCGCCGAAGACGACGAACTGTAGCGCCGATGGCAAGCCTAAGACGCGGAGCATCTGGCTTAACAAGGTGAGGAAGAACGCCGCTGCCCAGGTCGATGTGGCACTGGCCAGCCCGCCCGTCAGTGAAGCCCCGCCAATGACGACGGCGGCAATCGGGCCTAACAAGTAAGGAGCACCGAGACCCAGGCTCGGGCTGCGGATGAACCCCGCCAGCAGCATGCCACCCAGGCCGTACAACAGGCTGGCGGCGACGTAGGCGAAGATCACGTACCCGTTGACGCGTATTCCGACGACCCACGCAGCCAGTGGGTTGGCTCCCACCGACTGGAATTTCCGCCCCAGTTCGGTGTAGCGAAAGAACAACACCAGGAGCAGCGTGGCGATCACCGCCACCCAAAAGATCCAGCTGACTCCCAGGAATTGCTCGGTCACCCAGGTGGAAAAACTGACCGGCACGGCAGACTCATTCGCAACGCGGGCTGAGTAAGCAATCGTCGCTCCGGAGACTATCTGGCCGATGGCGAGAGTGACAATGAGCGCATTGAACTTCAATACACCCACGAGGAGACCATTCGCCAATCCAACCAGACTTGAGACGGCCAGGGACGCCACGATCGCCAGCGCAAGCCTGTCATCCGATCCGCCCGCCACTCCGACGAGGACCATCGCCGCCAGGGTCATGGTGCCGGGAACGGACAGGTCAATGCCGCCCGTTATGACCACCAGCATCTGGCCGAGCGCGGCAATCGCCAGGAAAGAGGTCAGCGGTAACACCGCGCTGAAGGAGGCGCGAGACAGGGTCGCCGGCGCAATCACGAGAGCGACCAGCACGAGCAGCACAATCGCGATCCACACCGACAGGTAGCGCGATGCGATGACGGCGGAAGTGAGGATCGAAGACGGCGCCGCTCTAGTGCGCATCACCAACCCACTCCAGCATCTCAGACTTCCGAAGTCCCGCGAAGCGCTTCGGAAGTCTGACTAAGTGCCTATCCGAAAACCTCGGAACGCGGACTCGCTTGCCCCCGCAGCGGAGCGGAGTGGGGTCAGTCCGCGCAGGCTAAAGCCTGCGATCCAGTTTTCGGATAGGCACTAAATCTCCGGCAGCTTGAACCCCGACTTGGACACCACGTAATCGCGGGACGCGTAGGCCATTTTTCGGATGCGGTTCAAATCCACCCCCAGCAGTTGCCCGTTGCGTTTCAGAGCCTTGCCGGCGACGAAGACCGAGTCCACGTTGCTGGTATCCATCCCCCACACCACTGCGCCAATGGGATCGTTGATGGGGAAGATGTTGGGGCGGTCGGTGCGCAGCATGATGACGTCCGCCTCTTTGCCCGGCGTCAGGGAGCCGGTCTTGTCTGCCAGCCCGTTCGCGCGCGCGCCCTCGATGGTGGCGAATTCCAACATGTCGCGGGTCGTCAGGGGAGATGGAACGTTTTGCTTGCCGGCCAACTTCGCCTCGAAAAGCAAAGCGTGCTGCAGGGAGATCACCGACCGCATCTGCGTGAACATATCGTTCGGCACGTTGGTCTCAACGTCCACGCTCAAGCTCGGGCGCAAGCCGCGATCGAGAAAACGCTGGGTCGGCGGCATCCCATGTCCCATCATCATTTCGACCGGGGAGGCCAACGAAAACGTTCCGCCCGTGTCCACGATCATCTGGATTTCGTCATCACTCAACGTCGTGCAGTGAATGTACGTCGTGTCCGGGCCGAGCAGACCCGCCTGGCCCATTTCCCCCAGCTTGCCATGCTGACCCGCCGTGCCAACGCCAACGTGGACGGTGATATGGGCGTCAAGCTCGCGCCCCAGCTCCCATTGTGCTTTGGCAAACTCAAACGGGATAAATTCCGGCCCAGGACTCGCGATTCCAAACGTCAGCAGCTGATCTTTAGAAGAGAAATACTGCTTGGCGACATCTCTGATCCAATCGTCCTGATGCTCGTCGGGATACTTCCACCAGGGGTAGCCATAGGCGAAGACGGCGCGCAGGCCCGACTCTTGCAAGGCGCGGATAACGGCGTCGGCATGCTCGCGCGTGGCTTGAATATGCGACCAGTCGAGGATCGTCGTAATCCCGGCATCGATCGCGCCGTAGAGACCGACCAGATCACCGACGTAGGCGTCTTCGGGGCGGTAGACGGGCGCCAGGGTGTTCAAAATGAACGCCAGATAGCTGACATCACCCTCCAGCGGGACATCCGTTCCGATGTTGCGCAGAATGCCTTCCCAGACGTGCCGGTGTGTATCGATGAAGCCCGGCATGACGATCATGTTCGAGGCATCGATCACCTCGGCGTCCGCCGCGCTGAGGTTCGGCCCCACGGCGGCGATCTTGGAGCCTTCGATCAGCACGTCGGCCTGCTTGAAGTTGCCGACCTTCTTATCGAGGCTGAGGACGCAACCGTTCTTCAGTAAGGTTCGCTTAGCTGCCATGTGTATCTCCTTTGCCCTTGGCATGGGAACGGATTGACCACTGACTGCGGCGAGATCGCGTGAGATGACCGTTGACTGGTTTAGACGAATTCCAATTGCTCGAGGCTCAATGGGTGTTCCAAGGAGGTCGGTGCAACGAATCTGCAACGGATAAACGAATACGACCCGTGCACAGGCATGTCCATCGTGGGTTCGTTTACGGGAGCACTGCACCGCATGTGTCCGTTGTCTATCCGATGCATCGGTTGCTCACCTCCTTGAAATCCGAAAAGAGCGTTGCTCGATAACCGCCTCTCTATTCGGGCGCGTAACAGCCATCACTCTCAGGATTTCAGGGAAGGGTGTTAGGCCGGTTCGTTCGCGGCGTACTGCGCCCAGTCTCTTTCGAAGCGGAAGACTTCCTTGGCCGGCGGCAGCGGCGCTTGCGTCTCGATCCAACGCACCGGCTCGTCACTCACGTTCGCGAAGCTGTGCAGGCAGCCGACGCCCGTCCAGATCACATCGCCTGCGCTCAAGTCGTAGGCTTTTCCATCCGCCGTCGCGCGCACGCGCCCACCGGCGATGAAATAGGATTCCTCAAAGGTGTGATCGTGCAGATCGATTTTTGCGCCGGGCTGGTACTGAATGAGAAACAGCGATTGATGGATCGCGCCGAAAGAGCGATCGACAAACATCTTGATGGCTACACCGCTGACCGGGTTGAAGCCTTCCATTTGCGACGGCCCGCCGGGGCGCGGCAGTTGTGACTCGTCGAAGTGGCCGACCAACGGAACAGCCGGGTCGGGCGGCGCGGCCTGCCCGGGGGCATCGCCATCGACGAAAAACGTATCGCGCCCATAGTCGATGGGGCGCGGCTGCGGCGCTTGCATCTCCAGCCAGCGAGCAGGACGATCGCCCGCGTTGCGCCAGGCGTGCCTCACACCCGTGCCGATCAATCCGAAGTGGCCGGGGCCGAGCGTATAACTCTTCTCACCGATCTGCGCGACGGCATTCCCTTCCAGAATGTAGAAACTCTCTTCGAACGAATGGACGTGCGGTTGGATCACGCCATCAGGCTCCAGATAGCAAATGCCCGCGCCCATGTGCACCGACCCCATCGCTCGATCCACGTAAGTGGCCCGCCGGAAACCGGCGCTGTGCTTCTCGTAGAGTTTCGGCGTCTGCGCGGCGGCTTCGTCAATCTTGGAAACGTAGTGCATGTCTATCCTTTCGGGACTTACGCCATCGGAGAATGACTCACCGCCGAGACGCAGAGAGCACGGAGAGCCAATAAACCTATCTCGGTGCTCTCTGTGACTCTGCGGTGAAAGCGTTCAGTCTAAGAGCATCATAGGGTTTTCGACCAGATCGGCTAAGGTCTGCAGGAATTGCGCTCCGCGCGCGCCGTCCACCACGCGATGATCGCACGACAGGCTAAGCGTGAGCATGGGTTGGATGGCGGGCTGGCCGTGCAGCGGCACAACTCGATCGGCGATGCGACTGACGGCCAGGATGGCGGCCTGGGGCGGGTTGATGATGGCATTGAAGGCATCCACCCCATACATGCCCAGGTTGCTGATGGTGAACGTGCCGCCGCTGATGTCGTCGAGCGGCAGTTTGCCCGCTTGCGCTTTGGCGACAAGTTCCGCGCGCCGATCCGCCAACTGACTCAGGCTCAATCCATCGGCGCGATGGATGACCACGACGACGAGTCCTTCGTCCACGGCGACGGCCAGGCCGATGTTGATGTCGGAGTTCAGAACGATCGTCTCGTTCTGCCACGAGGCGTTGAGCCGGGGATGTTGGCGCAAAGCGGCGGCCGCCAGTTTCACGAGCAGGTCGGTGTAAGTGATTTTGCCCGCGCCTTTCTGGGCGGCGGCGCGCTTTTGCACATCGTCGCGCCAGGCGATCAGTCGGGCTGCATTGACTTCGCGGATCAGGTAGAAGTGCGGGACGGTCGTCCACGCTTGCGAGACGCGCTCGACCATGACACGCCACACGCGGCTTACAGCCAGTGTCTCCCCCTCACCCCCGACCGCTCTCCCGGCGGGAGAGGGGAGATCGGCGGCGAGCACATCGGCGGCGAGCACATCGGCGGCGAGCACAGCGCCACCCGGCCCGCTGCCCGCCAGGGAGGTCAGGTTTAGTCCGCGCTCCTGCGCCAGTCGCCGCGCTTTGGGCGAGGCCAACGTGCGGCCATCGCGCTTCGTCTTCGCCTCAACGTAGGCCAACACATCTTCCTTTTGAATGCGATCGCCGCGCGGCTTGATCTGGCTGAGATCGACGTTGTGCTCTGCGGCTACGCGCATGGCGATGGGCGTGGCTGTGACCGAGACAGGCGCCGGATTGGTCTGAGGAACGGCTTCGCCCGGGGCGAGGATGAGCGCAATCGTTTGCCCGACCGGAATCACGTCGCCGGGCTGCGCGGTCACGTTCGCCAAGATTCCGCTGGCAGGCGCTTCGACTTCCACGGTCGCCTTGTCGGTCTCCACCTCCATCAGCGGCTCGCCCTTGACGACGGTCGCGCCAGGGGCCTTGAGCCACTGAAGCAGCGTGCCGGTTTCCTGCGCCATGCCCAGCGCGGGCATTACGACATCTTTTGACACGAGTCTCCTTAGTCAGTGAACAGTGGACAGTGGTCAGTGGTCAGTGAGCAGCGAACTGATTACTGTCCACTGATTACTGTCCACTGATTACTTCTCACTGTTCACTGCCATAGCTCACACCGGTGTAATCGATGTTCTTGTGCGATTGCGCCTCGCGCGTGCCGGGCAGCGGCCCGGTAGCGGTGTAATACTTGACGCCGGTCACCATCAACTCCTCGGCCGGGAAGCGTGTGATGACTTCGCAGCCGTCTTTCGTTACCACCAGTTGCTCCTCAATGCGCGCCGCCGACCAGCCATCCGTGGCGGGCCAGTACGTTTCGAGCGCGAAGACCATCCCTTCTTGGATGACCTCGGGGCTGTCGAAGGAGACCAGGCGACTGAACACCGGCTTCTCCCAGATCGCCAGCCCAACCCCGTGACCATATTGCAGCGCGAAAGCGAGTTCCTCGTTGGGCAGGCCAAACTCCTGGGCCTTGGGCCACAATTTCACCACGTCGGCCGTGGTGACGCCCGGCTTGATGGCGTTGACGGCAACATCAAGGTAATAGCGGCAGCGTTTGTAAGCGTCGACCTGCGCCTGCGAAGCGCTGCCCACCGCCAACGTTCGGTAGTAACAGGTGCGATAGCCGTTGAAACTGTGCAAGATGTCGTAGAAGGCCAGGTCGCCGGGACGCAGGACACGGTCGCTGAAAATGTGTGGGTGAGGGTTGCAGCGCTCGCCGGAAATCGCGTTCACCCCTTCGACATGCTCCGAACCCAGGCTGTACAACACGTTGTTGACCAGTCCCACACACTCGTTCTCGCGCACTCCGGGCCGCATGAACCGATACAGTGCCTCGTAGGCTGAATCGACCATCATGCAGGCCATCGTCAGCAACGTGATCTCATCCTGCGTCTTGATGACACGCGCCTCTTGCATCAACTGCTGGCCGTCGACGACGGTGAGGCCCTCCTTTTGAAGCGCAAATAGCACCGGCGGCTCCACCACATCCACGCCCACCGGTTCTTTGTGCAGGCCGCGCTCTTCCAGTTCGATCCGAATCTTGCGCGCCACATCCTCGGCGCGGCGAGCGCCGGGCGGCATGGCCCCCCGCAAGGTCGAGATGCCTGCCCTGGAGCGGCCTTCGCCGAGCCACGGGCAATACATCTGGTGGTGCTTGGCCGCCACGCCGAAATCCCAGTTGATTGGCTCGTCGTCTTGCGGCAGGAGGCAGTAGCGGCCTAACTTGTCGACGGCCCAGGTGCCGATGGTGGTATTGGTGATGTAGCGGATGTTGTTCATGTCGAAGCACAGCAACGCGCCGATCTCCGACTGTTTGAGCAACTTCTTGATACGCGCCAGCCGCTCACGACGCAGGCGGTCATAATTGACACGCTCTTCCCAGTCCACAGCCATTGTGCCGAATGTTTTGAGTGCCATGTCTGCCTCCTAACTTAGTCGGGTAGTCAAGTAGTCGGGTAGTCAAGGTGTACTCGGCCTCGGGCATCGGCCCCTTGACCAGCTTGTACATCTCGTTGACGTGTTCCTCGAACGTGCGGATTTTGAACATCTGCTCGTACATGTGGAGCCATTCTTCGCGATCCACATCCGGCATCAGCAGGTCTCCACTCGTTTGCGTAGAAAGAACAGGCAAATGCCGTCGCCCTTCCGACATTTCAGGCCTCACTCAGTCCCGACATTCGCGCCGCGATCCATTGCCCATCGATCCCAAGCCGTAGCTGCTCACGCGGCGTCGCCGAGAAGTCCCCTCTCCGCCACGCTGCGAGGGACAGGTGAACTTCCCGGCTGATGACATGAAAGTTGGCTGAAGCCGACTGCCGGATCAGCCGGGTTCACCCGGCTTCCCTCTTTTCAGCCCGGAGCAATAGCCCACCGCAGAGACGCTGAGACCGCAGGGAAACCGAGATAATCTCGGCGCTCTCCGCGCGTCTATCGATGTTAAGTTGTTCAAAAAGGGGGTTTAACTTGGTTAAACAGATTATAATGAGAAATTGCCGATCTGTCAACTTATATTAAACAAAGCCCGGTCGATTTCAGTTATAGTAAACAACACGTGCTTGCGCTTTTAACACAGTTTAATATAATTGGGGCATTCGCCTGACAGCAAACCGGCCAGCCTCATGAGGTAAGGGCGATGCCTGAGAAAGACCCCCAACACGCACGCACAATCGGCGAAAAGCTTCGGGCAGTGCGTCGACAACAACAAATGAGCTTACGTGAGTTGGCGAACAAAGCCGACATGAGCGCCAGTATGCTCAGCCAGATTGAGACCGGCAAGGCTTACCCATCGGTGCGTTCTATCTATGGCATCGCCGAGGCACTTTCCGTACCTGTCGATTATTTCTTCCCGGATCGAGGGAGCAGCGATGCCGTTGCCCCCGACTCGGCCTCTAATGCGGCAGGTGAAATGACGGCTAGCGATTTGCGTGAGGCGAAAGTGAATCGGGCAGCAGACAATGCCGCGATGGAGTTTGCTCCCCCCGCGCAATCCCCGGCACCGGTCGTTCAAGCGAATGCCCGGCCAACGATTGAGCTGAAAGGCGGCGTCACGTGGTCACGTCTCACGGCGCTCGCCGAGCCGGACGCGGAATTTCTGGAGATTACCTACGCCCCCGGCGCGACGTCCGGCGCGAATATGTCGCACCATGAAGGCCGCGAGTTCGGCTTGATTTTCGAAGGGGAATTGATCGTCGAGCTGGGATTCGAACTTTATACCTTGCGCCCGGGCGATAGTATCATTTTCGACTCGACGACGCCGCACCGCCTGACCAACAAGAATACCAAACCAATGCGTGCGTTATGGGTGGTCTTGAACCGAACTACTTAGCGTGCCTTTCACAGGGACATAGCCTCGCCCCGGCTGACCCGTTGCGGGACATCGACGCAGGGGTTGATGCCGAGTTTATACACCTTGAGAGCATTCGGTAATTCGCGGGCAGCGCCCGGTGACACATGCGGTGCAGTGCTCCCGTGAATCACCGGGCTAAAAAAGCGAAGCCTGCTGAAGCAGGCTGCTTGCCGCTTCAGCCGGATTGATCCGGCTTTTCTTGATT
>DATBWU010000364.1:0-4525 GCA_036514635.1 Anaerolineae bacterium | reverse complement strand
TCGTCCGCGGTTGCGCCCCAGCCACCCTCAGCCTGCCACGGGCCGTTGGCCGCCTCATCATCAAAAAACACGTCGTCGACGACCGGTGCATAAGTGACAATGGCCGTCGCCACCTGGCCGGGAACTGTCGTATCGCTCGTGCCGCCTAGGAATTCGACTCCGGCTGCGCCAACCCGGTAAGCGGTGACGCTGTAAGGGCCGTTGCCTGTTCCTGTGGTGGTGATCGTGTAATTGCCTTCACGGTCGCCGGGGATCAGGATGAACTCCATGTCGGTGTCATTGCCGCTGTAAAGTGCGCCGGGAATTTCGTTGGCGATTTGCCCGGTCACCGGGTCGTAGCCGATGCGACGGCCCAACGGATCGGTTACCAACGCATCCACTGGCGAGTGGATGAGAAAGGCCAGGATAGAACCCAGGTTGTCCCAAAAGAAACGCGGCCCGGTATAGGGCGTGAGTATAGGGAATGGACTGCTTGTAGTGGCAGATATGGGATTGGTATATTGGGTCAGAATGGCTGCAACAGCGCTTTGGGTTTCGGGAGCGACCATGATCAGCTTGTGTCCCCATCCCTGAATCTGCAACTCTTGGTTTCCTCGATCGGGTAGAGGAATAAGGCCGGCTCCGCCATTGTCAAGGCGAGTGCTGTAGTCTGGGATCAAGTTGTCGCCATCGCCGTAAATGGTTTGAGCAGGATGATCCGGGAAACCATTCGGCCAACGGGAGACACTTGGAGCATACCACAGGTCGCCCCCATGTATGTACCAGTAAGGGTCGTTCGCCGGTGGAGGCGGGTCTACCGTGTAGGCCTGCACTGTCGGCTGGTCGTTGTTATAGAGCACGTATAGGTTGCTGGCCGGGACACGGCTCAGTAGAGTTGAGATGCGATCTGGATCGTTTAGGCTGGAAAAGCCATCGAGCAGGGGATTGATGGCGTAGCCATACGGATGCAGTTCTCCGGCGGCGCTTACCAGGTAACTCCCAGACACACTGACGTCGGGCAGCATTTCAGTCAGAGAGTTGATACCTCGAATGCGCCCAAAGTAGGCCTGGGTGCTGTGCGAGAACTGATACAAAACCTCCGGTGGGCAGAATGGGGCGTCGCCGATCAATCGACCAAGCTCAGGCAGTATAAGAATATTCCGGCAAGAATCGAATATTACCGGGTCATAGTGCTTGATGATCAGAAATGGCCAGAGTATTTCATCCATAAGCGATTCGAGTGTCGCTCCTCCCGCGCCTCCGCCGTGAAGGCCATCGCTGCCATCAGGGACTTCGCTCTCCAAATAGTCCTTCCATGTCAGCCCCTCTCGCGTGTTGTAGGTGACCGGGAAACCTCGATGCGGGGTAGCGATGAAGATGGCTTTGCGCACATAGTCGTTCTGGTTTCCATACGGGCAATCAGTGCCGGCAATCACCCGGCCATAAGTGCTCGCTTCTCCTATATCTTGTTGAGCCAGGTCTTCCAGATAGGTGCGCAGCACCACCCCGCCCATGCTGTGCACAATCACATCGGCTTCTCCATCCGGAGCGATTATCTCGCCGGAATGAGGCACTTTCGTCTCCAATACTTCAGCCAGCCAACATGCCGAGAGCACATTGCTGTGCCGCCAGTCGTAGGTAACTGGAAAGAGAGTCTCGTTCAGAACGTAGCCCATCTTCTGTAGATTCGCGAGGAGTGGGTCATAAGAGCTAAGGAAGGGATCAAGTCTGGCTTTGTTTGGGTCGAGGTCAGACCAGCTGGAGATTATGGCGTTATGTGGCGGCATGGAGCCGAGGATGCCGTGCAGGAAAACGACAGGGTGAATCTGTGCCAGTGGAACTTGAACCGTCGTGGTATCAGAACTTTCTCTCGGGCCAGCCGTCCAGACACTGGTGAACTCGAGCGTGGCAGCGTCGGACGGTTGCACCCAGACATGCCATCGATGCTCAACAGCCTCGCCGGGCGCGAGCGAATCGTTGCATGATGCCTGATGGACTGAAGTGGAGAACCCCGACGAAGGTGTGTCGCCACAGAAGTTCGATTGACTGCCTCGTTCTGCGGCGTAGACGTAAAAGCGTCCACCTGAGTTGCTCAAGATGGAGAAATCGAGTCGACCGGCCTCGACAGCGCCGGTCAAGTGCCTGAGCCTCACCGTCACCGTCAGCGGATTGGCCGATGTCGTGATGGTCGTGCTGGCATTCAGCATCGGCCAGCCTTCCTCGTTCAGCGCCAGTGCCCTGACCGGGTTGCCGCGCGAGTCGGTCACTTCGAGGCACACCGACTTGGGGCACTGCTTGGCGAAGAACACCTCTCCATTGCCTGTTCGCATGTCCCGCCACACGAGATACACATCGCCGCCTGGGTCGGCGGTCAGGTCAGGTTGTTGAGCCGTCGCCTGGCTCTGCGACACATTCGCAGCGGATGACCAGTCGTCCGACAACCTTACACTCTCGTATACCTGTCCGCTGCTGTGCCAGACCACGCGCGACGCGCCGTTCCCGTCGACGATGATTCCCGGTCTAGCATCGCTGGCTGCACCCGGCACTGTTTCCGTCGCTGCCCACGACCCAAGACCCTGCCGCGTCGAGTAGCGCAAGGAGCCATCCGACCCACGCCATACGAGATGGACTTGGTCGCTATCCGTCGCGAACGCATTGGGGGCTCGCCCTTCGGAGTCAATGATAGTCTGGGGCGACCAGCCGGAACTGTAGCGCCGGTAGTACAGGCCAAACGGCGGCTGGCCGAGGTTATTCTCCCAGAACAGGTGGAAGGTGTTACTCGCGCTCCCGGCGATGCGGGGTCGAGACCACAGACCACCCGTCTGCGCAGCGCAACCGGTGTACAGTGTAGGCGGCAAGCCCGACGCAGGCCAGATGCTGTAGTGCAGGTAATTGTTGCCGGGTTCGAAGGCGACCCACACCGCCATCAAGTTGTCGGCGCTGTCGATCCCGATCGTCGGCCAGGCGGCTTTCGGGTCGCCCAGAGGATACGGGCTGCAATTGAAGTTCCGCGAGCTGGATAGAATGATGGGAGTCGTGCAGGTCAACCCGCTGCACTTGCTGTACAGCGCCTCGAAGTCATCGCTGTGATCGTCGTCTTCTTCCTGCCAGATGAGGTGCGCCGCGCCGGTGCTGTCGACCACCACTTGTGGATCGGTGGAGTCAAAGGGAGCGCTGTTGGATACATTGACCGCCGCAGGCGAGCCAGCACCATCCCAAAGTGTGTAGTAGATGTCGCGTTTTCCATTGGCCCCCGTTTCGGCCCAGGCCACGTGCACTAGCCCGGCGGCGTCGGCGGCGATGCTTGGCTGGCCTGAATCGGTTGCTGTATTCGAGAGATTGACGGGGGCTGACCAGGCGGCAGCCGACTGCGTCAGCCCGGCGTGATTCCGATCCAAGCCGGTCAGGCGCGTCGTGGGGATGCTTCTCAAAGCAGCCGCAAGCGGCGGTGTCGCGATGTCATCGTGCGAGACCTGTGAAGGCGAGGAGTGGGGAGCGACCTCGGCAGTGGGCCAGGCAAACCCCACCGAGCTCAGCAGTAACCCTGCCGTGACCAACACATGAATGAACGGATCGATCACATGCGGGCGGTTCGTCATGGCTGTCCTCCTGCTTGGAAAGCTGGGACCGGCTCAAACGCTGCATCCTTATTTGGTTTTCTGACTGGGGTAGTGCGGCATCAACGACTGGCGTGTCAAACAACGGAAGGCCTTTGAGAGGGAGGGCAGCGATGGGGCGGGAATCCACGGTCAGCCCACGGCGTAACGGTGATTCCCGTGGTAGTATGGAGTGACTCTCAAGGCACGCCGGTTTGATCAAAAAATAGCATAGTTGTCACGGCAAGGGCAAGTGGCAAATGTCAGGTAAGCATTCGGTAATTCGCGGGCAGCGCCCGGTGATTCATCACCGGGCTAAAAAAGCGAAGCCTGCTGAAGCAGGCTGTTTGCCGCTTCAGCCGGATTGATCCGGCTTTTCTTGATTAGCCCGACGATTCATCGTCGGGCGATAGGCGTGAGGCAATTGCCGAACGCTCTCGTAAGTGATAAGTGATTCGACGTGAAGACGCTGAAGACTTCTGTTATCCGGTATAATCACCTCATGTCCACCGCCTACGTTTATCACCCCATTTACCTCGAACACGATTGGCCCGGCCATCCCGAATCGCGCGAGCGACTGGAGCAAGTCAATCAAGCGTTGGATGACAGCGGGATGCGAAGCCGGCTTCACCTGTTGGAGCCGGAGCCAATCACACTCGAACGGCTGCATCGCGCCCACGAGCCGCGTTACGTGGAAAGCATTGAGCAGATCGCCAGGCGCGGCGGAGGTGGCCTGAAGGGTCGAGGCGATGAGACCTACGTTGCGCCGAAGTCGTATGAAGCGGCGCGACTGGCCTCGGGCGGCCTGGTCACCGGCGTCGAAGCCGTGTTGCGCGGCGACTTCAAAAACGCCTTCGCTCTAGTGCGGCCGCCGGGTCAGGGGGAAGAAACCCAAATCGGTGACCATCATTGAGCCAAGTCGGTCGCTCCAGTGCGGGTCATACCCCGCC
>DATBWU010000363.1:0-5684 GCA_036514635.1 Anaerolineae bacterium | reverse complement strand
CGACCGTCCATCACGATTGTCTACTTCTATTTCCCACGGTCCCGGCGTATGCCCCTCGAACTGCGCGAGGTCCAGTTTGTGGGTAGCGGTCATGCGTCCTCCCCGAGCGAGCGCAGAATTGTGTCGGCTAAGTCTGCGCGTGCTCCGTAATGAGCTTTGTCGGTGGTCATCGGTTTCCCCTGCGGTTGCTCAGCAGCTTGCGAAATAGTCCAGCGCGTCTCGCCTCGCTAGGCCGTTCGCGCTCGAATCCATCGGCGTGTATCCAGTCGCCGTCTGGCGTCTCGCAAAAATGTCCAGGACCGAGAATTAGTAATTGATCCATTGCCGACATATAGTTGTCCTCGATAGACACCACGTCGGCAGCATCATGGTCAACGCGGCGCAGAATTGTGTACTTGGTGGTCATGCGTCCTCCCCGAGCGAGCGCAGGAGGGCACGGGCGATATTTCCCATCGCCACGATTTGTTCTATGGCCCTTTCGTGAGTTTCGTCATCTTCCTGTTCGTCCAGCGCCGCAATACTTTTCAGCGCCTCGACCAGCTGCAGGTAAGCGTTCGTTGCGGGTGAGTGCTTGGTGGTCATGGTGTCCCTCCTATCAGGTAAACTACAGGATGGATTGTAGGCACGATCATCTGCATTATGCAATACTGATTTTATATTCACCGTCGAGAATCCGACACGCTGGTTTTTTTGACTTGCGCGCCAAAACGTGAAACAATGCAGTTATGGGGATCGACGATCCCGCCGCCACCGGCCGGTAGCCTGGTGAGGAGATCGAGTGCGGCGCGAATGCTCCACGCGGCCTATGCGCGCGGCGTCGCCGCATCGTTCGCGGCCACGCTGTGGCAAGCGCACCAGGCGCTCAAATGAGCGCGTTCGCGTCCCTGATGCGCCGGGCCGACACGCTACGTCGGCTCGATTCCGACCACGTTCACGCCTCGTGGTGGACTGGCTATATGCGCGGTTTGCGCCGTGCCCATCACGGCGAGCGATTTGGTAGCGAGGCCGAACACGCGCTCTGGCTCTCGGCGAGCGAATCAACTGATCCGATGCGCGCCGCACTCGGACGCGGCTACCGCACCGGGCTAACGCTCGAATCACGCGATCCAGATTGAGGAAACCATGAACGATAAAATCACCATCAGCACCGCGCAACTGTTTGCGATGTTCCCGGATCAGGAGGCCGCGCGCGTGTACCTCGAAGCGCGGCTCTGGCCGCAGGGCGTTCGCTGCCCGATCTGAGCGGGTGTGCGCTGCTCTCAAGATCGAGTATCCGAACCGATCGCAGCCAACCGAGCCGGCGGCCGTCAAGGTGTTCAAGCCGGCCAGCCTGGAGCCCAGCAAAATGAATTTGCAAGCTCAGGCGTGCGCGGATAGTATCCAAGCCAGCCGGGATAAACTGTTGTTTGAGATCGTAAAGGTACCGCGCGCGCGACCCAGAACCCCAGGATTCGCCTAACTTCAATGCAATAGATAGTCCTCATAACTTGAGCATTAGCGCACTAGCTGGCATTACGCACGCGAGCAGAGAGTGTTACGGGTAAGTTAAGCAAGGCCCATAGTCAAAGACTATCGAGAACGTCGTGGTGTCGTGATGCACCGCAAGAAAGCGTAATTTCCCTTTAGAATCAATGACACGATTCAAGCTGCTGCTCCGTAATCTCTGAGGACCGTGCCTCAAGTCGTTGATGCGTTGAGGATCTAGAGGTCGAATTTCGTACAATGGGTATTCTGTTAAATGGGCACCGCAGCACGAAGCGGAACGCCGGCCGCGTAGCTGCGCCTGGCTCGATGTCGCAGGCGCTGGCTAAGGGCCCATGTGTAGCGCCACGCTCGCATCGTCGTCGATTCGCCTCCGACCCTCAGCTCTCAGACCGCGCGCCGCGCTCTCCGCTCCGTGCCAGCGAATAGGCGCACCCCCGGCGTGGGCTCGGCTTTCTCTCCTTCCCTACTCCCGCGGAATTCCCAAGGGGCCTCAGTGCGACCGTTGTCTGCTGATGGAGATCGGGGAGTTGGAGTGACCGCCTCTGGCCTCTGTCGCCGAGTGCGGGCACTTTACTGCGGAAGAGGTCGAGCCCAAGATGGCGGAACAGGGCTGGGGGCGCTGCTAGCTCATGCGCAGGAAGTGGCAGTACCAGTCGCCCAAGGCGGCGTGCGCGTTCGAGCCCTCGAGGTTCGAGGCGCGTGCGCAGGTTGTGGATAACTCTGTGGATAAGTTGCCGGAGGAGATCGATTTTGGCTGAACCCGTTCTCACCGCCAGGCAGCGTCGCGCCTACGACCTGCGCTCCAAGGGCATGACGTGGGAGGCGATCGGCGCGGAACTTGGCTGCGTCGCCCAGACCGCGCGCAATCACGTCTTGGGGGCGGTCAAGCGCGGCATGCAGCCGATCCTCTCAGAGAAGATGTTCGTGCGGCGCCTCTCGCCGAACGCGGGCGAGCCGCGGCGCGTGGAGCGCATGAAGGACGGCGAGGGGATGTTCTCAGGGGATTTGAGGGACGGCGCCCCCCCTGCGTTCGATCCCAAGGCATTCGTCGAGATGGCGGCTTCGGCCGGCATTCCGCCGCGCGTCGGCCAAGCGCTCGCCCGCCGGATCGAGATGGCCTACGGCCCGGTGCGAAGCGAGATCAAGAAGCTGACCCTCGCCGAGCAGGTCACGGCGACCACGGCGGCAGCGCAGTTGGTGCTCGCGCACATCGACGAGGTTTCGATTGCCGGCATGAACGCGAAGGACTTGGCAATCGCCTACGGGGTGCTGGTGGACAAGGCGCAGTTGCTCGGTGGCAAACCCACGCAGATTTACGACTTCAACCTGCGCCAGAAACTCGTCGTGCTCATGCCGCAGTTTCTTGCAGAAGCTCGGCGCCGCGGGATTACGATAGAAGGAGAATTCACCAATGTCGAATCCAATTCATCTGCAGACACTGGGACAACCCTATACTTCGGACGAGCAGCAGCCGCACCGAATCTGGTGGAGCCAAGCGAATGACCTGAAAAACCGGAACTTTCTCGCGGATACCAGAGAATGCCCATCGGAGATCGTCCCGAAACTCGTTCACCTTCTCTGATGCTCGACGCCACGCCCGACCTCTCCATACTCTCGGACGAGGACTTCAAGGCGAAGTTCGGCGAACTGCTCACGCTCGCGCAGAACGAGCGGCGCGAGAACCAGCTTCTTTCCTACAAGCCCGTTTCGGCAACCGCGCTCGCAGTCCACGAATCCAAAGCGCGCGTGCTCGCCATCGGCGGGGGCAACGGCAGCGGCAAGAGCGAGCTGGCGCTGCTCGAAATCGCCATGGTCGCAACCGGCGTCTTCCCCGACTCTCTCAAACACCTTGAGAAACAGAAGTGGCGCGGCCCGGTCGCGTGCCGCGTGATCCTGGAATCCCTCACGACAACCCTCTACCCCGTGATCCTGCCGAAACTCCAGCACTTCAAATGGTCCGGTGTCGATCAACCCGGCGGCGAACGCGGGCATTGGGGCTGGATCCCGAAGTGGTGCCTCGTCGATGGATCATGGGAAAAGTCCTGGACGGACAAATTGCGTACGCTTCGCGTCCTTTGCCGAGATCCCGAAGACCTCGAGCGCGTAGTGGGCGAATCGACCATCACCTTCATGTCGAAGGACCAGGATCCGAGCGACTTCGCTTCGGGGGATTTTCACCTCATCATGCACGACGAACCGCCGACCCTCGCGATCTGGCGCGAATCCGAAGCCCGCACCATGCGCGTCGCCGGGCGCCTGCTCGTCGCAATGACCTGGCCCGACGACCCGGCGATCTCCGTAGAATGGATCTTCGATGAAATCTACGAACCCGGCATGGCAAAGCAACGCGGCATCGAGTGGTTCAACATCTACACCACCGACAACGCGAATCTCGACCAGACGGCGGTCAGCGCACAGGCCGCCAATTGGTCTACCGAAACGCGGAACGTGCGCCTCTACGGACAGCCGATCCGGTTCTCGAACCGCGTGCATCCGGCGTTCACCGACCAGACCCAGCATTGGTGCTTCACCTGCGGGAAGACCTGCATCGCCAGGACGAACGAGCAGGCACGCGCCATCGAAGATAAGTGGCGCTGCGAATCCTGCGGCTCGATCCAGGTGTGCGAGTTCAATCACGTCCGCGAGTTCCCGGCGACCGATCGCTGGCCGGCGGTGTTCGTCATCGACCCGCACCCGCGGAAGCCGCACATGTGGCTCTACGCGCTCGTCGATCCTTCGGACGACCTGTGGGTCATCGCCGACGATGCGCTCGATGGCGACCCGACGGAAGTCCGCAAACGCTCCCTCGACATGGAACGCAACCTCGGCCTGAACGTCGTGCATCGCGTGATCGACCCCAACATGGCGCTCTCGCCTTCCTCAGCCAAGCGCGGCGTCAACTGGCGCGACGAGTTCGATGCGGCGGGCCTCGTGTGCCAGCTTGCCGATGATTCGCACGTCGGGCGCGAGCGCCTGAACCAGTACCTCAAGCCCGACGCCGGAAGGTGGCAGCCTCGCATCCACGTCCACCCGCGCTGCGCGAGCACGATCCACCAGTTGAAGCGCCACGTCTGGCAGGACAGGAAACTCGGCTCCGAGCGGGCGCTGCTGCAAGTGCCCAAGGACAAGGACGACGACTACCCGGCGATGCTGAAATATCTCATGAACGAGTCGCCGAGCTTCGCCTGGCTCTCGGGCCTCAACCGGCACTACCAGCATCCGGGCAAGCGCCATGGCGCGTACTAGAAAAAGCATCGTCAGTCCGCTCCCGCTATGCTCGAATCGTGGATCTTGCCAGGCTACACCTGATCGTGCTGCGATCCAGTGAACTCGCTTGCTGGATGATATTCATGGCCGATACTGCAGAACTGATCGGGCGCATCGACGAGCGCTGGTTAGTTGAAAACAGCGAGGATGCCCTCTATGCGCGGCTCGCAGAACTCGGCGGCGAGATGGGCGCGCTCTACGCCCTGCAAGATGAAGCCCGAGTTGCGCCTTCGGCCAAACGAGAGTAGCGTCGCGCGCGATGGCATTCGTCCTCAAATCCTCGCAGTTCGCTGAATTGCTCGGGCCGTCCATGAAGCAGCTCTTCGACAATGATACGCTCTTTGAACCAGACGAAATGACGGCGCTCTACGATCTACTGGAAGAAGCCCATGGCCGAACCGAAGCGTAAGCGCCCCCGTTCCTCCTCCGTCACCGCCGACAAGGCACTCGTCGCCCAGCGCGTCGTGGACTTCTACACCAAGGACGTGCAGGACCGCTCCTTCGACATCGAATCTCGCCTGCAACGCTACGCCAAGTTCAGGATGTGGACCGAACCGAAGGACTGGCCGTGGGAGGACGCATCGAATTCCGCCGTCCCCGACATCATGACCGCGTCGCTTCGCATGCAGGACACGATCCACAACGCCGTCATGTCGCAGCGCCCGGCCGTCGTCTCCAAAGCGGTGCAAAAGGCGAACAAGGACAAATCCGCCGTCGTGGATAACCTCCTCGACTATCAATTCTTCGTCGAAGCGAAGGGCGAGAAGGTCATCGGTGAAATGGCCGATGCGTTCGTGAACGACGGCGTGGTGACGGTCTTCATCCCCTGGGTGCGCGAAGAACGCGAAACGCATGAAGTCCGCGTGCTCGAAGCGATCCCCGCAGACATGCCGCCGGGCGAGTATTTCGCGCTGCAGCTCATGCGCCTCTAT
>DATBWU010000362.1:0-11958 GCA_036514635.1 Anaerolineae bacterium | reverse complement strand
TGCTGCCGACTTTCTTCGGGTTGGCGTTGGTCTTGATCTACGTGCTGACGCGAGAGAAGAAACCAGAGGACAAATCGAGCGAAGCGACGGGCACAACATCATCGTCAACAGGTAATGAAGGCGCCGACAAGTAGGCGGTAGACATCCCCCTGGCACAGGTTGCTTGCCAAATCGATCCTCCCCAAGTACACTCGCCTCGCCCGCCGAACCTTTCAAACCGGCGGGCGCTGTGTTGTCAGGGCATGCGCCCAATGACCCACGCCGTCTCCGCCCCCAGACGGATGACGCTGCGTGGGAATCCGTTTATCCTCCACAAGCAAGACAGGCAGTCGAGGGCTTCCCCGATGGAACAACCGAACACCTTTGAGCACCTCATCCACGTCGATCAGGTCGTCAAGATGTATCGCAGCGGCGCGGGAGAAGTGACCGTGCTGCACGGCGTCACGCTGAAAGTGAACCCCGGCGAAGCGGTCGGCGTCGTCGGGCCGAGCGGCAGTGGCAAATCGACGCTGCTCAATATGATCACCGGCATCGATCGACCCACGCGCGGCCAGGTCGTCGTCAACGGCCAGCCGATTCACACCTTCGACGAAAACAAACTCGCCCGCTGGCGCGGGATCACCATCGGCGTGATCTTCCAGTTCTTCCAACTCCTGCCGACGCTGACCGTCATCGAAAACGTGATGCTGCCGATGGACTTTTGCAACGTGTACAAGTCGCGCGAGCGCCCCAGGCACGCGCTGGCGCTGCTGGACGAGGTCGGTCTGACCGAGCACGCGCATAAACTGCCGAATGCGCTATCGGCCGGACAGCAGCAGCGCGCCGCGATCGCCCGCGCGCTGGCGAACGACCCGCCGCTGATCGTCGCCGACGAGCCGACCGGCAACCTCGACAGCGTCACCGCCGAGAGCGTGTTCGGCCTGTTCGACCGGCTGGTGAACGTCGATGGCAAGACGCTGGTGGTCGTCACGCACGACAAGTCGCTGGCGAGCCGCCTGCCCCGGATCATCGAGGTCCGAGACGGGAAGCTCAAGGATAACGGCCATTCTTGATTGCGGAATGTAGATTGCGGATTTTGGAATGAGCCGCCGGCAATCCGCAATCCGAAATCGGCAATCCAAAATCCGAAATCGCAAATCGACATGAAGACCGGTTATCGCAAGATACTGCGTGATTTGTGGCGTGAGAAAGGCCGCACACTGCTGGTGGTGTTGAGCATCACGGTCGGCGTGTTCGCGGTGGGTCTGGTCGCGGCCATGGGCGATCTCATGGTGTCGGACCTGACCGGCAGTTTCCGCGACTCGAACCCGGCGCACATCACGCTGTGGCTGCGCGGCGCGATCACCGACGAGAGCGTGCTGGACAACCTGGCGCGCCTGCCCGGCGTGGCCGGCGTCGAGGGCATAGCCCAACTCGGCGCGCGCTGGCGGCCCGATCCGAACTCGCCGTGGCGTGACGCGACGATCCTCGTGCGTGACGATTACGCGGCGCAGAAATACAACCGGCTTCAACTGACCGGCGGCCACTGGCCCGGGCGGCGCACGATTGCCGTCGAAGGCACGACGATCGAGTATTACGGCATAGCGGCCGGCAGCACGATCGAGTTTCAGATCGACGAGCGTGAGCGCACGGCGCAGATCGATGGCGTCGTCCGCGATCTGCTGATCTATCCTCCGGCGTTCGGTGGCGACGCGACGTTTTATATCAGCACCGATCTGATGGAGTCCTGGTACGGCTCGCGCTTCTTCAATCAGATCAAAGTTCAGACGCCGGCCTTCTCACAAACAGCCGCCGAAGACACCGCCCAGGTGATCCGCGATCGGCTGGAAAAGATCGGCCCATCCGTCAGCTTCACGGGCATTCAAGACCCCAACGTGCATTTCAACCAGGACATCGTCGATTCGACGATGCTGATCCTGCGCGTGCTGGCCGTGCTGTCGCTGGCGCTGGGCCTGTTCCTGGTGGTGAACACGATCAACGCCATCATCGCCCAGCAAGTGTCGCAGATCGGCGTGATGAAGGCGGTCGGCGCGATGAGCGGGCAGGTGGTACGGCTATACCTGACCGGCGTGCTGATCTACGGCGTGCTGGCGTTGCTCGTCGCCGTGCCCATCGGCGCGGCGCTGTCCTACTCGCTGTCGGGCGAACTGCTGAAGTTCCTCAACGTGCCGATCGAGCCGTTCCGCTTGTCGTCCGCCGCGCTGGTGCAGCAGGTGAGTATCGGCCTGCTGACGCCCGCGCTGGCCGCGTTGTGGCCGGTCGTGGGCGGCGCGCGTATCACCGTGCAGCAAGCGATCAGCACTTACGGCATCGGCGCGAGCTACGGCGCAAGCATCTTCGATCGCCTGATCGCCCGCATTCGCGGCCTGCCGCGCCCGATGGCGCTGACGCTGCGCAACACGTTCCGGCGCAAGGCGCGCGTCGCACTGACGCAGATCACGCTGACGATCGCCGGCGTCGTCTTCATCATGGTCACGAGCGCGAGCGATTCGTTCACCTACACGATCGATTACGTGTTCAACTCGCTGGGCCTGGACGTGAACGTGGGGCTGGGCCAGATGGTGCGGATCGAAGAAGCCGAAGCGATCGCCGCCGCGCAGCCGGGCGTCGAGCACGTCGAAGCGTGGATGTTCCGATCGGGCACCGCGCTGCGATCGGAAGACGACACGGCCGGCGAGCGCGTCTCACTCCGCGCGCTACCGCCCGGCACCGAGTTGTTTGAGCCGACTATCGTGGAGGGTCGCTGGCTCCTACCGGAAGATGAGCATGCCATCGTGCTCAACAATGACCTGGCCGCCAGGCTGGGCTTGGCTGTCGGGCAGACGGTGACCTTCGACTTCGACGATCTCGGCAAACAGGAATGGGCGATCGTCGGCACGGTGTTCGATTTGAGCAACCAGCAGTCCACCGCTTACGCGCCGCGCGATGTCTTCGCGCGCGACGCCGGCCTGACCGGACGGACATCTACCCTCCAAATCCGCACGACGCGCCAGGACGCCGCCTTCGAGCAGGCCGTCGCCGATCGGCTGCGCGCGGCTTTCGAGGCGCGCGGCATCCGCTTCGGCGGGACGTTCACCGGGGCCGAAGGTCGGCGGAACAATCAGAGTCAGTTCGATATTCTGGTCACGTTGCTGCTGGTGATGTCGAGCCTGATCGCAATCGTCGGCAGCATCGGACTGGCGGGCACGCTGTCGATCAACGTACTGGAGCGGCGACGCGAGATCGGCGTGATGCGCGCGATTGGGGCGTCGTCGGCGAATGTGGCGCGCCTGTTCATCGGCGAGGGCTTGATGCTCGGCCTGCTGGCCTGGATCGCGGCGCTGCCGCTGAGCGTGCCGGCAGGTTATCTCTTCTCGGAAGCGCTCGGCAGCATATTCAACTTTCAAATGATCTATCGCTTCTCGTGGCCGGGCGTGCTGACGTGGCTGGCGATCATTGTAATTCTGTCGGTGGCCGCCAGCGCCCTACCCGCCCTGAGAGCGACTCGCCTGAGCGTGCGCAAGACTCTAGCGTATGAGTGACAGGAGAATTGCAATGGATAAAAGGATATTCTTTTTGGGATCGCTCAGTGTGCTGGCACTGTTTCTGTCCGCCTGCGGAGGCAATGCGGCGAGCGCGGCGACGCCCGAAGCGACCCTGCCCGCCGTCACCGATAGCGTCGCTATCAGCGCGGAAGGTCGATTGGTGCCACTGCACTCGGTCGAGTTAAGTTTCGGCGTCGGCGGCGAGGTCGCCGAAGTGAAGGTCGCCGAGGGCGATTCGGTCAAGGCCGGTGATGTCATCGCGCGGCTCGATGCCGGTTCGCTCCAGGCGTCGGTCGAGCAGGCCGAGGCGACGCTGGCCGTGGCGGAGGCCAATCGACAGAAATACCTCGACTCGCTGCCGCAGCAGATCGCCGCCGCCGAAGCCGAAGTGAAGTCGGCGCAGGCCCAGATTGCGGCGGCGACGGCCAAACGCGATACGAGCGCGGCGTTGATCGAAGCCGAGGCCGCGCTGGCGCAAGCGCGCTTTGCGCAGCAGCAGGTGCAGACCACCTACGATCGTATCATCGAGCTGGAGCTGCTCGGCTCGACGGAAGAGCAGGCTCGCCTGGCGCTGGAGACGGCGATTAAGGCGACGCAGGCGGCGCAGGCGCGCGTCGATGCGCTGAAGTCCGGCTCGCCCAGCGACCGCGCCGACAGCGCGCAGATCGCAGCGGCGTCGGCCAGCTTCAAGGCGGCGCAGGCCCGGCTGGAGAAATTGCAGTCCGAGGCCGGCGGCCAGCCCGATGGCACGTACGCGGCGGCCGTCCAGCAGGCCGAGGCGGCGCTGCGCGCGGCACACGTCGCGCTGGCGCAGGCCGAACTGCGCGTGCCGCTCGACGGGAGCGTGGCGCGGATCGATTTGAAAGTCGGCCAGCGCGTGGGGCCGGGCGCGACGGTCGTCATCGTGGCCGATCTGTCCGGCTGGCAGATCGAAACCGACGACCTGACCGAGATCGACGTGCCGAGGGTGAGCGTCAGCCAGGCGGTGACGATCAAGGTCGATGCACTGCCGGATGTGATGCTGAAGGGCCAGGTCGAGTCGATCGGGACGCTGTATCAAGAGAAGAGCGGCGACATCACTTATCCGGTCGAGATTAGATTGATCGATACTGATCCACGGCTGCGCTGGGGCATGACGGTGGCGGTGACGTTTGAGAAGTGAAGCTCTAATGCCACTTTAACACATCGTTTACGATGCTCTAGCGTGCCTCTTATATCGGTCTAATGCGGTGCGACTATCCTGGGCGCAGTTTACAGACAGAACCCCAGGAGGAAACCAACATGTTAACCCGCAGCATCGTGATTCGCGATCCGTTCGCCAATATGGTCAATCGCTTCATGAACGACAGCCTGTTCCGCCCGTCCCGCGAGTGGGCCACTGTTTGGGGCATCGGCTCTCGACTGCCGATCGACGTCTACGAGGATGGCGAGGGCTACACCTTGGTCGCGATTGCGCCCGGCGTAAAGGCCGACGAATTGAGCATCGAGACCGAAGGCAACGCGATCAAGTTGAGCGGCGAGTTCATCGCCCCGGCCGCGTCGGCAGATCAGGACGTGCAGACGTTGCGCAACGAGATCGGCTACGGCAAGTTCAGCCGCTCGTTCGAGCTGCCGGAGGACATCGAGGCGGACAAGATCGAGGCCAAATTGGAGAACGGCGTGCTGATCGTGCGCGTCCCGAAGGCTGAGGCCGTCAAGCCGCGCTCGATCAAGGTTCAGGCGAAGTAACTCTCAGAGCCTGCCTGGAAAGATGTCCAATCAACCACCAAGACACGAAGACACCAAGAATCTCCAAGTCTTCTTCGTGTCGCTTGCCCCCTTCAGGGGGTGGTGACTTGGTGGTGAATGTTCAGACAACCTCTCACGGATGTATACTGCGCGCGGTCACAAGTTGCGCTTTTGCTGCTCAAAGCCCGCGTCCACGCGGGCGTCTATCCTGATCGACCGCGAGGACGCGGTCGGTGAGCAAAACCGCAGATGGTTCCCGCGTCGAGTATAAAACAGTGGCCGGCACATTGTAAGTGCCGGTCACTTTTGTTTTACATGAACGCCGCGTTGATCCGGTCCAGCGCCTCGCGCGGCGGGCGCAGTTTCTCCGGCGGCAGGAAGGCCAGCGGCGTATCGACCAGCCGCTCGTGCTCGACCAGCGTGGGCCGCTCGTGATTGATGTAGATCAGGCCGGTGACGAACGTCTGCTTCTCGCGCGCTTCTTCGAGCAGCGCAACCGCCGTGGCGCGATTGGTCGGGTCGTAATCCTGAGTCAGCTTCTTCAGGCGAATCGTCGAGCCGTCGTGCAATTCCACTTCCTTCACCACGCCTTCCTCGTAGTCGACGGTGATCTCCTCGGCGGCGGGCACGAAGGTGATGTCGTGCAGCGGCGCGTCGTGATCCTTGCCCCACGAGTACGACTTGGTCGAAGCCTCGCCGTTGTTGAAGGTGACGCACGGGCTGATGATGTCGATCACGGCCAGCCCGCGATAAGCGAACGCGGACTTGAGCAGCGCCTGCACCTGCTTCGGATCGCCGGCAAACGATCGAGCCACGAAGCCGCAATCGCCGACGATGGCTTCCAGGCACAGGTCAAGCGGCGGCAGTTCATTCTTGCCGGCGTACTTGAGTTCCTGACCAATGTCCGCCGTTGCCGAGAACTGGCCCTTGGTCAGGCCGTACACGCCGTTGTTCTCGATGATATACACCATGTTGATGTTGCGGCGCAGCATGTGCTTGAACTGCCCCAGGCCGATGCTGCCGGTGTCGCCGTCGCCGCTCACGCCGACGGCGATCAAGTCTTTGTTGGCGACCGTCGCGCCGGTCGCCAGCGACGGCATTCGACCGTGCGTGCCGTTGAGGCCGTGCGAACGGCCCAGGAAGTAGGCCGGGCTTTTGCTCGAGCAACCGATGCCGCTGAACTTCGCCACGCGATGCGGCGGCAGCGACAGGTCGTAGGCCACGGCGGTGATCTGGCTGGAGATCGAATCGTGCCCGCAGCCGTTGCACAACGTCGAAGGCAGCCCTTTGTAATCGGTCTTGGTCAGGCCGAGCAGGTTCATATTCGCCGATTTATTATTCTGCATGACAGTCGTCGCCATTAAAGTTCCTCCCTCATTACCGTTCCTGATCCAGAATCGCCTCGGTGATCCAGCGCGCACTCAACGGCAGGCCGTCGCACTTGGCAAGGGACACCACGCGGGCCGCGTGTTCGGGCGCATGGAGTTGAACCAGCGAGTGCATCTGCCCGTCGAAGTTGTTCTCCACGACGTACAGGCGCGCGTGCCGTTTGATGAACTCGACCAACGTGTGCTCCAGCGGCAGCGCGCGCAGCCGCAGGTACGAGGTCTTCAGGCCTTGCTTGGCCAGTCGATCGCGCGCTTCTTTCACCGCCGGATCGTTCGACCCGAAGGAGATCAGACCGACTTCCGCACCTTCCCCCGCATCGATGATCGGCGGCGGGACGAGCGTGCGCGCCGTCTCGTGCTTGCGCGCCAGGCGCTCCAGGTTCTTCTGCCAATCCTCCGGTCGCTCGCTGTAAACAGCGGCCTCATTGTGACCCGTGCCGCGCGTGAAGTACGCCGCCATCGGATGATCGGCGCCGGGCAACGTGCGCCAGCCGATGCCGTCGCCGTCCACGTCGGCGTAGCGGTTCCAGTGTCCCTTCAGCCGATTGAGATCTTCCATGCTCAACACCTTGCCGCGATCCAACGGCTTCTCGGGATACTTGAAAGGCCCGGTCGGCCACAGGTTCATGCCCAGGTCGAGATCGCTCAATACGATGACCAGCGTTTGCAGACGCTCGGCCAGATCGAAGGCTGCGTTGGCAAACTCGAAGCACTCTTGCATGTTGGACGGAATCAGGCAGATGTGCCGTGTGTCGCCGTGGCTCAGGTAATAGGCCGCCAGGATGTCGCCCTGCGAGACGCGCGTCGGCAGGCCGGTGGAAGGCCCCATGCGCTGGATGTCCCAGATCACCGATGGAACCTCGGCGAAGTAGGCGAAACCGGCGAACTCGGTCATGAGTGAGAGGCCCGGCCCCGACGTGCTGGTCATCGCCCGCGCACCCGCCCAGCCCGCACCGATCACCATGCCGATGGCTGCCAGTTCATCTTCGGCTTGCACCACCGCGTACGTCTGCCTGCCATCCGGCTCGCGACGCAGTTGAGGCAAAAACTCGTTGAGCGCGTCGGCGAACGAAGTCGCGGGCGTGATGGGATACCAGGCGGCGAAGGTCAGGCCGCCGAAGATCGCGCCCAGCGCGCCGGCCGTGTTGCCCTCGATCAGGAACGTGCCGGTGGTGGCGTTCATCGGCTCGACGCGGAACGGATCGGTCTTGGTCAGGTTGGCTTGCGACCATTCATACGCGCTCTTGACCACGCCCATGTTCAAGTCGATCGCCTTCTTCTTTCCCTTGAAGTGGAACGTGAGCGCTTTCTCGACCTCGTCCAACTCGATGCCGAGCAGGTACGCCAGCGTCCCGACGAAGACCATGTTGGCAACGTAGGGCCGCAGCCGGGCATCCGCGCCGGATTTCTTCGACAGCTCCAGCACTGGCATCGGGTAGAAGGTCACGTCATCGCGCTTGAGAGGGAGCGGATCATCGATCGGGTACAGGCACATCCCGCCCGATTCCAGCTTCTGAATGTCCTCGGCAATAGTCGCCTTGTTCATCGCCACCAGAATCTCGGCGCGCTCCCGGCGAGCGAGGTATCCATCTTTGCTGACGCGGATGGTGAACCAAGTCGGCAAGCCCTGAATGTTGGAGGGGAACAGATTCTTGCCGCTGACCGGCACGCCCATTTTGTGAATCGCGTGGATCAGCGTGCTGTTAGCCGTTTGACTGCCTGATCCATTGACGGTAGCCACCGTGATCGAAAAGTCGTTGACCTGCTCCCGGCGATCCGCCACCTCGGACGGAGACGCCTGTGCTTCCGTAACGCTCATTGTGTTGAACCTCGCATTCAGGCCGGTAATCCGGCGATGGATTACCTAAAATCAGTATGAGCATTATTCTACCACCATCCCATGGGCGCGTCACGCCGCGCGTATACTCGCGCTTCTACGGCTACTTTCCTTCAAAATGGCCCAGATACACCCGATGGAATCCCCTATTCAGGCCATCCCAGAACTCGTCGCGTAATTCTTTTGGGTACACCGGCAGTTGCATCGACTGCAACGCTTCGCGCGTGTAAAGGCCGGCCTCCCGCTGCACACGCGGATCGGCGGCATCGACGAGCGTCCAGCGATCGAGCAGGTCGATGCCAGGCTCGGGTCGAGCCAGAAAATATACTTCGAGGTTGCGCTGGTCGCGTTTTCGACTGGTATACTCGCGCAGCCAGATCACCTCGCCGATCGATACATCGATCTGGCACTCTTCTTTGGTTTCGCGCACGGCAGCCGCTTGCAGCGTTTCACCTGCATCGACCGCGCCGCCCGGCACAACCAGCGCGTCGCGATCGTGGCTGGTCACCATCACCACGCGCCGATCGGGCGTCAAAACGATCGCCCTCGCAATCACGCGAAACTTCTCGCTCTCCATCATAGTATCACCTCACCCAATTGCGTCATCAGTGCAAATCTTTATCCACGAACACACGCCTTCGGCGGGTGCAGTGCTCCCATCTGCGTTCATCCGCGTCCATCCGCGTCCAATCATTCGGTTGCGGCAAGAGTCCGCGCTATGATTTCATCCTCGCGCTTTCTCCATCAAGTAGCCATCCTCGCTATCGCCGTAATAGCGCGGCAACGCGCCCAGGACAGTGTAACCCAGTTTGAGGTACAGGTGAATGGCGGGCGTGTTGCTCTTCCGCACCTGCAGGCGGACGCGCGGCAAATCGATCCGCGCTTCGCATTCATGCATGAGCCGCTCGCCCAGTCCGCGCCTGCGCCAAGCCGGATCAACCGATAGTGTCACGATGATGGCATGCCCGTGCCGTCGACGCCGATCGCTCGCGACGAAACCGATAATCTCCCCTCCCGACGCAGCCTTCAACGCGACCACGCTCGGCCAGAGGCACAGGCCCAGGTAGGTCAGCCAGTCGTAGGCGTCGATGGGTTGGAAGCACTTGCGATCCAACCGGCTCAACGTCCATGCATCGCGCCACGTCGCTCGAACGATTTGGATCCCGGTCATGTGGCGATTTCGCCACAGAGACACGGAGCCACAGAGTCTTTCTCCGTGTCTCTGCGTCTCCGTGGCTTCTGTGAACACAAAGGTCGGGAACCGCACGGCTCCCGACCTTCACTGTACCTCACGCTGAGCGATCGCGCTACTTTTGCATCGATTCTTCCGACATGCCGATCAGCGGCCTCAGCATGCTGGTGAACTCCATGGGGAAGATGAACTTCGTCGATGGACTGGCGCCGATCGACTTGAGGGCTTCGAGATACTGGAGCGCCATCGTCTTCGAATCGATCGTCTTCGCAACCTCGAAGATGCGATCGAGCGCGACGGCAAAGCCTTCCGCCACCAGCGCCTGCGCCGCCCGCTGGCCTTCGGCCTGCAAGATCGCCGATTGCTTTTGGCCTTCGGCCTGCAGGATGGCGGCCGTCTTCTGGCCTTCGGCCACCGTCACCGCCGCCTCGCGCGTGCCCAGCGCTTCGGTCACAACGGCGCGGCGGGTGCGTTCGGCGCTCATCTGCCGCGTCATCGCGTCCAGAATCTCGCGCGGCGGCACGATCTCGCGGATTTCAACCGCCGTGACTTTCACCCCCCAGCGCTCGGTCACTTCGTCCAGCTTGGCGCGCAGCACCTGGTTAATGTGCTCGCGCTGTGCCAGCACATCGTCCAGCGCGATGTCGCCGACCACCGCGCGCAGCGTCGTCGTGGCGATGCCCAGCGCGGCCTGCCGGAAGTTGTTGACTTCGAGCACGCTCTTCACCGGCTCGACCACCTGCCAGTAAATCAGGAAGTCGATGCCGATCGAGGCGTTGTCTTTGGTGATGTTGGTTTGATGCGGAACCTCGCGCACCTCTTCGCGCAGATCGACGCTGATGGCCCGGTCGATCCCGAACGGATACAGTAGGACGACGCCCGGCCCCTTCTGGCCTTTACACGTGCCTAGCCGGAACACCACCAGCCGCTGGAACTGCGGCACGATGCGGATCATGCTGCTGAACAGTCCGAGCAGGACGAGCAACACGGCAATCAGGATCACCAACCCTAATCCTTCCATGTGAGGCCTCCTTAAGTTCGATGAATGACTTCACCCGCCCGCAGGTTTCACGCTTCGCCGCCCGTGGGAGAGTTTGGCTAAGAGCTATCCGAAAACCTTGGAATGCGGACTTTAGTCCGCTTCAGACCAAGCAGGCTGAAGCCTGCATTCCGGTTTTCGGATAGGTTCTAAGTCACCTGCGTCGATTGCGACGCAGCAGATTGCGGCGATGTGCGCGCCACATGCAGCGTCAATCCTTCGCGGCGCTCGACGACGACTTCCGCGCCGGCTTCGATTGGCTCGTCAGCCACAGCCGTCCACAACTGCCCGGACACCTGCACCGTGCCGGTCTCTCCGGCGGCGATCGGCTTGCGCACCTGGCCGCGCCCGCCTTCGACATTCAGCACGGCCAGATCGACCTTCCAGCCTCGCAGGCCGCGAACCAGCGCGTGCAACACGATCCCGGCCATGCCCGCCGAGGCCAGCGTCACGCCGGCGATCAGCCAACCCGATACGCCGGCCACGTTCTCGCGCGCCGGGAACAGCAGCCACGAGCCCATCAGCAGCGCCACCACACCACCGACCGTCAACACACCGTGGCTCGTCGCCATGATGTCCACGGCGAACAGCGCAAACGCCACGACGATCAACAGGATACCCGCAAAGTTCACCGTCAGGCTGAACAGGCCGATGGCCGCCAACGCCAGCGTGATCGCCGCCGACACTTCGGCGAAGCCTGTGCCCGGCGTCGAGACCGCGATCACCAGCATCCACATCCCTACAATCAGCAAAATGTAAGCGACGTTCGGGTCTTTAAGAAACTGAAAAATCTGCTGGCCGAAGTCCATTGCGCCCTCCTTTCAGACAACAGTCTTCAAGCCTCTGTTCACTGCTCACTGATCAGTGAGCAGTGAACAGTAATCAGTGCTGGTACTGATACACCTCGTCCATCGCCGCGACCACATCGTGCAGACCCTTCACCTCTTCGGCGATGTCCTCGCGCAGGCGCTGGGCGCGCCCGCTGTCGATGTCCCGGACGCCGATGAGCAACATCTGTGAATAAATCGTCCCCAGCGCCGTGAGCGTGCTATCCATTTGCAGCCGCGCACGCGCCATCGTGTCTTGCAAATTCTTGAGCGACTCCCACTGCGTCCGTTTCGCGTCGTACACCTCCTGCATTTGCCCGCGCAGCTTAGGGTCGGACACGGTCTTCAAGCGTTGCTCATACGTCGCCAGCACCGACGGCACCGACTGAAGGTCTTGCTGAATCGTCTTGTCCAGGTTGAAGG
>DATBWU010000361.1:0-2096 GCA_036514635.1 Anaerolineae bacterium | reverse complement strand
GACCACTGATTACTGATCACTGATCAGTGATCAGTAATCAGTGGTCAGTGGGGACGGTTAGATGCAGCCGAAAGTGATTGTCGTGATGCCGGCTTACAACGCAGCCAAAACGCTGGAGCGGACGTACCGCGACATGCCGCCGAATGTCGTCGATCACGCGATCCTGGTGGATGATGTGAGCCAGGATGAGACGGTCGAGGTCGCGCGGCGGCTGGGTTTGCAAGTGGTCATCCACATTCAAAACAAGGGCTACGGCGGCAACCAGAAGACGTGTTACCTTGAGGCGCTCAAGGCCGGCGCGGACATCGTGGTGATGCTGCATCCCGATTACCAGTACGATTCGCGCCTGGTGCCCGATCTGATCGCGCCGATTGTCGAAGGTCGCGCCGATATGATCCTGGGCAGCCGCCTGCTCACCCAGGGCGGCGCGCGCGCAGGCGGCATGCCGCTGTGGAAGTACATCGCCAACCGCTTCCTGACGATCGTCGAGAATGCCGTGCTGGGTCTGCGCCTGTCCGAAGCGCACACCGGCTTCCGCGCCTATCGCCGCGAGCTGCTGGAGACGATCCCGTTCATGCTGAACTCGGACAATTTCGTGTTCGACACACAGGTGATCGCGCAGGCAGTGGCGTTCGGCTTCCGCGTCGCCGAGATCGCCGTGCCCACCCGATATTTCTCCGAAGCATCGTCGGTCAATTTCCAGCGCAGCGTGGTCTATGGCCTATCGACATTGCACGTGATGCTGCGTTTCGCGTTGAACCGAATCGGCCTGATCAAAGCCGACGAATTTCGCCGGACGCTGCGGCAAGTGATCAGCCGGCATCACGCGGAGGAGATTCTGAGGGGATGACCTCACCCTCTCCCCGGCTCCGCCACCCCTCTCCCTCTCCTGAACTTCGTTCAGGAGAGGGAGAGGGGCCAGGGGTGAGGGTGAGGTTAGTTGACACCCCTAGCGCTCACGGTATAATCCCGCGCTGGAATTCAAGTGTTGGAAAGGTGACTCGTTGGTATGATCGATGTGAACGATCTGCGCAAAGGCACGACGTTTGAGCTTGACGGGCAGTTGTACAAAGTTCTGGAGTACTCGCACACCAAACCCGGCCGCGGCAACGCGACGATCCGCACTAAAGTCCGCAATCTGCGCACCGGCACGACGATGGAGAAGACGTTCCAGTCGGGCGAACGGGTGCAGGATATTCGCATTGAGACGCGCGAGATGCAGTACCTGTATCACGACGGCGATCTCTATCACTTCATGGATACGTCCACCTTCGAGCAGGTCGCGATGAACGCCGAGACGCTCGGCGACGCCGTGCACTACATGACCGACAACATGATGATCCTGGTGCAGGAGTACAACGGCGAGCCGCTGGGCGTCGAATTGCCGACGGCCGTGGATTTGAAGGTGACACAAGCCCAGGCCACCGTCAAGGGTGACACGGCCACCGGCGCGACCAAGTCGGTGACGGTTGAGACCGGGTTCAAAGTCGCTGTGCCGATGTTCGTCAAAGAAGGCGACACGATCCGCATCGACACGCGCACCGGCGAGTACGTCACGCGCGTGTAATGCGCGTACCGGCGGCGGCGTGTAATGCACAAACGGCCCACCCGGCGGCGGTGGGCTTTTGCTTGCCTCTCTCCCGGTGTGTACTCAAAGGTTGTCAGCAAAACCAACGCTCGCCAACCGCGTCCTCGCGGCTGACCTGCCCTCGCGTGCAAAGCACGCGGGGGTTGCGCCCTGCTCTGCGGGGTTGGCCGCCCGCGGGGACGCGGGCGTTGAGCCGGTTGACATGTTTTGCGTGCACACCGCTCCCGCCCGCCGGTTTATCGGCTCAACGCCGATGAGGTATAATCAAAACTATGCGCACGCCGTTCGGCCAGGAGTGCCGATACTATTATCAAGACTTTCATCGCAACCGCTCTGTCCAGGAATGCCGTTTGATCGAGCAAGCCCCTTCGGCAAGCGGCTGGTCGCCTGACCGGTGCCGCGATTGCCCTGTGCCCGGCATCTTACGCGCCAACGGCTGCCCTCACCTGCGCCTGGAAGGCCAAATCGCGCGAGGCTTCCTCGGCTTCGGGCGGCGGATGCAGATTGT
>DATBWU010000360.1:0-5362 GCA_036514635.1 Anaerolineae bacterium | reverse complement strand
GGTACGGGCGAGGCCGCGGGTACGGGCGCGGGTACGGGCGAGGGCGCGGGTACGGGCGAGGGCGCGGGTACGGGCGAGTTTGAAACTCGCCCCTCTCCCCCGTGTGGCAGAATCCGTACTCGTCCAATTCGACGCCGAGGCGCTGCCCCAACTTACGCACCGATTCCGACATCTCCATGCCGACGGAGAGGACGACGAGATCGAATTCTTCAGTGAGCAGTGAACCAGTAGTCGGTAAATCAGTGATCAGTGAACGGCGATTCGTTACCAATCTGTCTTCCGCTGACTGATCACTGCTCACTGACCACTGCTCACTGGCAACTGACCACTGCTCACCGGCAACTGGCCACTGCTCACTGGCAACTGACCACTGCTCACTGCTTTGATAACGGATGACAAGGTTGTGCGTGTTCGGGTCTTCTCGTAGGGCACTGACACGGCATCGCGTGTACTGGATGCCATAGCGGTTGCGCGCGCGCTCGAAGTAACTCCAGTAGCCTTTGGAGAACGCGCGCATATCCATCAGGAATACGTGGACTTCGGTATCCGGCTCGTGCTCTTTAGCCATGAGCGCTTCTTTGGTGGCATACATGCAGCACACCGCCGAGCAGTAGTCGTGCGTTTGATCACGCGAGCCGATACACTGGAGGAAAGCGATCTTCTTCGGGCGCGCGCCGTCCGAGGGGCGGCGGACGTGGCCGCCCGTCGGGCCGGAGGCCGACAGGAGCCGCTCGAATTGCAGCGCGGTCACGACATTCGGATAACGCCCGAAGCCGAACTCTTCCGAGAGTTGTGCGTTGTAAACCTGGTAACCGGGCGCGAGGATGACCGCGCCGACGCTGATGCGCTCTTCGCCAGCGACCATGTTGTGGTCGATCGCATTCACGCCGCAGGCGTACACGCAGGCCAGACATTCCGAGCACAGGCCGCATTGCAGGCAGCGCTGCGCCTCGGCGCGGGCCTGGTGTTCGGACAGGCCCAGCACGACTTCGCGGAAGCTGGTCACTCGCTCCGCGACGGGCAGCAGCGCCGATTCGACTCTGGGCTGCAGTTTGATCTCGCCCCGCGCCACGCGTTGGGCCAGCTCTTCGCGCGTGAACTTGACGACGGGCGGGGCCGGCGGATCGGGTTGGGCGAGCGGCTGGCCCTGCAAATAGCGATGGATCGAAGTGGCGACCCGGTGGCCGAGCGCGACCGCCTCGATGATGTAGCTGGCGCCTGTCTTGCGGCCACCGACCACGAACAGGCCGGGGATGTCGCTCGCCAGCGTCTTTCGATCCACGGCCAGGTCGTCGAAGCCGGAGTCGAGGAAGCTGAGGTCGGAATACTGGCCCACTGTGCCGATCACGGTCTCTACCTGGATAACGAACTCGCTGCCCGGTTTGGCCTTCGGGCGGCGGCGGCCACGCGCGTCCGTTTCCATTCCCTCACCGGCTTGCGCCAGTTCCACGCCGACCACTTTGCCGTTCTCGGTCAGGATGCGTGTGGCGATTGCCCGCTCAAATACATGGATGCCCTCTGCGTCGATGGCAGCCATCTCCCACTGGTAGGCCGGCAACTCGCCGCGCGGGCGATCGAAGACGAGATTGACTTGCTCGGCCCCCAACCGCCGGGCGACCGAGGCCGCGTCGAGGGCCGTGATCCCTCCGCCCAGCACGGCCACGCGGTTCCCGATCGTGATCGGCTCGCCCAGGTTGATCTTGCGCAAGAAGGTTGCGGCCGAGATGACCCCCTCGGCGTCTTCGCCTTCCACGCCAAGTGAATGGTCGCGCGAGGAAATACCGGTCGCCAGACACACCGCGTTGTAGCCTTGCTTGAGTAATGCGGTCGGGTCTTTGACGGGCGAGCCGGTTTTGAGCACCACACCCAGCGCCAGGATGTCGTCGATGTCTTGCTGAAGCACGCCCTTGGGCAATCGATGCGCCGGGATGCCGACGCGCATCATGCCGCCGGCGACGGGCAACGCTTCGTACACGGTGACGCCGTAGCCCATTTTGCTCAGGTCGTGAGCCGCCGTCAGGCCGGCCGGCCCCGCCCCGACAATCGCCACCCATTCCGGCCGCGTGCGCGCAGCCGGCTCGACTCGCTCGCGGCCATACGCCAGCGCGTAGTCCACCACAAACCGCTTGAGCGACATGATGCCGACAGCCTGATCGATCAAGGCGCGTGTGCAACTCCCTTCGCAAGGGTGGTGACACGTGCGACCGCACACGCTGGGGAAGGGATTGTCCTCCTTGATGACGCGGAAGGCCTCGCGGTAGCGCCCCTCGGCGATCAGCGCGATATAGCCCTGGGCGCGTTGTCCGGCGGGGCAGGCATCGCGGCACGGCGCAGTGCCCTGCTTCTCGATGGCGTAAGCGGCGGGCACGGCCTGCGCGTACAGGCGATACGCCGCTTTGCGCGTCTTCAATCCTTGTTCGTAAAGATCAGGCAGCGACACCGGGCAAACTTCGGCGCAGTCGCCACACCCGATGCACTTGAGCGGATCAATGTAGCGGGGCTTCCGTCGCAGCGTGGCCGTGAAGTGCCCGACCTCGCCCGTCACATCGACCACTTCGGTGTCGGTCAGGACTTCGATGTTGAGATGTCGGCCGGTCTCGATCAGCCGAGGCGAGAGGTTGCACATGGCGCAGTCGTTGGTGGGGAAGGTCTTGTCCAGCCGAGCCATGTGTCCGCCGAGGGCCGACTGCGTCTCGACCAGGTACACGCGGAAACCCTGCTCGGCCAGGTCGAGCGACGCCTGCATACCGGCGATGCCGCCGCCGACCACCAGCACGGCCCCAACGGGCTTGTCCTTCATCCTTCCGCCCTCATCCTTCATCCCTGATTCCATGCTCTGCGTCGCATCTCCGGCGTCTGCAAGTTGCGCGGGATGACGACGGTGAACCGGGCGCCGGATCCACTCTCGCCGTACAGCGACTTGACGAGGATCTGCCCGTTGTGCGCATCCATAATCTTCTTCGCGATCGACAGGCCAAGGCCAGCGCCCGGCGTCTCGCCGACGTTGTCGGCGCGGAAGAAATCTTCGAAGATGTGAGGCAGGTCGTCGGGCGGGATGCCAGGCCCATCGTCATCCACATCGAAGTATAGCGCGTCCGGATCGTACCACGCGCGGAAGGTCACACTGCTGCCTGGCGGCGCGAACTTGATCGCGTTATTCAGCAAATTGGTGAGGACCTGCCGCATGCGCCGCCGCGCGCCGACGATCGGTTCGAACCTCGGCGGCGGCTCGACTTTGATGTGAACGCCCTTTTCCGCCGCCGCCAACCGCGCATCCTCGATCGATTCCGTTCCGACCTCGCCGGGGTCGAACCATTCGAAGTCGGCCTGGATCTGCTCCGGGCGCATCCGCGCCAGATCGACTACGTCGCCGATGAGCACGCGCAGGTCGGTCACGCGCAAGACACTGCGCTTGATCATGCGCTGCTGCTTCTCGTTGAGCTCGCCCGCAAAGCCGCCCAGCAGCGTCTGCAAGTAGTTCTCGATCGCGGCCAGCGGCGAGCGCAGCTCGTGCGAGACGATCGACAGAAAATAGGTCAGCGTGTCGATCGCGTGGCGGTAGCGGTCGCTGATCAACACGGCCAGCGTGTTCATGACCTTGTGGCCCGCCGCCGGGTGATCGTGCAGGTAAGCGCGCAGCGCTGCGCCGTCCACCCGAATGACGCGCGTCGGCTCGAGGCACAAGGCCGAGGTGGAATAGCTATGCGGAGCGACGAGCGCCGAGAAGCCCGCCACCTCGCCCGGCTCGACATAGCCGATCGTGGCGTTGCGCGGTGTGGAGTGCCGGCCGATCTGGATCTTCTTCTCCAGCGCGAGCTTGCCGCGCTCGACGACGAACACGTCCCCGGCCGGCGCGCCTTCGGCCAGCACTGTGTCGCCCTCTCGGTACGCTTCCTCGCGGCAGAATCCGGCGATGGCGACCAGATCCGCGTCGGCCAGGTCGCCGAAGATCTCCGAGCGGCGCAGGCGCTCGACTATGAGGGAGACGGAGACAGATGGCGCGTCAAGCATAAGCCTTCAGCAGTTTCTCCACGCGTTGAATCAACTCGGCCGGTTTAGCCGGCTTTTGAACGTAGTCTTGCACGTCCATCGCCAGCCCCACTTCCAGTTCGTAGCGGCGGCGACTGGCGTCTTCGACGACGGTGGTCAGCACCATGATCGGCAGACCGGCGTATTGCGGGTCGCTGCGCAACTCGCGGATCACCCCCCAGCCATCCATGCGCGGCATCAGCAGATCGAGGATGAGCAGGTCGGGTCGCTCTTGCTTGATCAGCGTCAGGCATTGCTTGCCATCGCGCGCCGTTGCCAGCCGATAGGATTGGCTGCCCAGTATCGTGAGAAGGTTTTCCAGGATGTCCGGGTCGTCGTCGGTGATCAGGATGTACGGCTGTTTGTCCATGCTCCTCTTCCCCTCATTCGGGCGATGTGGGCTTCGGAAGTCGGGTGAGCGGATTCGGCCCCAGGCGCTTAATCTCAGCCGTCATTTCGGCGGCGGAGAAGGCGAACTGGCCGCCCATCGCCGAGGACAGGTTGATCATCTGGACGCGCTGTCCCTCCAGGCCGATCTGCTCCAGCAGTTTCTGCGCGTATTCGATTCGCCGGCGGGCGTTGAGATTACCTTCCAGGTAATGGCACTCGCCTTCCAGTCAACCCGCCACCATCACGCCGTCCGCACCGTCCTCGAACGCGCGCAGCACGTACAGCACGTCGAGTTTGCCGGTGCAGGGCAGCTCGATGATCTTGATGGCTGTCGGATATTCCAGCCGCATCGAGCCGGCCAGGTCGGCCGCGGCGTAGGCGCAGTGGTGACAGCAGAAGGCGACAATGCTCGGCTCAAATCCATTCTCGCTCAAGGCAGTCTCCAGTCGTCAGTCGGCAGTAGTCAGTCGTCAGTCGTCAGTAGTCAGTCGTCAGTTGCCAGAATTTGGCCACTGACGCCTGCTGACTGACTACTTCTCCGGCAGGCTTTTGATGAGGCCGACAATCATGGCAGCGACTTCATCCACTTCTTGATTGAGTGTGTTCGCCCGTTGATCGGCGCAATAGGTCAGCCTGCGCGCGATCTCGATGCCGGTCATCACCTCGTAGCACGATCGCAACGCGATACGCAAGAAACGCCGAAACTCCGGGTCACTGCCGCTGCCCGCGCCCTCTGAGATGTTCAGCGGAATCGAGACGGCTGCCCGCCGCAGTTGGCTGGGCAATCCATACTGCTCTGTCGGCGGGAAAGTCTGCGTCAGACGGTAAACCTCGACGACTACATCCATTGACCGCTGCCACACCTTCAAGTCGCGGAACTTATGCACGCGCATTCTCCTTAAGTCATCAGTAGTCAGTAGTCAGTCGTCAGTAGTCAGTCGTC
>DATBWU010000359.1:0-3896 GCA_036514635.1 Anaerolineae bacterium | reverse complement strand
GCTGCGCGGCTACCCAGAAACTTGGGCCGTTGCCAGCGCCCGCCGATGAACTCGGCGGGCTACACCCCAGCGTCGGATGAATCCGACTAGCCCGATTCATCGGGCGCAGCGGCGTAGCGCAGCGAATTCATCGCCGCGCGGCCACGCCGCGCCAGTTTCTGTCTTCAAGCATATCGCCACCCGGCGATGTGGAATTCTCAGGGTGACATACGGAAAGCGCGCCACTAAAAGTGAAGTGCACCGTACGATTGCCCTTATGGATCATCATTTTCACGTCGATCCGGGAGCGCCGGCGCTCATCGGCGGCGTGAGGGTATACTGAGACCGCTCGAAGCCCGCGTCCGCGCGGGCGTCTGTCCTGGAACAAGGCATGGGCCGAGGTGACCGGCACTTCACCCCCTTCGCTCTGCTTCGGGGGCCTACGGAGTGCCGGTCACCTGATCGCCGCTTGTTCTGGACATGAGCCGAATCGATTGCCGGGGACGAATTGGAGACGGTGCGCCAGACGGCGCGGCGCTACGTGGAGCACGCCAGGCAGTACAAAGGCTGATTCGGAGGTGACCGGCATTTTCGCAGACCCCCGTAGCGAAGCGAAGGGGGCACAAGCGCCGGTCACCTTGTCATACCGTATACTCGGCCATATCCTGGGCCACTTCCACCGGCCCGCCGAAGGTTGCCTGCGCCTCGGCGGCCAGCGCCGAGGGATCGGCATGAACCTGATAGTGGACGAGCACCAGTTTCTTGGCTTCGGCCTGGCGAGCGATTTCACCGGCCTGCATCGCGTTGGAGTGGCCCGGCGTCGCCCCGGCCGCCTCGTGGATCAACACGTCCGCGCCGCGAGCCAATGTCAAGATCGCCTCGCACGGCGCGGTATCGCTCGAGTAGACGGTGACGAAGCCGGTCGCCTTGTTCTCGATGCGCACGCCGATCGTCGGCACCATGTGCTCGTTTCGCGCTGCGGTGATGCGGAAGTCAGCGTTCTCCAACACCGGCGCGCCCACGCGCTCCTCGATCGGCGCAAAATCGACCGGATAGAAACGCGGCCAGTCGCCCCAGTCATAGGCATCCATCACCGAGTTCAGGCGCGCCGAGACTGTGCCCAGCGCGTAAACGGGCAGCCGCGCCGTTCGACCCAATAGCCACAACCCCATCAACAGCATCGGAAGCCCGTAAGCGTGATCCGGATGAATGTGCGTGATGATCACCGCGTTGAGGCTGGCGTGCGGCACGCCGGCCTGCTCTAAACGCCCGATCGGACTGCCTCCGCAGTCGATCATCACTGCCCCGCCAGGTCCTTGCAGCACCATGTACGTGTTCTCGTGCGAAGCGTCTGGAACCGCTGCCGAAGTCCCCAGCAAGACCAGTCTCGCCATGCGTGTCCGTCCTCCCTCAGCGTCCCAGCGCAGCGGCCAACAGGCTCGGTGTAATGTTGGCCTCGACGACCGCGGCAATGACCAACAAGGGCACTACGACAAACACCAGAACCTTCGCGTAATCGGCCAGCGCCAGAAGCCACGAATCCCCCAACGTCATCCGGGGCTGGCGCGAAATGACGGCCGCCCCCAGCCGCAATGCCAGGATCGACGCCAGCCACACTGCCGTCAACTCGAAGAGGCCATGCGGCAAAATGCCCGCCGCAATCAGAATGAGCGGATTGTGCCCCCCGACGGCCGCGGCATTAGTCACCACGAACGCCACCAGCCCGCTGTTGATCAGCGGCACGACGGCGGGCACAACGCCGAGAGTGAAGATGCCGATCAAGCCGGATAAGACAACGGTGCGCAGATTGTTGAGCAGGATGAATCCAAACGGCACTTCGGCTGCATCGCCGCCCGCCGCACCCAGGTGAAACTCGATCGGCTGGGTGAGACCCAAGATCAGCCCGGCGGCGATCCCGATCGCCGTGGCCGCGAGCACCGCCCACGCGGCATACCGCGCCCGGCCGATGATCCTCGGCACATCCTGCCGATATACGCGCCGCAGCGAGAAGCGCCCGGCCGGGTCTGCGTCGGGGCCGAACTTGAAGTATCGCACGAACGTGCGCCAGCGCTCTTTGAGACTGATCGTGTCGAACTCGCGCCCCAGCAACTCTTCCCGATCGAACAACTTCACGCCCATGCGGATCAGGATCAAATCGACGACGATCAGCAGCGCGACGAAGCCCCACAGCACGTCGTAGCGGCCCCAGAACATGATCACACTCTCGGCCTGCACCAGCATCGCCATCGGGACGATGATGAACGACGCGAGCAGGTTGGCCGCGCGAGAGCTGGTCGTCTGGCTCGACACGACGACCGCGCCCGACACCATGACGACCGCCTCGAACGTCGTGAGCAGGACGATTTGAACCAGCAGTTGTGCCGGCGCGGTCCACCCCCGGAAGATGTACAGCGCCGTCAGGTACACCGAGATACCCAGGTACGCCGCGCCCAGCGGCGGCAGCATCGCCGCCAGCATTTTGCCCAGGTAGAGCTGGCCGTTGGTGAGCGGCGTGCACAGCAGCGCCTCGATGCTCTTGCGCTCGCGCTCGCCGACGAAAGTCTCCAGCGCGACGACGAGCGAAAACGAGATCGGGAAGAACCCGACGATCATCAGCAGAAACGGGATGAACCGCTCGCCGATGAGGGACGCGCCGTACTGCCGCACGAAGTCCTGCGCCGCGCCTGCGGTGAAGTTCATGATCACCGGGAAGATCAGCGTCAGCACGACGATCGGTGCGACGATGCGCCAGTCGCGCATCGTGTCACGCATCTCGCGGAGGGTCACCGTCAGCGCGCCGGCCAGCCAGTTTCGAGCGCTCAATCGCGCAACAGTCGCAACGGCCATGTTTATTTCACCACGTTCAGATAGACGTCTTCCAGGCGGCGAGGCACCTCGCTCAGCGTCAGCACATCGACGCCGTGCTCGGCCAGCCAGCGCAACAGGCGGGGATTGTCGGTCGATGCATCGGGCGTGCGGAATCGAACCCACGCCTCGCCGGAGGACTCCACTTCAACCAGTGTCCCGATCTCCTGCGCCAGTCCATTCGCCGGCTTGAGCAGGCGCAACTCCATCAACGGCGTGCCGAGCAGGCGGCGCTTCAATTCAGCCGGCGTGCCGACGGCCACAAATGCGCCGCGCCGGATGATGGCAATGCGGTCGGCGATCTCCTCGGCTTCGGTGAGATTATGCGTGCAGAGGATAATCGCCCGCGAGTCTTTCTTGAGCTCCAATAGTGCATCACGCACCTGGCGTGCGCTGTGGGGGTCCATCGCGGAAGTCGGCTCGTCGAGGAGCAAGATCGGCGGATCGTGGAGCATGCAGCGAATCAGGGCGATCTTCTGTTGCATGCCTTTGGAGTACGTGTTGAGGCGGCGGTCGATGGCTTCGATCATGCCGAAGCGCGTCATCAAGCTCCGTGCGCGCTCGACGCGCTGCGCGGGCGCTAGGCGGTAGGCCGATCCGAAGAAGTCGAGGTATTCACGCGCCGTCGAGCGAAGATACAGGCCGGGCGCTTCAGTCAGCACGCCCACGCGGCGGCGCACCTCGATCGGATCGCGCGTCACGTCGAAGCCGGCCACCGAGGCGCGGCCCGATGTGGGGACGAGCAGCGCAGCCAGCATTCGCACCGTCGTCGTCTTGCCTGCGCCGTTCGGCCCCAACAAGGCGACGACCTCGCCCGGCTCGACGCGCAACGACACGCGATCGACCGCGACGAAATCATTGAAACGCTTCACCAGATTCTCGGCTTCGATCATGCCACTTTGCCTCAGAGCCTGTCTTAAAACTCACCCCCACGCCCCCGCCCAGCGCGCCCCCGCTGCTTCGCAGCGGACAGGGCGTATCCGACGCTTCGCGTCGGGGGCGCGCTAGGCGAGTCACCACCCCGCAAAAAACGCGGGGCGGGCGACGCGAAG
>DATBWU010000358.1:0-17604 GCA_036514635.1 Anaerolineae bacterium | reverse complement strand
TCTGAAGGATGACCCAGAAAGGTATTCTGACGTTTCAGACCGAGGGCGTGATCGTGGCCTATACGGCCAACGATGTTCTGAAAGGCGTGCTTCTCGCCGGATCGAACGCCTCAGCGCTGGCGGCGGCGCTTGTGGCGGACGGCGGACAGATCGCCGCGCAAGGCGCGCTGGCGTTGCGATTGGGCGTGGCACTGTACGACCGGCCCTTCGTGTTTGTTCCCCATTCGATTATCGACGAACGCGGCGCGCTGTTTCAAGGTGAGATCGTCTTCGATTGGCTGCGCGCGACGGCTTACGACATGCCCCGATCGGAAGTGTTCGGCGTCAACGTGCGCGGCAAACAGGATCAAGTCTTCGCGCGCGATGTGGACGTGGAAGCCAGCCCGATCGTCGTCGGCGGCCCGGACGACGCGCCGGTGTTTGTCGCTGCGCGAATCGGCGGGGTCGATCTGCCGCCGAGGTTCGCGGCGGCATTGAAAGAGTGCCTCTCGTCGGATCCATCGGCGGTGAGGAGAGTGGTGGAATCGGCCTAGGGCTGGCTCGTATCGTGGCCGCCGGACGATGGAATCGTCCGGCTGAATAACGTGAAAGCCGGGTGAACCCGGCTGTGTACAGAGTCGGCTTCAGCCGACTTTGTTACGGGTAGCCGGGAGATTGATCTCCCGGCGTATGCTTGACGCGCAGTTGCTTTCCTCTTAGAATCGACCTCATCGAGGTGGGCGATGATTAAAGTGACGTATCGCGACAAGAAGTGGGAAGTCCCCGGTCGCGTCACCGTGCGCGACCTCATCCTCAAGGTTGGCCTGAACCCCGAGACCATCCTGGCGGTGAAGGACAGTAAGCTGATCAACGACGCGACGGTGCTCGGCGACGAGGACGAGATCAAGCTGATCGCCGTGATTTCGGGCGGGTGAAACCATGCCAGGGATGCGTTGTCGAAAGTGCGGCGGCCTGGCCGTCATCAACATGCGACAGCATCGATTGGCGCTGTGCGAAGAGCACTTCGTCGAGTGGATGCGCGCCAACACGCAGCGCTTCATCGAGAAGTACCGCATGTTCGGGCCGGACGATCGCGTGCTGGTCGCCGTGTCGGGCGGCAAGGACAGCCTGGGGCTATGGGACATTCTGCTCGCGCTCGGTTACAAGGCAGACGGGCTGTATCTCGGCCTCGGTATCGACGGCGGCATTGATTATTCAGACCACTCGCGTGTCTGCGCGGAGAAGTTCGTGCGCGACTTCTGGCCCGATGCCAGGCTGCACACACTGGACATCACGGGCACGTATGGCGAATCGATCCCGGAAGTCGCCCGGCGCACGCATCGCGGGCGCGGCAAGCCGTGCTCGGTCTGCGGGCTGATCAAGCGGCACGAGATGAACCGCATCGCTTACGAGCTGGGTTACGACGTGCTGGCAACCGGGCACAACCTCGACGACGAGGCGGCGGTGTTGTGGGGTAACACGCTGCACTGGCAGGTTGACTACCTGGCTCGCCAGTCGCCGGTGCTGCCTGCCGATCGGCCCGGCTTCGCACGCAAGGTCAAGCCGCTGTGCCGATTCTACGAGCGCGAGACGGCGGCCTACGCATTGGTGCGCGGCATCGACTACATCTACGACGAATGCCCGTTCTCGGTCGGTGCGACGAGCCTGTACTACAAAGACCTGCTCAACCAGATGGAGAAAGACCGCCCTGGCGCGAAACTCGATTTCTACCTCAGCTTCCTGCGTGCTAAAGAGCAGAGGCTTTTCGCGTCTGCCGGTGATTCGATCGAGTTGCACGCCTGCGAGCGCTGCGGCCAGCCGACGACCGCGCCCGGCCTGTGCGCTTTCTGTCGATTGTGGGAAGACGAGTCAGCGAGTCAACGAGTCAGCGAGATAGACGGTTCTTTGTTCTGAGGTGGCTCGTGAAGTGCGAGGATCGGCTGGCGAATAACGAGCCAGCGAGTCAACGAGACAGAGGGTTCCCTTTAGAGAGGGGCGGCTCGTGAAAAGGGTTGGTATTATCGCGGTCGTCAAGTCTTGCCTGCTCAGGTTCTCGATCATCGGCTTGCGCTCATTGATGAGGTGATCGGCCTCCTTGTCACCGAGATCGAGAGTCAGAAGAAACGGCGTTCCTCTCGCTGATTCGCTGATTCGCTGATTCGCTGATTCGCTGACTCGCTGATTCGCTGACTCGCTGATTCAAAGGTACAGCATCTTAATGAAGAGTTACAAGTACTACGATTTGATCATGGCCCTATTTGTGACGGTGCTCTTGGTCAGCAACATCGCCTCGTCGGCCAAGATCGTCGATTGGGGTGTGTCGGTCTTGGGGCTGCGCCTATCGTTCGACGCGGGCACGCTGCTGTTCCCGATCTCGTACATCTTCGGCGACGTGCTCACCGAGGTGTACGGCTATCGCCGCTCGCGCCGGGTGATCTGGGTCGGCTTCGGTGCGGCGGCGCTGATGAGCCTCACCCTGGCACTAGTCGGCTTTCTGCCTGGCGAAGCCAACTGGCAGGCCAATGCCGGCGACGCGGCGTACGGTGCTGTGCTGGGCGGTGTATCGAGCGGCGGCATCATCGTCGCCAGCCTGGCCGCGTACTTCATGGGCGAGTTCTCTAATTCGTTTGTCCTGGCGAAGATGAAACTGCTGACGGGCGGGCGTTACCTGTGGACGCGCACCATCGGTAGCACGCTGGTGGGTGAGGGCGTGGACAGTGTCGCGTTTGTGGCCATCGCATCGGTATTCGGCGTGTTCCCGTGGGAGATCGCGCTCAGCCTGATCGTCACCAACTACATCTTCAAAGTCTTCATCGAAGTCGTGATGACGCCGCTCACGTATCGCATCGTGAACATGCTCAAGCACGCCGAGCACGAAGATTACTTCGACATCGGAACCGACTTCAACCCGTTCAAGTTGGAGATGGGACACGGATAAACACGGAGATCACGGATTGATCTGATCCGCGTTCATCAGCGTTTATCCGTGTCCTTTATCTTATGGCTTACGAAGACGCACACAAATTGCTGCGCCGTAATCGCGAGTTGTCGATCCTCAACGCGATTGCCGAGGCGCTGAATCGATCGATTGACTTACCCCAGGCGCTGGAGAGCGTGCTGCGGCTGGCGGCTGAGTTGCTCGATCTGCGCGCGGGATGGGTGTGGCTGCTTGATGAAACAACCGGCGAGCCACACCTGGCCGCCGCCCAGTTCCTGCCGCCCGCGCTGACGAATGAGCCGGAGCGCATGACCGGCTCGTGCTATTGCCTGGACACTTTCCGGCAGGGCGATCTGACCGGCGCGGCCAACGTCAACGTCGTCACCTGCTCGCGTCTCAAAGCGCTGGTCGATGGAACCGACGGCCTGCGTTACCACGCCAGCATTCCGATTTACTCGCACACGGATAAACTCGGCGTGATGAACGTCGCCAGCACCGACTGGCGCGAGCTCGACGCCGACGATCTGCGCCTGCTGTACACGATCGGTTATCAGCTCGGCATCGCTGTCGAGCGCGCGCGATTGTATGCGCGCAGCGCGCAGGCGGCCAAAGTCGAGGAGCGCAACCGGCTCGCTCGTGAGATTCACGATACATTGGCGCAAGGCTTGACGGCGATCTCGCTGCAGCTCGAATCGGCGGACGCGCTGATCGACGAGTCGCCGGCACGCGCCAAAGACAAAGTTCGCAAGGCGCTCGACCTGGCCCGGCTCAACCTGGAGGAGGCGCGCCGCTCGGTGCTCGACCTGCGCGCCGCGCCGCTGCTCGATCGCTCGTTGCCCGAAGCCATCCGTGCGCTGGTCGATCAGATTGCGCGCGAGCGTGGACTGCCGATCGATGTGCGTGTGGACGGCGGGCTGGAGCGGCTGCCGGGGCGGATCGAGGCCGGTGTGTATCGCATCGTGCAAGAAGCGCTGAACAACGCGGCTCGCCATTCCGGCGCGCGGCGGGCGGCCGTCGATCTGGTGGATACAGGCGCCGGCCTTCGCGTCTCGATCGCCGACGATGGGCGCGGCTTCGATCCGGGGGCGACGACACGCGGCTTCGGTCTGACAGGTATGCGCGAGCGGGCACACCTGCTCGGCGGCACGCTCGACATCGACAGCGCGCCGGGACGCGGGACGCGCATTGTGCTAGTTGTACCGAGTTGAAGACGACGAACGGACTGATGACGAAGGACCAACGATCCAAGACGAACGACCAAGGACGAACGACCAAAGACGAACGTCATTCGTCTGCAAAGCCGTAGGAATCATCTGACTGTATGATCACGATCTACCTCGCCGACGATCACCCCGTGGTGCGCGACGGACTGCGCGCGATCCTGGAGACGCAGCCCGACTTGGCCGTGATCGGTGAGAGCGGCGCCGGGGCGGAGACGGTCGCGCAGGTGAAGGCGCTGCGGCCCGACGTGCTGCTGCTCGATCTGGAAATGCCGGGACTCGACGGCGTCGAGGTGTTACGCCAGATTCACGACGCGGGTTCGGATACGCGCGTCTTGGTCTTTACCGCATACGATAGCGACGAACGCATCTTGTCGGCGGTACACGCCGGTGCGCAGGGCTACCTGCTGAAAGGCGCGCCGCGCGAGCAGATCTTCGATGCGATCCGCGTGGTGCATAGCGGCGGATCGTTGCTTCAGCCGGTGGTCGCGTCGAAGCTGCTGAAACAGGTACAGAGCGGATCGGAACGCGCGTTGGGGCGAAACGACATTTTGACGGCGCGCGAAATCGAAGTGCTGCACCAGTTGGCGCAGGGGCAGGCCAACAAGCAGATCGCGGCCCGGTTGGGCATCAGCGAGCGCACAGTCAAGTTTCACGTCAGCGCCATCTTCCGCAAGCTCGACGTGACCAATCGTACTGAGGCGGTCGCCATCGCCGCACAGCGCGGGTTGATTCATCTGTGAGTGATTGGGTGGACTCGACTCTATTACCGGGCGCATTGTTGCTGCGCGGCGCAGCATTGGGCCTGACGGCGGCGACCGCGCCCGGCCCGTTTCAGACCTATTTGATCTCCGAGTCGCTGTCGGGTGGATGGCGGCGCGGCGCGCCGGTGGCCTTCGCGCCGCTGATCAGCGACGCGCCGATCATCGTCCTCACACTATTGTTGTTGAAGCAGTTGCCCGACGGTTTCCTGCGCGTCCTCAGCCTGGCGGGTGGCCTGTTCGTACTGTACCTGGCGTGGGGACTGTTCAAGCAGTGGCGCACGGGTGCAGCCGCATCGGATGAAGTATCGAGCGCCTCTGGCGGCCTGCGGCGCGCGGTTGTCGTGAACCTCCTCAGCCCCGGTGCGTACCTCTTCTGGGCATTCGTCAACGGGCCGATTCTGATCTCAGCCCTGCGCGAATCGCCGCTGCATGGCGGCGCATTCCTGGTGGGATTCTATGGCATTTTCATCGGCGGGCTGGTGGGATTGGTCGCGTTGTTCCATCAGGCCCGCCGGCTCGGCCCGCGCGTGCTGCGCGCGCTGCTGCTGGTGAGCATTGTCATTCTCGTCGTCTTCGGCGGTGTGTTGTTGAATCAAGGAATTGCCGGATAACGAAAGCCAAGCCTCCGCTCTGTACGGTGGGACAGGCCAAGAGCCTGTCCTTTTTGTTTGCTCTGCACGGCCTGATCGTCGGATGCGGCCGGCGCGGTTTGGACGTACGCTGATGGTGAATCGAACCAGGAAAGGTGGAGATATGCTCAACAACATGGTCGTCCTCATCACCGGAGGGTCGCGGGGACTGGGCAAGGTGCTGGCCAGGGTGTTCGCCGCCGAAGGTGCGCGTGTCGCCATCGCGGCGCGCAACGCCGAGATGCTTGAATCGGCGCGGCGTGAGATCGAAGCAGCGGGCGGGGCGGTTCTCGCACTTACCGCCGACATGACCCGGCAGGCCGACATCGAGCGCGTCGTCGCGTCGGCGATCGATCGCTTCGGGCGCATTGACGTGTTGATCAACAACGCGGGCACGCTCGGCCCCACGCCGCGCCCGGCGCTACTCAACACCGATCCCGATGCGTTGCTGGAGACATTCCGCACCAACACGGTCGGCCCGCTGCGCGTGACGCAGACCGTGCTGCCGCACATGATCCGGCAGGGTCGCGGACTGGTGATCAACGTCACGTCGGATGCCGCGCGCGGCGCGTATCCTGAATGGGGCGCGTATGGCGCGAGCAAAGCCGCGCTCGAACTGATCGGCTTAACCTGGGCCGCCGAATTGCAGGGCACCGGCGTGCGCGTGGTCAATGTCGATCCGGGCGACTTGCAGACCGATATGCAGCAGGCTGCGTTTCCGGGTGAAGACATCAGCGACCGCGCCCTGCCGGAAACCGCTGCGCCGGCCTTCGTGTGGCTGGCCTCCGAAGAGGGATGGCACGTCAACGGCGAGCGCGTCCAGGCGCAGGAGTATCGCCATGAAGCTACAAGATTTGCACTTTGAGGTCCCGGACGAGAAAGCGGCATCCGTGCCGCCGGAGGCCGAGGGGCGCAGCCGGTCGGACGTGCGCTTGCTAGTGATCCATCGCCGCACCGGCCACATCGAGCATCGACGCTTTGCCGACTTGCCGGGGTATCTCCGGCCCGGCGATGCAGTGGTGCTGAACGCCAGCGCGACACTGCCCTCGCAGTTTACGGCAACTGACGCGGGGGGGCGTGAGATCAAGGTGCGCCTCTCTTCACGCGATCTGGCATCGAACGGCAAGGGCGACAAGTGGCATGCCGTGCTCGACCCTGATGCCGACATCCGGCCCGGCGATGCGCTGAATTTTGGCGCGGTCGATGCTTTACCCTTGACCGCGACGATCGTCACTCGCCATCCGCGCGTCCACAAGTTGTGGCTGCTGATGTTCGACCTGCAAGGCGTGTCGATGGATCAGTGGCGCACGCGGCTGGGTAAGCCGATTCGCTATCACTATGTTCCAAATGAGTGGAGCCTGGGCTATTACCAGAACGTTTTCGCGCAGTTCCCCGGCTCGTCGGAGATGCCCTCCGCCGGGCGGGCTTTCACAGCGCAGATGCTGGCCGACCTCAACGCGAATGGTATCCACGTCGTTCGCATCGTCCTCCACGCCGGCGTGTCGAACATCGACATCGAGGAAGAACAGGTCGAGCAACACAGCATGTATGAAGAGCCGTATCAGATCACGGACGAAGCCGCGCAGATGATCAATCACGCGCGCCAGCGCAGCGGGCGCGTCTTCGCCATCGGCACGACCGTCGTTCGCACATTGGAGACAGTGGCCGATCAGAACGGTCATGTGGAAGGCCAACGCGGCTGGACATCGCTGTATATTGCGCCAGGCTATCGCTTCAGAATTGTCGATGCACTGGTCACCGGCCTGCACGAGGCCAAGTCGACGCGGCTGGTGCTGGCGACTGCGTTTGCCGGAGACAAAGATCTCGTCTTGCGTGCCTACCACGAGGCGCTGGATCGCGATTACCGCTGGCACGAGTTTGGTGATCTCACACTGATCCTCTAAACCAGTTTTCCGGATACCCGTTTGAAGCATACGGCCTGCCTCAACCGTCAGGCCGTTTCGCTTTGACAGCGGGCCACGGCTATGCCATAATTTGTGTAGACCTGCCCCGGATTCGACACAACTCAATGGCCCGGTTGTGTTCATCCAACACTGAGCAAGTCGTTGTGAGTACCTGTGCTAAACATCGGTTGGTGAGATCGGCTGACGTGATATATACTCGACGCGGGAACAATCTGCGGTTTTGCTCACCGACCGCGTCCTCGCGGTCGATCAGGATAGACGCCCGCGTGGACGCGGGCTTTCAGCAACAAAAAGCGCAACTTGTGACCGCGCGCAGTATACTACGCACACGATCGGTTATGGACAGGTATCAGACGGCATCACTTTGAAGTTCGACGTGGTGCCTTAGTGGCATGTGATATACCTGCGGAAATCCCCGCATTGCGCTCACCACATCCATCCGTAGGCAGAAAGGAAGGTAGATCATGTTTCGAGAACGTATCAAGACTCACTATGCGGATCTGTCGCCGAGCTTCCAGCGGTTGGCAAAATTCCTGATGGATCATCCGTATGAAGCTGCGTTTATGACGGCAACACAGCTCGGCAGACATCTCGATGTCGATACGGCCACTGTCGTGCGATTCGCCCAGCGACTGGAGTATCCCGGCTTCCCCGAATTGCTGGACGAAATTCAAAGCGAGGTCAAGACTCAACTGGTTCGGTACTTCCAGCCGAGTAGGCCGTCGGAAGACGGTCAAGGTATCTTTCGAGCCGCGATCCGGCAGGCGCTGGTGAACATCGAACAGCTCGACCTGGCTTTGCCTCAATCGACGCTGGAGCGTATTGTGGAGATGATTCGCGCCGCCGATCGGATTTGGGTGACCGGTGAGAATCTCAACCGGCCGCTGGCCGATTTGCTCGCGCGCGTCCTGCGCTGGTACGACTTCAATGCTCTCCCGTTGTCCACCGAAGCCTCTCAAGTCGCGGTTGACCTGCGCACGGCTACGTCCAGAGATCTCATCATCGCTGTGGCCGTTTCGCAGTACAGCCCCGATGTGACCAGTATCGTCGAAGTGGCGCGCCAGCGCGGCGTGAAGAGCATTGCCCTGGCCGGCGCAGAGTCGTGGTCGGTCAGCCGCGCGGCCACTGTCACGCTGGTGTGTCCCTATGCCAGCCCGACGCACTTCCATTCGCTGGCGGCTACCGCCGTCGCCATTGACGCGCTATTTCAGACCCTGTTTTACGGCCAGAGAGATCGCCTGGTCGGCGAGATTGTCCACTTTGAAGAAACGCTTCGCAACCTGATGACGACCCGAGGCCAGGCTGAAATCGCTCCACTGCTTTCAGACGATGTCGTGGATTACGCGGGCGAGGCGGACAAGCTCGTGGCGTCGTGAGCCTCCGGCTCTCTTTCAGCGACGTGCTTGAGCCTGGACAGAACGTCTTGGTCACGGGAGCGACCGGATTCATTGGATCGCATCTCGCCCTGCGTCTGATGGAGCAGGGCATTCGCGTGCGGGGCCTGGCTCGATCGGCGGCGCGGGGCGCGTGGCTGGCTCAACGCGGCGTTGAGATCGTCGAGGGCGATTTGACCGACGCCGCGTCGTTGCGCTGCGCCGCGCGAGGCTGCCATATCATCTTCAGCGTGGCGGCCTGGCCGGGAAGGCCCAACTCGTGGGATGCAGCGCGCCGGATCAACGTCGAGGGCACGCGGGCGCTGGTCGAGGCGGCCATTGCGGCCGGCGCGCAGCGGTTGATTCACACCAGCAGCATCGCCGCGTACGGATTTTTGGACGCCGGTGTAGTCGACGAGACGTGCCCGCTGCGCGCGGCCGATCCGTACGGCGTGATAAAGGCGCAGAGCGAGTCGGTGGTGCTGACTTACGCGGATCGAATCGAGGTCAGCCTTCTCCGCCCGGCGCAGGTCTTCGGCCCGCGCGGCGGCGCGTGGACCACCCTCCTGTTCGATTCCGTCAAACGCGGCTTGCCCATCCTGGTGAATGGCGGCCGCGGCACGTTTCACCCCTGCTACGTTGAGAACCTGGTCGATGCGTACCTGCTCGCCGCGACGCGAGCCGCAGCCGTGGGCGAGGCATTCACCATTGTCGACGGCGTCACGACGTGGAGCGAGTTTGTCGGCTACTATGCGCGTATGGTTGGCCGATCGGCTCGATCCGTCCCTGCAGCTCCGGTGAAGATCGGCTTATCGATGTACCTCGCGTGGTGCCGGCTCACCCGGCGGTCGCCGGTGGCGGCGCGCGACTGGCTCAAGGCCCTCTTGGGCAGCAGCCGCTACAGCAACGAGAAAGCGAAGCGGCTGCTCGGCTGGTCGCCGCGCGTGTCAATCGACGAAGGCATGCGTCGAACCGAAGCATGGCTGCGTGAGGCAGGCCGCCTGAGGTGAAAGCCCCGTGACCGATACTGTCTCTCACCAATCGCCCAACGTCGAGTCGATCAGCCCGTCGCTGAATCTCGGCGCGATCGGCGCGGCGCGCAGCACCTGGCTCGGCCCGGCGTGGGCAGCCTTGTGCGGATTGATTGCCTCGGCCGCGTTCTCATTCGACGCGCCGAACGTGCTGCGCGCCGTGTTGGTCCTGGTTCTGTCCGATTGGGCCTGGCCGGCCGTATGGCTGACCTGCGTCCGCACGAACTGGGTCGCACCGATCGCTCGCTGGCGTGACGTGCACGCACCGCCGCGCGCGGTTCATCTGCCTTTTCTTCAACCCGGCTCGCCGGGTGACCGGTTAGTGGCGTGGGGTGCGCGATTCGGCGCGTGGTGGCGATGCGAATTTGCGCCGAAGGTCGGGACCAGCCTATCGAGCGCGCTGGCCGCGCTGGTCATTGCGGTCATGCTGTCGGCGGTATTGGGATGGCGCGCGCTGGCGCTGACACTGGCTCTGCTTGCGTTGACCGGTATAGGTACGTTGCGGGCCGCGCGCACCGGCCTGGATTCTGACCTTCTGCGTGCATCGGTGTATGGCGTGCTACCGTGGTGGCTGGGACATGCCGCCTTCGCACCGCTCAGTGTCGAATCCGCAGGATTCGGGGTGATCTTCGGGCTGGCCTATCGTGCCGTCATGCAAGCATCGCCGGGCAGCCGCGCACCATCGGCGGCCGGCCTGGCCGCGCCTCAAATCATCGCCGCCATTGCGCTATTCGCCGGCGACCAGCCTTCAGCCGCCTTCGCGGTGGTCGTGACCCTGGTAGCCCAGGCCGCGCTCCACGCTTTCCTCGCCGAACACGCCTTCGCCCGCCGTGCGCAGGTGTGGCTGATGGCCGCCATGCTGATCTGCGCTGCGGTGATCGCCTGACATGCCGGCACTGGTTATCGTCCTTCTCTTTGCTCTCGTCGCGTTGATCGCATACTGGCAGTTCGTCATCGCCGAAGGCGCGTATCTGGGGCCGCGCATTGTCGCTTTTCTGTACGATGTGATTGCCCATCGCTACAACCGCATCAAGCAGTTCAACCCCGACGACGATGCGTATTTCTTCGGCGATCCGCTCGTCGAATGGTTGGCCGGTATTGAGAAGCCGCGTGTGTTGGATGTGGCCACCGGCACCGGTCGAGTGCCGCTCACGCTGATGGCGAATCCGGCGTTCTGCGGGACGGTGACGGCGGTCGATCGGGCGCGGCGGATGCTGCGCGAAGCCGCGCGCGTGTTGAGTGCGCACCGCGACCGGGTGCTCATCTCCCAACAGGATGGAATGCGGCTTGCCTTCGGCGATGCGATGTTCGACGCGGTGTGCTGCCTCGAAGCGCTGGAGTTCATGCCCGATCCACGTGTGGCACTGGTCGAGTGTGTGCGGGTGTTGAAGCCGGGCGGCGTGCTGGTGATCACACGGCGCACAGGCCCGTGGGCGCGCCTGATGCCGGGGCGTGCCCCGGCACGCGAACAGTTCAAGGCGCACGTCGAATCGCTCGGCGTGTGGAATGTGCAGGTGCAAGCCTGGCAGATCGATTACGATCTGGCGTGGGGTGTGAAGATGGATGAATGCTGAAGGATGAGGGAGGAAGGATGAAGGATGAAGGATGAGGGATGAGGGATGAAGGATGAGGGATGAAGGATGAAGGATAAAAGCTTTATCCGTGTGATCCGTGTTCATCCGTATCCAAAATAAAAAGCGTCCCAGTGGGACGCTCGTGTAGGTGGAGCGGGAGACGGGATTCGAACCCGCGACCCAGTGCTTGGGAAGCACTTGCGCTACCACTGCGCTACTCCCGCGTATCAGATGCCATGCCTGTTGACAGGCTGCATTCTAACATGCCGTCCTCGCCCGGTCAATTCAAATGGTGAAAGGCCCCTCACCCGGACGAGCCGGAGCCAACAAGGGAATTAACCGCCGAGAACGCAGAGAACGCTGAGCATCCCCAAAAAATCTCTGTGCCCTCTGCGCGCCTTCGGCGTCTGCGGTGAAATCTTTGCACAAAAAGCAAAGACTTCAGAGGTGAGGTACTAAGTGGACAGCAGCCTCTCGAGGACGGCCTTTGATTTGGCCTCGATCTCGGCGTGGAGGCTGACGCCGTGAGCATTCATCGTCACCACCGCCGGAAAGTCTTTGACCTCAATCACCCACATCGCCTCGGGCACGCCGAAGTCCAGCTTGTAAACGCCAATCACCTTCACGACGGTCTGCGCGATCAACGACGCCGCGCCGCCAATTGCATGTAGATACACACCGGGCACGTCCTGGCAGGCGGCCAGGGTTTTAGCTCCCATGCCGCCTTTGCCGATCACGGCCTTAACGTTGAAGTGACGCATCACTTCACCCTGATACGGCTCTTCGCGTATGCTGGTCGTCGGCCCGGCGGCGACGAAGCGATACTGTTTGGTGTCTAACCCGGCCACCACCGGCCCGCAGTGATAGATCGCGCTGCCGTTGAGCAGCGGCTTGAGCGCCTCGTACACGGCCAGATCGTCACCTTGTGGCGGGCGCGTCTTCTTGACGAACGTTTCGACCATCCACTTGTGCGCGGCATCGCGCGCCGTGATCATCACGCCGGATAACGCCACCGGATCGCCGACCTTGAGATCGCCTATCGCTTCATCGTCAATAGGGATCGTCAGGTGTCGCATAGTCGCCTCCACTATTCGTAGGTCACATCATCGCCGCGCACGATCATCCGCCTGTGGCGGTGCGCCCAGCACATGTACGACACGGACACGAAGAACGACGCCGGGAGACGATGCATGCCCGTCATCTTCACACCCAACACCGTCGTCTGGCCGCCGAAGCCCATCGGCCCGATGCCGAGCTGGTTCGCTTCGTCGACCAATTGCTGTTCCATCTCCGCCAGTTTTGGATCGGGATTGGCATCGTCCATCTTGCGGAGCAGGACTTCCTTCGAAGCGTAGTACGACGATCCTCGATCGCCGCCGACGGCCACGCCGAGAATGCCCGGCGCGCAGCCTTGACCCTGCGCCTTGTGTGCCGCGTCGAGCACTGCTTTGCGCACACCCTTCAGGTCGCGCCCGGCTCCCAACTCGCCATTGGGGAGCGAGTATTGCGCGCCGACGTTCTCGCACCCGCCGCCTTTCAGCATCAGATCGATGACCAGCGCATCGCCTTCCACTTCCTCGAAGTGGACCGTCGGGAAGGCGTCGTCGCCCAGATTGTTGCCGCTGTTCTTGTCGGTCAGCGCATCGACAGCGTTCGGGCGCAGATAGGATCGCGCGGTAGCCTGGGCGACAGCGGCGCGAATCTGCTCTCGCAGCCTGCGCGTGCTCCAGCCTTCCGGATGATGCACGTAAAAGATCGGCGTGCCGGTGTCCTGGCAGATCGGCGTGGAGTTGCGTCGCGATAAGGCGACGTTCTCCAGGATCGAGCTCAGCGCGCTTTGCGCCGCCGAGCCGGCCTCTTCCCGCTCTCGCGCCCCGACCAGCGACTCCTCCACGTCTGCGGGCAGATCGGTCGAGGTGCGGCGTATCAACTCGACTAAGGCTTCAGTCAGATCGCGCATGCTTGGCCTCCTTGTCGCGGGTCATTCGGGTTTGAAATAGCGGATGTCGAGTATCGAGCCGCTGCGCTCGGGCTTAGTCTTGAAGACGGCCGTCACTCGCAGGCCGATACGGACAGCGCGCCGTTCGACTTCACTCAAATCGTGGACGAGTGTACCGCTCGCACCGTCGAGTTGAATCAGACCCAGCAGCCTCGGCGGATCGAGCGGCTTGTCTTCGAGGTCAAGGTGGACAAGGGTGAAGCTGAGCAGTGTCCCGGACGGGCCGACTCTTATCCATGCGCTTTCTGGCAGCGCGGCGAAGCAGCGCTCGCAGTACATGCGAGGGGGCACGTAGGTGTATTGACATTTGTCGCAGCGCGATCCGAGGAGCGTGCCCTCGTCGCGCAGCGCGGCGAGAAACTTCTGCCCGGCGACGCCGGCCGTGTAACGATAGCGCGTCGGCAGGCTGCCCCGCATCGCCTGGGCATCGACGGCGTGTTCGAGGTTGTCGAGGATCGCCATGAAGACTCTCCTTGATTGTGGATTGATGATTGCAGATTGTGGATTGATTTCAATCATCAATCCGCAATCCGCAATCTCACATGGGTTTCCAATAGAGGATGTCGGTGATCGCGCCTGCACGTTGATCGACCGGCCTCCATATCGCCCAAACTTTCATCCCGATGCGGACGGCCTGCGGGTCTGCATCGCCGAGCAGGTGCATGATGCCCATGCCGGGCGATGCGCCGTCGATGTCAATTACCGCCGGGATTTGTGGCTGGTCGAGTTTGATCATGTCCCAGGTGACGTAGCACAGCGAGAACGTCTTGACCGTGCCGGTATCGCCAGCCTCGAACCACTCATCGGTCGGGCGAAAGCACTGCTCGCAAAACATGCGCGGTGGCACGAGCCGCCTGCGGCATTTGTGACAGACGCGCCCGAGTATCTTGCCTTCTTTCAGGCCTTGCAAATAGCGACCCATCGCCACGCCCTCGTCCCAGGCGTACTCGGCACGCGGGACCCAATCGACGGTGACGACTCGATTCTGGTCGAAATCGCTTTGTGAAAGACCGGTGGTGGGAAAGACGTGATTGTGCGTGGCCATACTTTACTCCCGGTGAATTGCGGATTGAAGATTTATGATTGCCGATTCCAATCAGCAATCCACAATCAACGATATCGGTTCTATCTTCCGAGAACGACGACAGTCCCGACCTGCATCAAGTCGCCCCACGCCTGGGCGACGCCTCGTCGTGGCTTGCCGGGAACTTGTCGAGCGCCGGCCTCTTCGCGCAACTGCCAGAATATCTCGGCGATCTTCATCAGCCCCGCAGCGGCGATCGGGTTGCCGACGCCCAGTAATCCGCCCGATGGGCAGACGGGCAAGTCGCCGTTGCGCTGCGTGACGCCGAGCGCGGTCGCTTCGGGCGCTTTGCCCTTATCGAACAACATCAGCCCTTCCAGGTGGTGCAGCTCCTTGTAGTCGAACGGATCGTAAGGTTCGGCGATGTTGATCTGCTTGCGCGGCTCGGTGATGCCGGCCATCGTGTACGCCATCCGCGCGGCTTCTTCAACGTAGGTGGGATAGGACAGGTCGCGGTCGGTCCAGTGCGCGGTGTCGAGGTTCCAGCCGACACCCTCGATCCACACCGGCTTATTGGTCACGCGGCGAGCGACGTGATCCGCTGCCAGCACCACCGCCACCGCGCCATCGCTCACCGGGCTGACGTCTAAGCGCTGCACCGGCCAGGCTAACACTTCCGAGTTGAGGACATCTTGAAGGGTGATACCCGGATCGCCCAGCAATGCCGCCGGGTGATCGGCGGCGTTGCGCTTGTTCTTCACCGCCACTTGTGCGATGTCTTCTTTCTTCAATCCGTAGCGCTGCATGTAGGCGTTCATTTCGAGCGCGAAGATCCACAGCAGGTTGGGGCCTAGCGGGCGCTCGGTGAAGTTGTCGAAGATCGAGATGAAGGCTGCCTGCGGATGTGGCTTGCACGGCGACATTTTCTCTTCACACACGACCAGGCAAGTGTCGAACAAGCCTGAAGCGACGTGATACCACCCCTGCGCGACCGAGAAGACGCCGGTGCCTCCGCCGACGTAACCGCGCATGTAGGGTTTGCCCCAGCCGCCCGCACCATCGGCCAGCCATTCGCTCTTCATGTGAACGCCGTCGAAGGCATCCGGCGCGCTACCCATTACGACGGATTCGATGTCGTCCAGCGTCATCTCGCACGACTGAAGCGCCTGGCCTGCCGCTTCCCACGACAGCTCGCGGCCGGTTTCCAGTGCGCGGCGGACGAACCGGGTCATCCCTGCGCCGATGATAGCGACTCGCCGCATTGCCATATTGATCTCCTGTGAGTGGCAGTTGTCAGTGATCAGTTGCCAGTGATCAGTGATTATGGTCGCCGATGAAATAGTCGGCTGCAGGTTCACGTATTGCCGCAACAGTCATTCCACAGAACAGGTGCGCCTTGGCCATCATGCCGCCGAGCAAGCGGCCGACCTCCGCGCATTTCCCCACCAGATCATCAGCCTGGCTCCGAGTCAGATAACCACAGTCGGCTGCCGTATCGAGCCAGTGCCGTGTTTCTTGCTGTTCTCCATCGGCGTCGGTGAGTTTGCTCACGAAATGCTTCTCGTAGCGTCTCTTCGCCCACGTCTCGGCGATTTGTGCGCCGACAGATCGCGAAGATCTGCGAATCTGATCGGTCAGAGAATACATCTCCTCCCTGGGAAAGTCCTTCGTCAGTCGAAATATCTCCGCAGACAGTTGTCGCGCCTTCTGATAGACCAAGAGATCGCGGAAACTCTTAGCATGACGCAGCTCATCCATCCTGTCCCTCCTGCTCAGTAACCAGTTGCCACTGCTTACTGTTCACTGCTTACTGCTTACTGATTACTGAACACTGCCGCCACACCGCTCGTCGTCGGCAAGCCGCGCCAGGCGAAGGCCAGGCCGATGTCGGCTTGTGGTAGTTGACGCGCACCTGCCTCGCCACGCAATTGCAGAATGACCTCCAACGCGCGGGCCAGCCCGGTCGCGTCGAGCAGCGAGCCGCAGCCTAGACTGCCGCCTGATGGATTGACCGGGAACTCGCCCGATCGCTGAGTGCCGCCCTCGGCGCTCCAGGCTCCTGCCTCGCCTTCGTGTGCCAGGCGCAGCGCTTCAAGATGCACAAGTTCTTTGTGCGCGAAGGTGTCGTCAATCTCGGCGAAGTCGATCTCCTGACGCGGCGAGCGGATGCCGGCGGTGCGGTAAGCCATCTCGCCGGCCTTGCGAGCATAACGCGCTTCGCTCCACGCGCGCGAATCGAGCGCGGGTGTGTCGTTGGCCCAGCCCAGCCCGCGTAGCCAGACCGGCTTGCCCTTCAGCGCCCGCGCAGTATTCTCGTCGGCCAGCACCATCACCACGCACCCGTCGGCGTGCGAAGCAGTCATGAGCCGGGTCACCGGCTCGGCCAGTGGAGCCGAATCGAGCACATCGCGCGTTGTGAGATCGGCGGCAAACGAAGCCATCGGGTTGGCGAGCGCGTTGCGCTTATTCTTCATCGAGACGGTCGCCACCTGGGGAAGCGTGAAACGCCCGGCGGCCAGCAGCCATTGCATCTCAAGCCCGGCGACGAACGATGGGTGCGCGGCGAGCGGTCGCTCGATCACGGGATCGAGCGCGAAGGCGGTGATGTGTGACAGACTGAGGATGTTCGAGGCTTTCGAATGCGCCTCGACCACGACGACGTTCATCAGCCCCGACGCGATCTGCATGGCGGCCGCGGCCAGCGCGTGCAGCCCGTCGCCGGTAATCGTGTGCATCGGGCGCAGGACTGCGCCGAGTTGATCGGGTGTGTATTCATCGAAGATCGACGTGCCTTCGTGATAATCCTCGGCGGCGGTGACAAAGCCCTGCACGTCACGGCGAGGGTCGATCCCGGCGTCGGCGTAGGCGCGCGTGGCCGCCTCGAAGGCGAGTTCTTTATACGAGAGGTCGGGCGTAATGGGGCGAAAACCGCTCCACCCGACTCCTATAACGGCGACTCTTTGGGTCATGGGGCCTCCAGGGTGTATGCTCCACCGACGCTAAGAGACTGTCTTAAAACTCACCCCCACGCCCCCGCCCAGCGCGCCCCCGCTGCTTCGCAGCGGACAGGGCGTATCCGACGCTTCGCGTCGGGGGCGCGCTAGGCGAGTCACCACCCCGCAAAAAACGCGGGGCGGGCGACGCGAAG
>DATBWU010000357.1:0-3342 GCA_036514635.1 Anaerolineae bacterium | reverse complement strand
CCGCGCCGCGTCGGATGAATCCGACTAGCCCGATTCATCGGGCGCAGCCAAGTAGCGCGGCGAATTCATCGCCGCGCGGCGACGTGGCCGGCACGTTTCTGGCTTCAAGCATATCGCCACCCGGCGATGTGGGATTCTCAGCATGACAACCATTGGACTATTAGCGAGGGGCGGGAAACCCAGTTGCTGTTTTCACGCGCATGGTATAATCGCGCCATTCCCTCGGAGGAGCGGCGCATGTTCTGCGACTTTAATGGGCGACCCAGCATTTGTATCGGGTCAACTCCCATCTTCACCTTTTACAGCCTGATTATTCTGTTGGGCGCGCTCATGGGTGGCTACATCGCGGCGAGCGAAGCCCGCCGGCGCGGCGAGAACCCTGAGATCGTGTGGGACGGCCTGATCGTGGTGATCATTGCGGGCATCATCGGCGCGCGCCTGTATCACGCCTTTTCCACGCCTGCCGGCTGCACGGCCAACATCCCCGGCTGCGGCTGGCCGTGGTACCAGAATCACCCGCTGGACATCATTCTGCTCATCCGCGATGGCGGGCTGGGCATTTTTGGGGCCGTGCTCGGCGGCGGGCTGGCCATGTTGTTTTACGCGCGGCGGCGAAAATTATCCTTCTGGAAATATCTCGACTTTGCCGCGCCGGCGTTATTGGTCGGCCAGGCTATCGGGCGCTGGGGCAACTTCGTCAACCAGGAATTGTACGGCCCGCCCACCGATCTGCCGTGGGGCCTTTCGATCGACGCGGCGCACCGCACCTACCAGTACGTCGATCTGGCGAGTTACCCGGTCGAGACGACGCGCTTCCATCCGCTTTTTCTGTACGAATCAATGCTGAACCTGCTGGGCTTCGTCCTGTTGATCGTCATCAGCCGCCGCTTCGCGAACCGCCTGAAAGAAGGCGATCTGATCTTGCTGTACTTCCTGTGGTATCCCGTTGTGCGCATCTTCGTCGAGTCCTTTCGGTTCGACGCCTGGACCTCGATCGCCAACATCCCCACGGCCAGCCTGATTTCGATCGTCGCGGCGCTGCTGGCGCTGGCGATCCTGATCGTCCGGCACAGGCGGCACGTACCGCAGACAGCGTAAGATAGGCGTAATCTGGTAGACTTATCGTTAAACCGCTCTCGGTGCGAGAGCGGTTGTTATTCCGGCAACCAGGGAGGCAACTATGGTGAAGATTAAGCCATCCGAAATCACGCCCGAACACGTTTACCTGTCTCGGCGCAAATTCATGATCGGCGTCGGCGCGCTGGCCGCGACCGCCACGCTGGCCGCGTGCGACGCATCCGCGCCGGAACCGATCGCAGCCAACCCATCGGATACGGAACCGGCGATAGCCCAAGCCACGACGGACGAGCTCGGCGATCCGCTCAACACCTACGAGCAGATCACCAACTACAACAACTACTACGAGTTCTCGACCGACAAGCAAGAAGTGGCAAGCCTGGCCGCCAACTTCAAGACCTCGCCGTGGACGATCGAGGTCAGTGGACTGGTCAATCAGCCCAAGACGTACGACATCGACGACCTGCGCGCCAAGTTCCCGCAGGACGAGCGCGTGTATCGGCTGCGCTGCGTCGAGGGGTGGTCGATGGTCATCCCGTGGATCGGTTTTCCGCTGAATCTGCTGTTGAAGGAAGCCGATCCGAAGTCGTCGGCGAAGTTCGTGCGCTTCACGTCGATCCTTGATCCGGATCAGATGCCCGGCCAGCGGGGCGGATGGTTCAATTGGCCGTATGTCGAAGGACTGCGGCTGGACGAAGCCATGCACGATCTGACGCTGGCGGTCACCGGGCTGTATGGCAAGCCGCTCCCCAACCAGGACGGCGCGCCGCTGCGCATCGCCGCGCCGTGGAAGTACGGTTTCAAAGGCGCTAAGGCGATCGTCAAGATCGAACTGGTGGAAGAGCAGCCGGTGTCCTTTTGGATGATCGCGTCGCCGAACGAGTATGGCTTCTACTCGAACGTCAACCCGAACCATCCTCACCCGCGCTGGTCGCAGGCGACCGAGCGGCGCATCGGCGAAGCCGGCCGCCGCCCGACGCTGATGTTCAACGGCTACGAAAAAGAAGTCGCCCAAATGTACGCGGGCATGGACCTGGATGTGAACTTCTAGTGCGCAACTTCCATTTCGACGGGCTGCGGATCGCGGTGCACGCCGGATCGATAGCGCCGCTGGTGGTGTTGATCTGGAACGCTACGCAGCACCGTCTCAGCGTCAACCCGATTCAAGACATCACCCGCATCACCGGGCACACCGCATTGATGCTGCTGGTGATCTCGTTGGCTTGCACGCCGGCCAATACGCTGTTCGGCTTCCGGCGCGCGCTGACGGTGCGTCGGGCACTGGGCCTGTACGCTTTCTCGTATGCTGCGCTGCACCTGCTGACGTTCGCCGTGCTCGACTTTGGCCTCGATTGGGAACAGATCGCAAGCGAGATCGCCCAGAAGCGATACGTCCTGGTCGGCTTTGCCGCGTTCCTCATCCTGTTGCCGATGGCGATCACATCGACCCGGGGTTGGATGAAGCGCCTGGGTAAGCGATGGAGGACGCTGCATCATTGGGTGTATCTGGCTGCCATCTTGGCTGTGGTGCATTTCATCTGGCTGGTGAAGTCTGACATCCGCGAACCGCTGCGCTTTGGCGCGGTCGTGCTGGTGCTGTTGGGCCTGCGCCTGCCGCCTGTGCGGAGAGCCGCCAGCAATCTGCGCGATCGCGTGAGGGGTGTCTTTCGCAGCGCTCGATCGAGACGCGAGCCACGCACCGGAATGACGAGCGAGATCACATCTAAAGTCTAGTGCTCCTGGGCTTAAATGAGCCAATGGTTGTCACTCTGAGCGAAGCGAAGAGTCTCGGCACTATGGGCGGGATGCTTCGCTCCGCTCAGCATGACAAACCGTTGGGGTATTTCCGCCGCGATGTACTAGAGCGAATTCCACAGCGTCCGGTGATGATTCACATCTCACCACAGAGGCACAGAGACACGGAGAAAAGCCAATAGGGTTGCTCCGCACGCTCCGTGCAACCCCTTGACAGGACTTAGAGCCTGTCTGAAAAGGCCGCTACGGTAACCACCAAGGCTCCAAGACACAAAGAAACACCAAGAAAACTTGGAGAGGCTTGGTGTCTTGGTGACTTGGTGGTGAGTTTTAAGACAGTCTCTTAGAACGTCTCTGTGGTTCAATCGAGTGTGCAATCACCAGACAGTGTGTCTTGACGAAACGCAGGTTAGCGGGTAAAATCCTGTCCCGCAGAATGGGCTGGCACACAAGCCAAGCCCATTTTTATGGCGCGAGCCGCGTGAAGGAGCAGCATGGCCGAGTCAGAAC
>DATBWU010000356.1:0-4247 GCA_036514635.1 Anaerolineae bacterium | reverse complement strand
CCGCGCCGCGTCGGATGAATCCGACTAGCCCGATTCATCGGGCGCAGCCAAGTAGCGCGGCGAATTCATCGCCGCGCGGCGACGTGGCCGGCACGTTTCTGGCTTCAAGCATATCGCCACCCGGCGATGTGGGATTCTCAGGGTGACGTTCGCACTCTCGCTGTCCTCCGCGCGCTCTGCGTTCTCTGCGGTTCAGAGTTCTGTCCGCACTTGTCGCGCCCGATCGAGATGCCAGGCCATTTCCAAATCCTCGAACATCCTCGTCGCCTCGGCGATCGCCGCGCGCGCCTCGTCCGGCCTCCCGCATTCTCGATACAACCGCCCCAGGTCGAACGTGCTGATTGCGACGAACGGCAGCGCGTTACACTTCTTCTGAAGCGCGAGGCTGGCCTGCATAGCCTGCTCGGCCTTCTCCCATTCCGATAAGCGCGCGTAGACCCGACCCAATACGCGCTGCGCTTCGCCGAGCGACGTGCGCTGCCGCGTTTTTTCCGCCGCCGCGACCGCCGCCTCGGCGCGCGCCAGCGCCGACGGCGCATCGCCGATCAGCAGTTCGACCTCGGCCCGATACGCCTGGTACAGCGGCACGAAGGCGACGGCCTTGTTCTTCTCGGCCAGCTGCAGGCTATTGTCCAGATACTCGCGCGCCAGGTGCAGGTCGCCGTCTTGCATCTGCAAGTAGCCCATGCAGCCGTAGGCGATGTACATCGGTTGCACGTATTGCTTGGGTTCGGCGATGCTCAGGCAGCGCCGCAGGTACACGGCGGCCTCGTCGAAGAAACCGCAGAAGCAAGTGCAGAAGCCCATCACCATCAGGTTCCCGGCGACGCGACTCGGTCGGCGAATTTCTTCGGCCAGCGCCAGGCCGCGCTCGGCGTGCGGAATGCCTTCTGCCCGCCGGCCCTGAAACCAGAACGTCGATGCGTAAAACGCCAGCGAACCAGCCAGCAGTTCGGGATCGTGATACTTCTCGGCTAACGCGATGCCCTTCGCCAGCATGTCGGCGGCTCTGGCATAATCGCCCGACACGGCCAGCGTGCGGCCGATGGTGTTGTACGGCAGCGTCAGCAGCTCTTCCAGGCCGAGTTTCTCGGCGAGCGCCATGCACCGTGTGAAATGTTCCTGCGCCTCGCCCAGCCGGCCCATCACGTAGTGGAACGCGCCGGTGCTGCCGTGCACGCGCGCCAGCCGCTCTTCGTCCTGAAGCGTCTGCGCCGCGTCGAGCGCCAGCCGCAGCATCGTGAGGATGTTGTCGCTGGGCAGGTACGCGCCGACGCGCGCCAGGTCGACGGTCAGATCGATCAGTTGGCGCTGGCGATCGGGCGTGACAGGCATTTGGAGCAGCGTCTCAAGCGCCTGCTCGTACAGCGCTTTGGCTTCCGCGTTCGCGCCGCTGTGCGCGGCTTGATGCCCCGCCCGCTCCAGGTAACCGATCGCCTTCTCCGCCTCGCCGGCCAGGCCCCAGTGATGCGCCAGCAGTTGATCGAAGCGCGAGCGATCGTCGATTGGAGCGTGTTCGTACCACTCGGCGATGGCCCGGTGCAGTTGTCGCCGCTGTGCGAACAGCATCAGGTTGTAAGCGACTTCCTGCGTGATGGCGTGCTTGAAGAGGTACGCCAGGTCGGGTTCGGGCGTGTCGAGCAGCGTCAGGTTGAGTCGCTGCAGCGTGGCGAGATTATCCGGCAGGTGCGGCTTGTCGGCTTCGATCGGATGGATGTCGTACAGAATCCGATAGGGGAACACGCGCCCGATCGCGCTGGCCGCTTTCACCGTCATCTGCTGCGGCGGTGTCAGTCGATCGATGCGGCTGGTGATAACGCCCTGAATGGTATCGGGGAAGGTCAGCGCACGCAGGTCGCCCGCGCCCGGCGCGAGGTGGCACTCGCCATTATCGATCCGGATCAGCCCCGTGTCGCGCAGCGCGTAGGCCAGTTCCTCGCTGAAGAACGGATGCCCTTCGGCCTTGTCGCGAATCAGGTCGATCACCGGCTCGGGCAGCGACGTGACGTTCAAGCGCTGGCACACAAGCTCCAGCGTGTCTTCGGGCGGCAGCGCGTCGAGGCGCAAGCGTTCCACATTGGACAACTGAATCAATTGCGCGTATTCAGGCGTGGGCGGATCGCCCGGCAGGCGCGTCGTGACGATCAGCAGCATCGGCTGAACCTGCCGGCTGGCGAGCAACACCAGCGTCCATGACGCCGAGTCGAACCAGTGTGCGTCCTCCATCACCAGCACTTTGGGCGCGCGCCGGCCCGTCGCCGGCAACTCCGATAGCAGGCGCAGCAAGACATCCCGCGTGCGGTCGGCGCGCGCCTGCCCGGTCAGATTCACCGTGTCTTCGTTTTCGGGGAAGTCGATCGGCAACACGCGACCGAGCAACGGGGCCAGGCGCACCAACTGCTCGTCGAACTGCAACTGCGACAGGACGTGTTGGCGTCGCGCGTCCGCATCGACGATCGTCTCCAGGCCGAACAACTGGCTGAAAACGCTTTGCCAGGCGTGATACGGCGTGTTCTTCTCGATTGCATCGCCCGATCCGAGGAGCACCGTCATGCCTAACGCCTGCGCGTGATGCAGCACCTCGCCGGCCAGCCGCGATTTGCCGATGCCGGCCTCGCCTTCGATCGCCACCGTGCCGCCTGCCTCGCCGCGCATCAGCCGCTGCAACTGGTCTTCCAGCGCCGTCAGCTCGGCGACGCGGCCAATCAGCGCGGTCTGCGGGCGCGCGATACTGACCTTTGCCAGGCCGCGTGGTCGATGGGGTGTGACCGGATCGGCTTTGCCTTTGACTCTGATCGGCGGCAGCGTTTCGAAGACGATTTGGTCTTGCGCGGCCTGCGCCGTCGCCGCATCGCACAACAGATCGTCGCGGGCGTTCTGCATCAGCCGCGCGGCCAGGTTGACGACATCGCCGACCATGGTGTATTCGCGCCGCGTCGCGCTGCCCACCGATCCGCAGAAGACCAGCCCGGTCGCCACGCCGACTGCCGGATGCAAACCCAGATCGCGCATCACCGCCTGTATGTCCAGCGCAGCCTGCGCGCCGCGCGCCGCGTCGTCTTCGTGCGTCAGCGGCGGCAGCCCCAGTGCAGCGACCATCGTCGCGCCCTGATCGTCGATGCTAATCTTGTCGATGGTGGCTTCGTAGCGGTACAAGATGGCCTGCAGCGCACGCAGCACCATCTGCGCCTGCTTCAATCCCTTCGGCGTGTTGTGATCGAGATCGCGCAGGTTGAGGAAGATCACCGTCACGCGCCGAAGCTCGGCCAGCCACTCGGTCTGACCGGCGGCGAGCCGATCGAGGATCGAGTTGGGGATGTACGCGCGAAGCGCGGGTTCCAGATCGGGAGATGGCGCGGGCGGAGCGAGCGGGCGGAGCGGCAGCGGATCGCGGATCGCTTCCAGCCTCATGCCGCCCGTGTCGAGTGGTTGAGCCTCGAACGATGACTGCACCTGTGACCAGCCTTCAGGCGAGATGATCACGTCGCCGGGCTGCGCGTCTTGCTTGATCGTGCTGAGTCGCGCCAGCGGCGCGCCCGCGATCAGGTACTCCCAGCGGCCATTCACGCCGCCGATGTGCACCTCGGTGATCTCACCTGCGCCGATGCTGGCGCGCAGCGAGAGTCGCACGTCCGGGGCGGGCATGTAGCCGTGAAGCGCTTTTTGCGCGGCGAGTCCGCACTGCGCCGCGCGCCGCGTGACGCTGTCGAGCGGTTCTTCGGTGGCAGGCCACAAGGCGAGCAGTGCATCGCCCGCGAACTTGATCACATCGCCGCCGTGCGCGGCGACACGCTCGATCAGTTGTCCGAAATAGTCGTTGAGCAGGTGCGAGGCTTCTTCGACGCCGGCGGGGCCTTGCCGGGCGAGGCGCTCGGTCATGGCCGTGAATCCGGAAATGTCGGCGAAGAGCACCGCGGCGGGGAACGAGTGGGCGCTGGGTGTGGTGACAGGGCCGGGACTTTCGGCGAGATGACGGATCACCAACGCCGGGACGTACCCGGCCAGCGTCTCGACGGGAACAGCCATGACTCCACCCTTGGTGTTACAACTTCAGTGGCGAAAGCGTAGCATACAGTCGAACGAGCGTCAACAGTCAGAGTCGGCCAGGGTGCATTTCACTTTGGGGGCGAGTTTTCATCATGTCACCCCCGCCTAGCGCGCCCCCGGCGCGAAGCGCCGGACAGGGCGTGAGCCGCCCAGCGGCGAAGGGTCTCAGCGCCAGCCAGCGAGATGCTTCGCTTCGCTCA
>DATBWU010000355.1:0-5451 GCA_036514635.1 Anaerolineae bacterium | reverse complement strand
GCCGCGCTACCCCGCTGCGCCCGATGAATCGGGCTAGTCGGATTCATCCGACGCTGTTGTGTAGCCCGCCGAGTTCATCGGCGGGCGCACGCCGGCCATGGCGCAAGTTTCTGGGTAGCGCAGCGAAGGGTCTCGGCTTGTTGGGCAGAGATTCTTCGCTGCGCTCAGCATGACAATCTGCGGAGTTATTTCTTGACAAGCCCTTAGAGCCTGTCTTAAAACTCACCACCAAGACACCACCCCCTGAAGGGGGCAAGCGTCACGAAGAAAGCCTTGAGATTCTTGGTGTCTTGGTGACTCGCCTAGCGCGCCCCCGACGCGATGCGTCGGATAGGGCGTGGTGGTTAATCATCAGGGCTTTTCAGACAGGCTCCCGACGAAGGCCGATCACGCCAGCGCCTGGCGCAAGTCCTCGATCAGGTCGTCTACGTGCTCGATGCCGACCGATAATCGCACGAGCGACGGATCGATCTCCAGCGGCGATCCGGCAACCGAGGCGTGCGTCATCGGCGCGGGCAGCTCGATCAGGCTCTCGACTCCGCCCAGCGATTCGGCCAGCGCGAAGATGCGCGTCCGCTCCACGATGCGGCGCGCGGTATTTGCGCCGCCCACGGGGAGGAATGCGATCATCCCGCCGTACATCTTCATCTGCTTCTTTGCCACGGCGTGGCCGGGGTGATCCGCCAGACCGGGATACATCACCGTCTTGACCGCCGGGTGGTCGACCAAGAACTCGGCGATGCGCAGGGCGTTCTGGCTGTGCCGTTCTATGCGCAGCGGCAGTGTCTTGAGGCCGCGCAGCGTCAGGAAGCAATCCATCGGGCCGGGAACCGCGCCGACCGCGTTCTGCAGGAACTTCAATCGCTCGTAAGCCTCCGGGTTCGATGTGACGACCGCGCCGCCCACCACGTCGCTGTGGCCGCCCAGATACTTCGTCGTCGAGTGCACGACGAAGTCCGCGCCAAGCCGCAGCGGCTGCTGGATCACGGGCGAGGCGAACGTGTTATCGACCGCGACGAGTGTGCCTTTGCCAGACTTGTGCGCGTGCGCGATCCCACTCAGCGCGGCCAGGTCGGCGATCTTCATCAGCGGGTTGGTCGGCGTTTCCAGCCAAACCAACCGCGTGTTCGGTCGTAGCCCGGCGCGCACGGTATCGAGGTCGCTCATGTTGGCGAAGTCGAACTGAACGCCGTACTCGGCCAGCACGCGCACGAACAATCGATACGTGCCGCCGTACACGTCGTCGCCGGCCAGCACGTGCTCGCCCGGTTTCACCAGTCGCAGCAAGGTATCGATCGCCGCCATGCCGGACGAGAAGCACAATCCAAATTCTCCGCCTTCGAGCGCGGCCAGGCAGGCTTCCAGCGCCGCGCGCGTCGGGTTCGCCGTGCGGGCATAGTCGTACCCTTTGTGTTGGCCGACACCCTCCTGCACGAATGTGGAAGTCTGGTAAATCGGCGTCATCACCGCGCCGGTAGCCGGGTCGGGATGCTGCCCCGCGTGAATCGCCAGCGTCTCGATGTGTGGAGAAGACATGCTGTCCTTTCGTGAAACGCGATGTGTAAAACGTGATGAGTGATCACCGATCATTGACCACCGACCACTGTTGACTGTAGGCACTCCGATTGTAATGTAGCGGCAAGAGGCGGTCAACTGGGCAACGAATGCACAGCGGACACATGCGGTGCAGCGCTCCCGTAAACGAATGCGCCGGCGGCGCGGGTCGGTATACGTTTATCCGAGTCACATTCGTTGCACCGGTTCGAACTGCGATGGCCGGAAGGTTGAACGTGTGGATATGGGGGTGATATAATCGCGCCGTCGTTTTGGAGGGTGCCACTATGCGCCTCGATCGAACTCGATTCATTTTGATAGGCGTTGCCATCGCCGTCATCGGCGCGCTGGCGCTGATTGGTCGATCGGTGCAGTCGCCGCTGCAACAGCAGCCTGCCGCTAACGAAGAGACGGTTCAGGCGCGCGTCATCGAGGTTCTGGATCAGGGTGTGATTGACCAGGAAGGTGTTCAACAACCTTATCAGCGACTCCGCCTGGAGATTCTGGAGGGCGAGCTGGCAGGCCGCGCGGTCGTCGTCGATCACGGCCTGTATTCGCTGCTAGGGCCGGAGGCTCTGTACCAGGCTGAGGATCGCGTGATGGTGACGCGCGCCAGGCGGCCTGACCTGGGTGACGTGTTCATCATCACCGATGCCGTGCGCCTCGATGCGCTGGCGCTCCTCTCCGTTGTGTTCGTCGTGTTCATTCTGCTCGTCGCGCGGGTGCAAGGTATCCGATCGTTGCTGGGGATGCTCGTCAGCCTGGTGATCATCACCCAGTTCATCTTGCCGATGATCCTGGCCGGCAACGATCCGGTGCTGGTCAGCGTGATTGGCTCGTTCGTGCAACTGGCGGTAACGCTGTATTTGATCTACGGCTGGGTGCGCAAGACGCACGCCGCCGTGAGCGGTATGCTCGTCAGCCTGATCGTCACCGGCGGGCTGGCCGCTTTGTCCGTCGGCTTGGCGCGGCTGACCGGGCAGGGTGCGGAAGAGACGCTGTTTCTCCAGGCATCGGGCGCGCAGATCAATCTGCGCGGTCTACTGCTGGCCGGCATCATCATCGGCGCGCTCGGCGTGCTCGACGACATCACAATCAGCCAGGCCTCAGCCGTGACCGAGCTGACCGCAGCCAACCCCGGTCTGCCGCCGCTCGAAGTGTATCGTCGCGCGATGAACATCGGGCGCGACCACATCGCCTCGACGGTCAACACGCTCGTGCTGGCCTACGTCGGCGCGTCGCTGCCGTTGCTGCTCTTGTTTGCCATTTACCCGCAGCCCTTCACCCAGATGGTCAACCGCGAATTCATCGCCGAGGAGATCGTGCGGACGCTGGTAGGCAGCCTGGGACTGGTGGCCTCCGTGCCGATCACGACGTTCTTAGCCAGCGTGGTGTTCAGACGTGCGTCGGGCGAGGCGGGTGAACGGAATTTGTAACGCTTTCTTTACTTGCGTGCCGTATCTGGCAGAGTATAATCTCAATTGAGTTACATGAGGCCAGCCACGTGTCCAGCACGATCCACTTCTTTGAAAACGCCGACGACAGCCCGCGCCCCCCGGAAGAAGTCCGTATCCTCCACGTCCGCGCCGAGGTCTCGCCGGATGGCCGGCGCGTGGCCGTGTCCGTCGAACTTACGCCCTTTTTCCAAAAGCCCGACTTCGACGTGACTCTGCTGCGCGGCGGCGAAGAAGTGCGCTCGACCTCCGTCGTCGGCGCGATGCAGCCGCAGACGCAGTTGACCCTGCATCTGCCGCCGGGCGATTCGCGCGGAACGTATCTGGCCCGTGTCGATCTGCTGCGCGACCAGCAGGTTGTTCAGACGGAAACGGCCGCTTTTGAAGTGAACTGAGGGTGAACGTATGCAAGGGATGATCGGCAGGACAATCGGACGGTATCGCATCACCGAGCACCTGGGTCGTGGCGGCATGGCCGAGGTGTATAAGGCGTACCAACCCAGCCTGGATCGCTACGTGGCGATCAAGTTGATGCACACCTTTCTTGCCGACGATAAGGACTTCCTCGCTCGCTTCGAGCGGGAGGCCAAAGTCGTCGCCACGCTGCGCCACCCCAACATCGTCCAGGTGCACGACTTCGATGTCGATAACGGCCAGTATTACATGGTCATGGAGTACATCGATGGCGTCACGCTCAAGACGATGCTGGAGACGCTGCACGAGCGCGACGAGTGGCTCAGCCTGGACGACGCGGTCAAGATCATCCTGTCGGTCGGCTCGGCGCTGCGCTACGCGCATGAGCGCAAGATGGTGCATCGCGACGTGAAGCCGGCCAACGTGATGATCACCAAAGATGGGCACGTCATCCTGACCGACTTCGGCATCGCCAAGATCATGAGCGTCACCGGCCTGACCGCATCCGGCGCGATGGTCGGCACGCCGTCGTACATGTCGCCGGAGCAGGGCATGGGCGAGACGGGCGACGAGCGCAGCGACATCTATTCGCTGGGTGTGATGCTGTATCAGCTCGCCGTTGGCCGCCTGCCGTACGATGCCGATACGCCGCTGGCCGTCGTGCTCAAGCACATCAACGATCCGCTGCCACTGCCGCGCAAGATCAAGCCCGACCTGACAGAGGACATCGAACGGGCGATCCTCAAGGCACTGGCGAAGAGTCCCGACGATCGCTATCAGACGGTCGCGGAGATAATGGCCGATCTGAAGCGGGCGACGGGTCTGCCGGCCGACATCACGCCGCCGGACATGGTGAAGTCTGGCTCGGCGATCCAACTCACCGGCGCGACGGTCGTAGGCCGCATCGGCGCGGCGACGCCGCCTCCGCCGGGTAGCGCCTCTCCGGCTTCGACCGTTGCGCGGATGGGGGCGAGCCAAACCGTCACCGCACCGCGCGACATGGCCGAGACGGCGCATCGGCCCGAAGCGCAGGCGGCTGGCCGATCCAAATGGCTCATTCCGATCATTGTGATTGGGTTGATCGCCATCGTCGCCGGGGGCGGAGTGCTGATCGCAGCGAGCAGCCAGGCACCGGCGACGCCGACGGCGACGCTCACGCCGCCGCCGACGCTCCAGCCCAGCCCGACCGAGTTCAAGTCGCCGGACGGCCGGTTCACGTCGGACAACGTCGATCTGCACGAAGGCCCCAGCGCCGATTCGCCCGTGAAAGGCCAGGTTAGCAACGCCTTCGGCAAGTTCTCCGTGCGTGCGCGGTCGAGCGATTCGCAGTGGCTGAAGATTGAATTTCCCGACGGCACGACCGGTTGGGTAGTGGCAACAGCCGTCGACATGGGCAACGTCGATGTCAGTGAGATTCCGCTGGCGCTGACGCTGGCGACGCCTACCCCGACGCCGACGTGGACACCGACATCGACGCCGACCTCACCGCCTACCGGCACGCCGACGATCACGGATACGCCGGCTCCGACCCGGCCATCGGCCACTCGTCCGCCGGCCACGCGCCCGCCCGCTACGGCGACACAGCCGTCGGCCCCGACGGCGACGACAGCCGCTATTGCCTTGGGCTGGGGCTTTGAATACCAGTTCTGTACATTCGATGGCGATAATTACACCTGCAACGTCAGAATCTGGGGCAGTGGCGGCGACGGCAAGTATCACTATGCCGTGGAGAACCCGGATACCGGAAATTGGGACGAGAAGACCGGCCTGTCAGCAACGTACCTCATCCGTTCGCGGCGCTGCAGGATCAGGATTCAGCAAATCCGAATCTGGGATGAATCGGGCAACCACGTCGAGCCGAATCTGACCACCGACCCGAGTGCTTTGGCGTCGTTGTTCCCCGGCGGAACTTGCACTGAACCTTAAGATGCCCGGCTCGTGTCGCCTTAGTGCCTGCCTGAAAAGCCGGGGATCGCCGGCTTCAGCCGGCCAGAATGCCCACTGATCACGTGCGACGCACTCACGCCCT